>DCZG01000090.1 GCA_002331575.1 Atopobium sp. UBA2090 | reverse complement strand
GGCTCGAGGAACTCGGTCGAGCGACCCGACGGCTCGAGGACGTTGACGCAACAGCGCGTCTCGGCCTTGACGTGGACGAAGTCCTCGGGGATGCCGTCGCGCTCGAGGAGCTCGCAGAGCAGCCGGCCGTTGTTGCCTCCGACGAAGCCCGTGGCGAGCACCTGCTCGCCTGCGGTCGCTATCGCTCGCGAGGCGTTCAGGCCCTTGCCGCCCGCGTTGTCGATGCAGCTCGATACGCGCATGACGGTACCCACCTCGAGTGGGGAGGAGATGGAGTAGGCCTTGTCTATCGAGGTGTTGAGGGTGACGGTGGTAATCATGGGCGTTGCTCCATCTCCTTGGTGTTCGAGCTAGTCGTGGTACTCGCCGCGGGCCCACTTCTCGTTGTACTCGTCGAAGAAGTGGGGGTCGAACTGCTTGGGGTCGGCATGCTCGACGGCGTCGATCTTGGCGACGAGGGCATCGGACTTCGGCGTGGACTTGTAGGTCGCCTCGAGGAAGGCCTTGGTGATGTCCTGGATGAGGAAGAGTCCCGTGATGCGCCCACCGAAGCCGATGACATTGGCGTTGAGGTGCTCCTTCGCGTACACGGCGGTGGTCATGTCGCGAACGAGGGCGACGCGAGCGCCGGGAACCTTCTGGACCGAGTTGGTGATGCCGATGCCAGTGCCGCACATGACGACGCCCTGATCGGCCTCACCGGAGGCCACGGCCTCGCCCACGCGCTTGCCGTAGATGGGGTAGTGGGTGCGCGTGAAGTCGTAGGTACCGCAGTCCAGGACCTCGTAGCCGCACTGCTTGAGAAAATCGGACACAGCTATCTTGGTGTCTGTGACGATGTGGTCACAGCCAATGGCGATCTTCATCTGAAGACCTCCCTTTCGTATTGAATTGTGTGGGGGTGTGTGGTGTGCGGATTACGCCATCGCGTTGAGCATGTCAACGCGGACCTGGTGACGGCCACCGGCATAGCGTGCAGCGAGGAACTGGTCGACGATGTTGAGCGCGAGCTGATCGCCGAGGATGTGCGAGCCGAGCGCGAGCATGCGAGCGTTGTTGTGCTCGCGGGTCATGTAGGCGCTGCGCTCGTCTGAGATCTCGGCGCAGACCATGCCCTTGACCTTGCCTGCTGCCATGAAGCTGCCGGCGCCGTACCCGTCGAAGGCGATGCCGAGGCTGCCCTCGTGCTCGAGCACGTCGTGAGCGACCGCGGTGGCGGAGTCGACGAGATCGGCCGAAGCCACCTCACTCTTGTCGACGACCTCATGCCCGTTCTCGAGAAGATGCCGCTTGACCAGCTCCTTGAGCGGCATTCCCTCCTTGTCCGATCCGATGACGACTCTCATGGTTCAGTCTCCCTTCGTTATCTTGACTCCCCAGGCCCTGTGCTAGAGGAGGACTTGCGTATAGGTGCCGATGGCCTCCCGCTGCGCGGGGGTCAGGTTGGGATCGGTGATGAACGCGTCGAGCTTCAGGAGGTCATAGAAGCTGTAGAAGTCTCGCTTGCCCACCTTGGAGCTGTCGGCCACGAGATAGCGCGCGTCGGCCTTGTCGTAGACGAGTTGCTGAAACTTGCCCTCCTCCATGTTGGAGGTCGAGATGGAGTGGTCGAGGATGCCGTTGGCGCCGATGAAGGCCTTGTCGATGCCGAGCACGCTCACTGCCTCCTCCGCCATGGGGCCCACGAATGCCCCCGTACGGGGGCGATAGAGACCTCCCACCAGACACAGGTCGCAGTCGTCCCGCGTCTCGAGTAGCTTGAAGACGGGAAGGCTATTGGTGATGACCCGAAGATGCACGTCGGGAAGGAAGCCGACCATGAGCTCGATCGTGGTGCCCGCGCCGAGGAAGACGGTATCGCCCTCAGAGATGAGGCCTGAGGCGATTCGGGCGATGTGCTGCTTCTCGTCCTTGTGGAGCTGCCTCTTCTCCGTGTGGGAGAACTCACGAGGCACCTTGCGCTCCGACTTGTCAGCCGTGCTGCTCGCTCCGCCGCGGATGCGGTTGAGCTTGCCCTCCTCGGCCAGCTCGCACAGGTCCCGTCGAATGGTCATATCCGAGACACCCAGGACGTCGACGATCTCCTTTACGGAGATGGTTCCCCGTTCGTCGCAGAGCTTCGTGATTGCGTCGTGTCGTTCCTGCTTGAGCATTGTTGGTTTCCTCCCTTGGTCTGCTACCAATAGTAGCTAAAACGAACAGAAACGAACATCCAGACCGTGAACGGTAGGTATTCAACCATGAACGGACATGAGTTGTTTGAAGACAGAACAGGAGCAAACAGTGCAAACAAGGCTTTTATCAGGTGAAATGTCAGCAAATCGTCATCCCGGCGAGAATATCCTCAAATTCGAAGGTAATCGTATATTGCAATCATTTCGAACATGAAGTAAAAATAAGCAGACAGTTTCAAACAGAAATGAACGTGCGCGGACTGTTTTCGGGACATGACAGGACAACATCGCAAGGGAGAGGAGCTCGTAATGAACAAGCAGGAAGTAACCGACCTGGGATTCGAGATTGTCGCGTATTCGGGCGAGGCGCGCTCGGAACTGCTGACCGCGCTGAAGAAGGCCAAGGAGGGAGACTTTGCGGGAGTCGACGACCTTATCAATCAGGCCCAGGATTGCCTGAACGAGGCCCACAAGACTCAGACCGAGCTCCTCACGCGTGAGGCTCGTGGCGAGGAGAACGAGATCGGCATCATCATGATCCACGCGCAGGACCACCTCATGACGACGATGCTCCTGAAGGACATCATCGGTACGCTCATCGACGTCTATCGCAAGTAGGAGTTCTCGTCAGTCTCTGCAGCTCTGCCAATAGGATTACTCGACGCGCACCGGAAGGACGTGTAATGGACACTCTTGTAGCCACTATCGAGAAGGGAAAGCCCTTCTTCGACAAGGTTGCTCGTAACAAGTACCTGAAGGCGGTCCGCGACGGATTCATCTCCGCCATGCCGATCGTCATCTTCTCCAGCATCTTCCTGCTCATTGCTTACGTACCGAACATCTGGGGATTCACGTGGCCGGATAACGTCCAGGCCATGCTCATGAAGCCCTACAGCTACTCGATGGGCATCCTCGCGCTCGTAGTCGCCGCGACGACCGCAAAGCACTTCACGGACTCGCTCAACCGTGACATGCCCCAGAACAACCAGATCAGCTTCATCTCGACGATGATCGCCGCCCTCATCGGCTTCCTCATCCTCTCGTCCGACAGCATCTCGGTGCAGGTCTCTGACACCGTCACCATCTCCGGCTTCGACAGCGCCTACCTCGGGACGAAGGGCCTCATCACCGCCTTCATCGCGGCATTCGTGACCTGCGGCGTCTATCACTTCTGCATCTCGCACCACATCACCATCAAGATGCCGAAGGAGGTCCCGCCCAACATCTCCCAGGCGTTCCTCGACCTCATCCCGCTCGGGCTCAGCACCATCGTGTTCTGGCTCTTCGACCACTTCTTCCGCCTTGCCTTCGGCAGCAACTTCGCCGCGGCCGTCATCGGCGCGTTCCAGCCGCTCTTCTCGGCCGCCGAGACCTATCCCGGACTCGCCCTCATCTATGGCGCCATGGCGTTCTTCTGGTTCGTCGGCGTTCACGGCCCCTCGATCGTCGAGCCTGCCATCACCGCGCCAGCCCTGCTCTACCTGTCTGACAACCTCGCATCGTACCAGGCCGGTGCCCATGCGGCGCACGCCCTGACGCCTGGACTGCAGTACTTCGTCGCCACACTCGGTGGCACTGGCGCCACGCTCATGATCACGCTCATGTTCGCCTTCCTCTGCAAGTCGAAGGAGCTCAAGACCGTCGGTCGCGCCTCGTCTATCCCCGTGCTCTTCGGCGTCAACGAGCCCATCCTGTTCGGTGCCCCGCTCATCCTCAACCCCGTCTTCTTCATCCCGTTCATCCTCACCCCCATCCTGAACGTCTGGCTCTTCAAGTTCTTCGTCGACGTCCTCGGCATGAACGGCTTCATCTACCTGCTCCCCTGGACCACCCCTGGCCCCTTGGGCATCATCCTGGGCACAGGCATCGCCCCGCTCTCGTTCCTCTTCGTGGTGCTCGTGCTCGCGCTTGACTTCGTGGTCTACTTCCCGTTCATGAAGGTCTATGACAAGCAGATGTGCGAGGCCGAGGCTGAGAACGCTGCCGAGGAGAAGCTCAACGAGCTCGCCGAGACCGAGAGCGCTACCGAGAAGGCCGCGGAGGAGGCCGCGGAGGAGGCTGCCATCGCCGAAGGCGGCAACGTCCTCGATGGCAAGAAGGTGCTCGTGCTCTGCGCCGGTGGCGGAACCTCAGGTCTTCTCGCCAACGCACTCGCCAAGGCCGGCCAGGAGCGTGGTATCAACATCATCTCCGCGGCGGGCTCCTATGGCACCCACCTCGACATCATGCCCGACTACGACCTCGTCGTGCTGGCTCCGCAGGTCGCCTCGTACCTGCCCGACCTCGAGAAGGACGCCGCACGCATGAACGTCAAGGTCGCCGCCTGCCAGGGCAAGCAGTACATCGCCCTCACCCGCGACGGTGACGCGGCACTCAAGTTCGTCGCCGACCAGCTTGGCAAGGAGTAACCATGAAATTCGCGGATGACTTCATCTTCGGCGGTGCAACCGCGGCTTACCAGTGCGAGGGATCCACCCGTGTCGATGGCAAGGGCAAAGTGGCCTGGGACGACTACCTTGCCCGCCAGGGCCGCTTCTCAGCCGACCCCGCGAGCGACTTCTACAACGAGTATCCGGTCGACCTCAAGCTCGCAAGCGAGTACGGCGTCAACGGGATTCGCGTCTCCATCGCCTGGTCCCGCATCTTCCCCGAGGGCGTCGGCGAGCCGAATCCCGAGGGCGTGGCCTTCTACCACAGGCTCTTCCAGGAGTGCCACCGTCGTGGCGTCGAACCCTTCGTGACGCTGCACCACTTCGACACGCCGGACGCGCTGTTCCAGAAGGGTGACTTCCTGAGCAGGGAGACCGTCGACGCGTTCGTGGACTATGCCACGTTCTGCTTCGAGGAGTACAAGGACGAGGTCGCGCATTGGATCACGATCAACGAGACCTGGTCGGTCGTTGCCTGCCAGTACATCGTCGGCAACTTCCCCGGGGGCATCCAGGGCGACATCGTCAAGGCCGTCCAGAGCATGCACAACATGATGGTCGCGCACTCCAAGGCGGTCATCGCCTACAAGGAAGGCGGCTACGACGGCAAGATCGGCATCGTCCACATTCTCGAGTCCAAGTACGCGGACGACCCGAACAAGCTCGAAGATCGTCTCGCGGCCAAGAACGAGGACGTCCTTGCCAACCAGTTCCTGCTCGACGCGACGTTCAACGGGTACTACTCGGCAGACACCATGGAGGTCATCGACCGTCTTCTGAAGATGTACGACGGGACCCTCAAGATCGAGGATGGCGACTTCGATGTCATGAGGAAGGCCGCTCCCCTGAACGACTACCTGGGCATGAACTACTACCAGAGTCAGTTTATCCGCGCCTATGACGGTCCCACCCAGATTCACCACAACGGGACCGGCGAGAAGGGCACCTCGGTGTTCCGCATCGGTGGCGTCGGCGAGCGGGTCGCCAAGGAGGGCATACCCAGCACCGACTGGGACTGGCTCATCTACCCGGAGGGCATGTACGACATGCTCACGAGGGTGAAGCTCCAGTATCCAGGCTACAAGGAGATTTACATCACCGAGAACGGCATGGGCTACAAGGACGACTTCGTGGACGGCACCATCGACGACACGCCGCGCATCGACTACATCAGGCAGCACCTCGAGTGGCTGCAGAAGGCCATCGCCGGCGGCGTGAACGTGAAGGGCTACTTCCTCTGGTCGCTCATGGATGTGTTCAGCTGGGCGAATGGATACAACAAGCGCTACGGGCTCTTCTATGTCGACTTCGAGACTCAGAAGCGCTACCCCAAGGCGTCCGCGTACTGGTTCAAGCGCGTGGCACAGACGAAGACGCTCTACTAGAGAACGCCTTCGAGATGTCTCCCCGGTTCTCCGGGTGGCCATTTCTCCCTTCGCCTGGTATAGGAAGGCCCCGCTGGCGCTCTGCCGGCGGGACCTTCCCGTACGCCGTCGAAGCGATGACGAACGACATCGCCTTCCCTCGCCATCGACTGCTCCGACCGACCTGCAACGGCCGAAGCAGTCCGAAAGGCTCTTGCAGGTATGCAATGGAGAATCTGGTACGAGAGCCGTTGGCCCCATGCCAGGTATGTCGAACGAACCGAACACCATGAAGAAGGGAAGAGGACAATGCGTGACGCTAGGGGTCGCAGGCTCGAGGGGCTTCTCGCATCCTTCGATGCGAGCTACGGAACGAACGGTCGCAGGCTCGTGCGCGTGGAGGCGCCCGCTCGCACCGAGATTGCGGGCAACCACACCGACCACGAGGGTGGCGACGTCATCGCAGGCGCCCTCGACCGTTCCATCCTCGGTGTCGCCGCGGCGAACGGAACGAACGAGGTGAGGCTCTCGAGCGAGGGCTTCGACCCGATCACGGTGTCTCTCGACGAACTCGAGCCCAAGGCGGACGAGAAGGTCACAACCAAGGGGCTCGTGCGCGGGATGGCCGCCCAGCTGGCGATGACGGGTCGCACCCCCCAGGGCTTCGACCTCGTCATGACGAGCGACATCCCCTCCGGCGGAGGCCTCTCGTCGTCGGCGGCGCTCGAGCTCGCGATCGGCCGTGTCATGGAGGCCCTCTGGGAGGGTCCGGCCGTTTCCGCGCCCAAGCTCGCGCGCATGGGGCAGATTTCCGAGCAGCGCTACTTTGGCAAGCCCTGCGG
>DCZG01000089.1 GCA_002331575.1 Atopobium sp. UBA2090 | reverse complement strand
GTCCGCATCTCCAACGTCAAAAACGTCGATGACGTGCGCGAGTATTTTGACAAGAACTTCGACGGCAGCCGACCGACGGCCGTGTTCCACACGTTCGCCGACGGCATCCTCCGTCGTGAGATTCGACGCGAGCTTGACCGCAGGGGCATCCCCTCGATCGACCTTCTCGGGCCTGCCGTCACGGTCATCTCAACGCTCACGGGCGAGGAGCCAAGCCACGCCATCGGCGCGACCTACAAGCGCTCGGCGGAATAGGCTTCGACCAGCTCATGAATATCGAGGAGGGAGAGCCGCCGCTCGGCAGCCCTCCCTCCTTTCGTCGGTCTCCCTGTGGAACTCCCCATAAAACGCATTTTCCCCATGGGTTTCCCTGGCGGTATTGATATCATGTGGAGGTGCTCGCGGGCAATATGTTCGTGAGCCGCTCATCATTGTTGTACGTGCACGTCAGACGACGTGCCAGGACTCAATCGCAAGGGAGCAACATGGCAGAGAAGCACGTTTTCCGCTTCGGCAAGGATGCCAACGGCAACAACGTGACCGAGGTCGCGGGTGACACCGTTGACAAGGCCAAGTGGGTCACCGGCGGCAAGGGCGCGAACCTCGCGGAGATGGCCAACATCGGTCTCCCCGTTCCTCCGGGATTTTCCATCAGCTGCCAGACCTGTGTCGCTTACTCCAGCGCCGGCAACGTCTGGCCTGAGGGCGTCCTCGACGAGATCGACGAGTACCGCAAGGATCTCGAGGAGCGCATGGGCAAGAAGCTCGGCGACAAGGACGACCCGCTGCTCGTCTCCGTCCGCTCGGGCGCCCCGTTCTCCATGCCCGGCATGATGGACACGGTCCTCAACCTCGGTCTCAACGACGACTCGGTCCAGGGTCTCATCAAGCAGACCGGCAACCCCCGCTTTGCCTACGACTCCTATCGCCGCTTCGTCCAGATGTTCTCGGACGTCGTCATGGGCGTTCCCGGCCAGCTCTTCGAGGACGTCATCAACGCCAAGAAGGCGGAGAAGGGCGTGAAGCTCGACACCGAGCTCGACGCTGACGACCTCAAGGACCTCGTCGCCAAGTTCAAGCAGATCTTCGCCGACAACGTCGACGTCGAGAAGTACCCCGAGGTCGAGGTCGACGGCAAGGCCGTCTTCCCCTCCGACCCGATCCTCCAGCTTCGTCTCGCGGAGCAGGCAGTCTTCGGATCCTGGAACACCGAGCGCGCCATCCTCTATCGCAAGCAGAACAAGATTCCCGATGACCTCGGCACTGCCGTCAACGTGCAGGTCATGGCCTTCGGCAACAAGGGTGACACCTCCGCCACCGGCGTCGCGTTCACGCGCAACCCGGCCGACGGCACCAACGAGCGCTACGGCGACTTCCTCGTCAACGCCCAGGGTGAGGACGTCGTCGCGGGCATCCGCAACACGTCGCCTATCTCCGAGCTTCCCTCCACCCCTGGCCTCGAGGAGGCCGGCAAGGAGCTCTACCACGTCTTCGAGATCCTCGAGGACCACTATGCGGACATGATGGACCTCGAGTTCACCATCGAGCAGGGCAAGCTCTGGATGCTCCAGACCCGCGTCGGCAAGCGCACCGCGCTCTCTGCGCTCAAGGTCGCCATCCAGATGTACGAGGAGGGTCGCATCACCAAGGAGCAGGCAGTCATGCGCGTCGCTCCCGACCAGCTCGACCAGCTCCTCCACCCGCAGTTCGACGCCTCCGCCAAGTACAAGGTCCTCGCCAAGGGCCTCAACGCCTCCCCCGGCGCAGCCGTCGGCGCCGTCGTCTTCTCCTCTGACGACGCGGCCGAGTTTGCAGCTGCCGGCAAGCCCTGCATCCTCGTGCGCTGGGAGACCACGCCCGACGACCTCAAGGGCATGGTCGCTGCCGAGGGCATCCTCACGTCCCACGGCGGCAAGACGTCCCACGCGGCCGTCATCGCCCGCGGCATGGGCGCTCCCTGCGTCTGCGGCGTCGACTCCCTCTCCATCGACGCGGTCAACAAGACCTGCGCCGTTGCCGGCACCGACGTCGTGCTCCACGAGGGCGACGTCATCTCGATCGACGGCACCACGGGCGACGTCATCCTCGGCGAGGTTGCTCTCGTCCGTCCTGAGCTCGGCGGCGACCTCCAGACCATCCTCGAGTGGGCCGACGAGATTCGTCTCGACGAGTCCCGTGGCCGCGTGATCGGTGTCCGCGCCAACGCAGACAACCCCGATGACGCCCAGCTCTCCGCTGACGAGGGCGCTGAGGGCATCGGCCTCGACCGCACCGAGCACATGTTCCTCGGCGAGCGCAAGCAGCTCATCCAGAACTTCATTCTCGCGGAGGACGACGCGGTCAAGTCCGAGTCCCTCGAGAAGCTCGGCGCCGCCCAGAAGGGCGACTTCCTCGGCATGTTCAAGGCGATGGACGGCAAGACCGTCATCGTCCGTCTCCTCGATCCCCCTCTGCACGAGTTCCTCGACAACCCGCGCGCTCTCGACGTCGAGATCGCCAAGGACGAGGCCGCCGGCAAGGACACCGCTGCGAAGCGCGCCCTCATGGCCAAGCTCGACTCCTTCCAGGAGGCCAACCCGATGCTCGGCCTTCGTGGCTGCCGCCTCGGTCTCGTGTACCCCGAGCTCAACGTCATGCAGGTGAAGGCCATCGCCGGAGCCACTGCCGAGCTCATCAAGCAGGGCTTCAACCCCAAGCCCGAGATCATGATCCCGCTCGTCGGCTTCGAGGCCGAACTCGAGATCGTCCGTGGCATCGTCGAGGAGAACGTCAAGGCAGTCGCCGCCGAGCAGGGCGTCGAGCTTGACATCCCCATCGGCACCATGATCGAGCTTCCCCGTGCCGCCATCATGTCCGAGGACATCGCTCGTCACGCCGACTTCTTCTCGTTCGGCACCAACGACCTCACCCAGACCTGCCTCGGGTTCTCCCGCGACGACGTCGAGGCCGCGTTCATGCCGCTGTATCTCGACAAGAAGATCGTGAAGACCAACCCGTTCGCCACGCTCGATGCTGGCGTTGCGAAGCTGGTCGACATGGGCGTCAAGGGCGGCCACGCCGGCAACCCGAACATCGTCTGCGGCGTCTGCGGCGAGACCGGTGGCGATCCCGAGTCCATCCAGATGTACTACGACCTCGGCATCGACTACGTCTCCTGCTCTCCGTACCGTGTGCCCATCGCTCGTCTCGCTGCCGCTCAGGCGAAGATCCAGTCCAACGGCGGCGCCAAGAAGCTCGCGTAGCTTCTCGTCCAACGCTTGTCAGGGGAGGGATCTTCGGGTTCCTCCCCTTTCTGTTAGGTTTGCTCGCAAGGACGCTGTGAGGTGATGTCCGTGAGGGTTCTGTCGAGTCAGGACCAGATGCGTCGCGAGGAGGAGCTGCTCTCTCCGTGCGCCGCGCGATCCGCGGAATCGAGGGGAAGGCTCGTCGCCGAGGAGGAGGACTTGCTGAGGCCGTGCTACCAGCGCGACCGGGACAGGATTTTCCACTGCAAGAGCTTCAGGCGCCTCGCCAACAAGACGCAGGTCTTTCTCGCCCCCGAAGGCGACCACTATCGGACGCGCCTCACCCACACCCTCGAGGTCGCTCAGATTGCGCGCACCATCTCCCGTGCGCTTCGCCTCAACGAGGACCTGGCTGAGGCCATCGCCTTGGGGCACGACCTCGGCCACACGCCCTTCGGCCATGAGGGGGAGCGCGCACTCTCGCGCGCCATCGCCCGCTATCGGGGCGTCGAGGCCGACTCCGGAGAGGGAAAATCCCTCTTTCGTCATAACGAGCAGAGCGTCCGCGTTCTCGAGGTCATCGAGAAGGACGGTCGCGGTCTCAACGTCTCCTGGGAGGTGCTCGACGGTATTAGGTGCCACAAAGGCAGCCTGAAGGCCGCCACGCTCGAGGGGAGGATCGTGGCTCGGGCGGACCGCATAGCCTATGTCTGTCATGACATCGATGACGCCGAGCGTGCGGGCATCCTCACCGAGGAGATGCTCCCCGCCGACGCCCGCGAGCTTCTGGGTACCCGCTCGTCGGAGCGTATCGACACGATGGTGCGCGACATCGTGACGGAGAGCTCCGAGGCCGATGACATCACGATGTCCCCTGGCGTATGGAACGCGATGATGAGCATGAGGCGCTACCTCTTTGAGTCCCTCTACACCAAGGGCGACGCAAAGTTCGAGGAGCCCAAGGCGAGCCTCATGATCGAGGAGCTCTTCGATTACTTCGTTCATCACATCGATGAGGTGCCGAGCGAGTACCGCGTCCATGACGAGGCCCATCCGGACGTCCAGGTGGCCGACTTCGTGTCCGGCATGACCGACCGGTATGCCATTCGTGTGTTCGAGGACCTGAGAATCCCTAAGTCGTGGAAGCTGTCCACGGGCTCCGGCGGGGCGTGAGCGGAGACTTCTGCTAACCTCATTCCGTCTGCTTCGAAGGGAGGACCATGTCAAGGCGCGAAGGCATCGGCGTGGGAACGATCATTCTCGTGATCGTCTCGCTGCTCGTCGTTGTTGTTGGTGCGAGCGGCGTCTACCTTGCCATGACGAACCAGCTCGACGGGTTCCTCGCGGGCTTCGGAATCGTCAAGTCCGGGGAGGAGGAGCCCGTCGATGACGACGTCTCGACCACGACCGTCACGCCTGCGCTCGTGGCTTATGCGGGATATACCTGGCCCGAGCTTCAGGACATCTCCAACAAGGTCGCCGCTGCGCCTTCGGACGTTGACGGAATCGCCGTTGCGGCCTCGTACGGGCTCTGTGACGCCAGCGGCGCGATCACGAGCGATGCGACCCAGCTCGTGCTCTCGGACAACACCCTTGCCTACGTGCAACTCGTTGGAATCCGTCAGGACCAGCGCGCGGACGGCTCCGGTGTCGTCGGCCTCACGTTCATGGCGTACATGGTCTCCGAGCAGCCCATGTGCTCGACCGCTTCGTGTGCTGGTGGATGGGAGGCCTCGTCGCTCAGGGCATGGCTCCAGTCGACCGCCGCGACCTCGCTACTGCCTGAGGAGATGTCCTCCGTCATCGTGCCGGTGACTAAGCTCACCAACAACACGGGCATCACGAGGGACGAGGGGAGCGTCACCGCAACCTCGGATGCGCTCTGGGTCTTCTCGGCCCACGAGGTGTGCGGCGACGTGGGCTGGTTCGCCCATGACTATGGCAACTGGTGCTCCTACTATGACGATGTGATCAACGCCGAGGGGCAGCAGTACCAGTACTTCTCCCAGCAGGGGGTCACTTCGGTCTCGGATGCCGCCAACACGCTCGCACTCACGTATCGCGGTTCGTCTCGGGCTTGGTGGTACCGGTCTCCGTATCCGTACTCCGTTGACGGGAACGACTCCGTCGGATACTTCTACCAGGCCAACGAGTCAGGCTATCCCTCCTCGCTCGGCCAGTCGGACTCCGCGGCCGGGGTCGTGGTCGGCTTCTGCGTCTAGAGGTTGTGTGGGTTCTTGCCCCGATCGGCGCCTTGGCCTATAATCGCAAAACGTGTGCAAACCTATGTGTCGTTCGCATCTGCGTCGGCACCTCTAGAGATGAGGAAAAGCATGGACTACATTCGCGCCATCGAGCGCCAGCAGATCAGGGAGGACATTCCCCAGGTCCGCGCCGGCGACAACGTCAAGATCTACTATCGCATCGTCGAAGGCGATCGCACCCGTGAGCAGGTGTTCCAGGGCGACGTCACCCGTATGAGCGGCGGCGGTGCCCGTGAGACCTTCACGGTTCGCAAGATGAGCTTCGGCGTGGGCGTCGAGCGCACCTTCCCCCTCCACAGTCCCAAGATCGCCAAGCTCGAGGTCATCCGTCACGGTGACGTCCATCGCGCGAAGCTCTACTACCTGCGCGATCGCGTCGGCAAGGCAGCTCGTATCCGCGAGAAGCGCTAGGTCGGCATCTTTGTTCGCGAGCCGCCCTCCGGGGCGGCTTTTTTTAACCCTCGAGCTGGGGACGAGGCGCGAGGTCGACGCAGATCTCCTACAGCTCATCGAGAGGAACCATGGATCCTACCCAGGCGCCGCGTACGGCGCGAGACATCGTCGCTCTTCTCTCCGACGCCTCACTCGATGAGGCGCACGACCTGATTGATCGCTACTCCGAGGACCCTCGGAAGCAGGTTCGTCATGCCGTCGAAGTGGCTGAGCGGAGAATCGCGCGCGAGGAAGCGGAACGAGACCGCGTGCTCGGAATGTATGCGCTCATGCGCGATCTCGGCGGCGAAGGGATAGTTGTCGGCGTCGACGAGGTGGGCCGTGGCGCCGTCGCCGGTCCGCTCACGGTCGGCGCGGTCGTGCTTCCTGACGATCCCATCATCTGGGGAATCAACGACTCAAAGCAGCTCACCCCCGCAGAGCGTGAGACACTCGCCGCGCGGATCGCCGACGTTGCGATTGCCATCGGCATTGCCCATGTGGAGGCAGAGTCCATCGATGCCGTGGGAATGTCCTGTGCGCTCCGCATGGCCATGTCGGGAGCCATCGAAGACACGGGCGTCGAGCCGGACTGCGTCCTCATCGACGGTAATCCCGTGCACGTCCATCCCAAGGAGAAGACCCTCGTCAAGGGCGACGCTCGTGTGGCGTGCATCGCTGCCGCCTCGATCGTGGCGAAGGTCACGCGAGACGCCCTCATGGTCTCCTACGAGGACGAGTACCCGGGGTACCATCTCGCGGAGTCTAAGGGCTACGGTTCGCCCGAGCACATCGCTGCCATCAAGGAGAAGGGCCTCTCGGAGATTCACCGGGCGTCGTTCTGTGGAAACTTTCTCGAGACCCAAAGACTGTTTTAATCGCCGACTTCTGACCCCTCTTCCGGGCGGAGAAATTCCGCGGGTCGTGAGCATGCAAAAGAACCAGTATTTTAATTGAACCGTCAGATTGACGTAAGGATTCCTGTCGCCAGGCGTCAGTGAACCGTAAGGTCGCTGTGTCATCCTCCATGTCCCGCACACCACGAGCAAGGAGGACGGCATGGGATTCGAAGACTACGAGCGACAGGATGACGACGCCCGAGAGGACGAGGCGGAGGTAGAGCTCGATCCCGACGAGAGGGATACAAACGACGAGGCAGACGACGAGAAGGACAAGGGGAGAAAGCCGCTCAGCGAGTACAGCTCGAAGGAGATAGGCGACGAAGGCGAGAGCCTTGCGGCGTCATATCTCGAGCGGCGCGGTTACGTTCTCGTGGACCGCAACTGGAGCAGCTCCGCCGGAGAGGTGGACATCATCGCCGAGGATGACGATGAGACGGTTCTCCTCGAGGTCAAGACGAGGCTCGCTCTGGGAGAGGACGCGGACACCATGCCTGAGCTCGCCGTGGATGCCAAGAAGCAGCGGCGCTACCGTCGGCTTGCGCTCCTCTATCTCGCAGACCACCCCCATGTCTCCTCGGTTCGCTTCGACGTCATCGCCATCAACCTCGTCGCCGAGCGCACCGCGCGCCTCCGCCATCTGATCGGTGCCTTCAGCTGGGACGACAATGCCTCCTAGCGGGAGCGCCTCGGTCGCCACGGCAACGATCCGGGGCATCGAGGCCGTTCCCGTGGTCGTCGAGGTCAGTGCGTCCGGGGGCATACCCGGGCTCAGCATCGTTGGCATGCCCGACTCCGCCATCCTCGAGGCGCGCTCTCGCGTGAGGTGCGCGATGAGGGCGTGCGGGTTCACGATTCCGCGCCTGCACATCACGATCAACCTCGCCCCCGGGGAGATGAAGAAGAGCGGAACGGGATTCGACCTGCCCATCGCCGTCGCCATCCTCGTGGCGACGGGGCAGATCGACCCGACCGTGACCCGCGATCACCTCTTCGTCGGGGAGCTCGCGCTCGATGGTACGGTCAACGCCGTCCGTGGCGTGGTGGCCTATGCCATCACGGCGCGCAACGAGGGACTCGGCCTCGTGACCTCCTCGGAGACCTTCCTTCCGACCAGCTACGGAGAGACGAACCTCGGAATCACGGCCCTCGCGCAGTTGCGCGAGGGCCTCTCCGGGCTACGTCGACTCCGCGCCCAACCATCGGAGCCGGGGCGAGGACATGAGCGCAGGAACATCGAGAAGCTCGACTACGCCGATGTCGTCGATCAGGAACTCACCAAGAGGGCGCTGGTCATCGCGGCGGCTGGAGGACACGGCCTCCTCATGATCGGACCTCCCGGGGCGGGGAAGACGATGCTTGCGAAGCGCCTTCCCACCATCCTCCCGCCGCTCGGCGAGGAGGCCGCGGCGGAGGCGATGCTCGTCCATTCGGTTGCCGGCCAGCCCATCGAGGACCTCCTCTCAGGAAGGAGGCCGTTCAGGGCACCGCACCACTCCGTCTCGGTGGGAGGGCTCGTGGGAGGTGGTCGTCCCGTGATGCCGGGTGAGATCTCGCTCGCGCACCGGGGGGTCCTCTTCCTCGACGAGCTCCCCGAGTTCCAGACCAACGTCCTCCAGGCGCTCAGACAGCCGATAGAGGAGCACGAGGTGAGAATCGTGAGGGTGGACGGCTCCTATGCGTTTCCCTGTGACTTTCAGCTCGTCGCCGCCGCGAACCCTTGCCCGTGCGGACACTTCGGCGACCCGGACAAGGCGTGCACCTGTCCGGAGTCGAAGGTCCTGGCCTACCAGGCGAGGATGGGCGGGCCCCTCGTCGACCGCATCGACGTCGTCACCGACGTCCCACGCCCCGAGACGTCGAAGGTGATCAAGGGAGGGGAGGGCATGAGTTCCGAGGAGATGAGGGCGCAGGTCCTCTCTGCGCGCGAGTTTCGCTCGTGGCGCATGTCGAGAGAGGGCGAGGTCTCCCGCGGGGAGGTGGGGCGCGCGAGACTCGAGCCGCAGGCTCAAGCGTTCTTCGAATCCTACGCCTCGCGGTTCTGTCTCGGCGGACGGGCCATCGTCCGCATCTCGCGCGTCGCACGCACGGTCGCCGACACCCACGAGCACGAGCTCGTCGACCGCGACGATCTCGCCGAGGCACTCAGTTTCAGGTCTCGGTCGGCCATGTGAGGAGGACGCATGTCATCGCAGGACTGGGAGCTGGAGAGGGAGGACCCTCGTTTTCCCGAGGGGCTGCTCGACCTCTCACGACCGCCGGAGCGCCTCTACGGCCGAGGTGATCTCGAGATTCTGTCCGAGCGGTCGCTCTCGGTGGTGGGCGCCAGGAGGGCGACGCCCTACGGACAGGCCGTCTCCGAGATGGTGGGCAGGATTGCGGCGGACTGCGGAATCGTCGTCGTCTCAGGAGGTGCCATGGGCTGCGACCACGCTGTCGCCCGCGCGGCGCTCGACGCGGGTGGCCGAACCATCGTCGTGTCGGGCTGTGGCGCGGATCGCGTCTATCCTGTATCCTCATCCGACGTGTTCGCCGATGCGGTCACGCATGGCGGGGCGGTCGTGTCGATCGAGACATGGGGCTTCGGTCCGAGACGTTACGCCTTCCCAAAGAGAAACTCCGTCATCGCCGCACTCTCTCAGTCGCTCATGGTGGTGGAGGCTGGCGCAAAGTCCGGAACGATGAGCACGGCGGACGTGGCGG
>DCZG01000029.1 GCA_002331575.1 Atopobium sp. UBA2090 | reverse complement strand
ACCAACAATCGGCACACAACCTTATTTCATGCGACAAGTCACTGAAAACAGCCCAAATGACGTGCTTCTCATTTGAGTCGTTGAAGATCATGCTACGCTGAACGCCCACAACGCTCGGATATAAGGGACTTCGCCGCGAGTGGTACAGGGGTCCCGAACCAGCCGCACGTCACGCACCACGCGAGACCAGGGGTCGCGCGAGAGGTGACCTGGCCGTGCTCGAGTCGATTGCCGCCCGCGCGCGGCCGAGAGCTGATATGCTCAGACGGCAGATTGGGGAACCAGGGGGAGGTGTCATGTCAGAGAGGGGCTCGGGCGGATCGCTCGACGTCACGACGGGGGTCATCTGGAAGCAGCTCGTCCGACTCTGTCTGCCGGTCTTCTTCAGCTCCTTCTTCCAGCAGGCCTACTCGCTCGTCAACACCTACGTCATCGGAAGATTCGCCTCGACGACGGCGCTCGGCGGCATACAGGCGACGCAGAGCCTCGTCGACCTCGTCGTGGGGTTCTCGGTCGGCATGGGTACGGGCTGCGCCATCATCTGCGGGCAGCAGTTCGGGGCGAGACAGGACGAGCGACTCGGAGTGTCGGTTCGCACGGCCATGACCCTCGCCCTCGTGGGCGGAATCGGCCTCTCCGCCCTCGGTCTCGTGTTTGTCCGTCCCATGCTCGAGCTCATGGGCACGCCCCCCGAGCTCATGGGGGAGGCACTCGACTTCTCGCGCATCTACTTCGGGGCGCTCGTCTTCTCGCTCGTCTTCAACACGGGCTCGGCCGTCCAGCGCTCGGTGGGAGACACGCGGACTCCCTCGCTGATTGTGGCGGCCTCGTGCGTGGTCAACGTGATCTGCGACATCATCTTCATCGTCTTCTTCCACCTCGAGGCACTCGGGGCAGGCATCTCGACGGCCATCTCGCTCTTCTCGGGAGCGGCCATGACCGTCTGGCGGCTTTCGCGCGTCGAAGTGCCCTGGCGACTCGACCCGCGCCACCTCGGCATCGACCCCCACACCTGCTCGGTGATGGTCAAGACGGGCATCCCGCTCGGACTCCAGTCGTCCGCCTACTCCATCTCGAACATCATCATCCAGTCGTCGGTCAACTCGTTCGGTGCGAGCACCGTCACCGCCTGGGGGCTCTCGGGCCGCATCGACGGCATGGTCTGGATGATCACCGAGGCGCTCGGCGTCTCGGTCACGACCTTTTCTGCCCAGAACTTCGGCGCCCATGACTACGCCCGCGTCCGGCGCGGGCTTCGTTCTTCGCTTGCGCTCACCTGCCTCATCGTCGGTCTCGCCTCGGGACTCGTTGTGGCGTTCGCCGCGCCACTCTCCCGCTTCTTTGTGGCCGACCAGGAGATCTGCGACATCTCGGTCTACACCATCTACTTCATCGCCCCGTTCTACGTGCTCTTCTCCTGCATGGACAACATCTCGGGCACGATCAGGGGCTGCGGCGAGAGCCTGCGGCCGATGCTCATCACAATGGTCGGGACCTGCCTCTTCCGTGTGGTCTGGCTCTTTACGGTGGTGCCCGCCTGGCACGACCTCGGCACGGTGCTCGTGGTCTACCCCATCACCTGGGCGCTCACGACGGTGGCGTTCGTCATCTACTACCGCCATGGTCACTGGCTGCGGCATGCGGAGGACCACGCCGCGGCGGCGCTGGAGTAGTCCGCGCAGGGCGTGTCGCAGCTCCCCCACTTGTGGTACTGTCTTTCACGTCGACTGCCCGTCCGCGGCGAGCGGCAGGCGAGAAAGGCGGGGGCGAAATGCCCGCAGTCATCACGCATCATATCTTCGGCGAGGACGTGGCTCGCCTGCTGCCGTCGGGAATCGTCGACGGCGATGAGGAGCTTCTCGCGTTCCTTCTCGGGAACCAGGGACCCGACCCGTTCTTCGTGTGCTTCTCCACGCTCCCCTACCGCGCGAACCGGTGCCACCGCCTCGCGCGGGAGTTCCAGGCCGGCCACGTGACGAGGGCGTTCATGAGCCTTCGCGACAGCGTGAGTCACCTTCCCGCGGAGGACGAGCGCGTCGGCAGGGCGTTCGCCCTCGGAGTCATGGGACACTACGTACTCGACCGCGCGGTGCACCCCTTCGTGTACTCACAGCAGTTCGCCCTCATGGACTTCGACGAGCGCCTCGCGAAGGCGTCGAGCGAGATACACGCCATCATCGAGAGCGACCTCGACACCTGGCTCCTCTGGGAGAAGCGCCAGGCCACGGTCGAGGAGCGACCAGTCGACGATGACCTCATGCGCACTGACCGCATCGACCACGTCGCCGGTGCCCTCTTCGCCCAGACGGCGCTCGCCGTGTACGGAATCACCCTTGGCGTCGAGGACTATGCGGGTGCTGTTCGAGACTACGCATGGGAGTTTCGCAGAATCGACCCAGCCGGGTCACGCGGCACGCGTCTCGTCGGAACCCTCGAGCGCTTGATTCGCCCGCACTCCATGGCGGAGTCGCTGGCGCACCTCGTCACGAGGACGGACGAGTGCGCCTCCGCGAACCTGGGGCGCAACGAGTGGGTCAACCCCTTCACGGGCGAGACGAGCCATAGCTCGTTCGCCGACCTCTACGACGAGGCGTCGCTCGCCTATCCCGAGATCGCCGAGGCGTTCGCCCGGGGCGACCAGGCACGTCTCGCCAGTCTCGTCGGCGGCCTCAACTACGAGGGCCGCATCGTCGAGGACGACGTCACACCCAGATGAGCTTGCCCGGCGAGGAGGGCTTCCGAGAGAGGTCGTCGCCCTTCGACGGCGAGCTCCATTCCGAGGAGACCTCGAGCCAGGTTCGCGTGACGGGCTCCGCCTCGTCGAAGGGGCGTTCCTTGCCGTCCTCGAGCCAGACGAGCGAGGACGGGACAGAGGTCGACACGACGCCCTGTTGGCCTCGCCTACCCGGCCAGGGGCAGGACGTGCCGTCCGCGCTGACACGTCCGGGCAGGTCCATCGCCGCCCATGTCATGGCAACCTCCCCTCCGAAAGCCCTCCAGTCCCTATCGCAGCAGTGCCGACGCGACCTCTCCGGCGCACGCGAGCCCGTCCGACATCGCGGACACGACGAGCGTGGAGCCGTTCCGCGCATCCCCCGCGACGTAGACGGGCGTCCTGCCCGAGGAGCTGGCGCGGTGACCGGCGGCGTCCGCGAGCACCGGACGCACGCCGCCACGGAAGTCCGTGACCTCGACGCCGAGCGAGTCGAGGACGGAGCGCTCGGGTCCGGCGAAGCCCATAGCGAGAAGCACGAGCTGCGCGGGAAGAACGCGCTCGCTTCCCTCGATCCTCTGGGGCTTACCCTTCGACCAGTCGAGCGAAGCCACGCGGAGACCGGCGATGCCGCCGTCCTCCCCCTCCACGACCTCGAGGGTGTCCGTCGCCCAGGAACGAGGGTCGGACCCCTGGACGATGGTCGCCTCGATCTGGCCGTAGTCCGTCTTCTTGACGTTCGGCCACTCCGGCCAGAGGTTGGTCGCGGCGCGTGATTCGGGAGGCGCCGGAAGGAACTCGAGCTGGTGGACGCTCCTCGCGCCCTGGCGAAGGGCGGTGGCCACGCAGTCGGTGCCCGTGTCGCCGCCGCCGACCACGATGACGTCGAGGTCGCGGGCGCAGATGTCGGGGTTGGCGGCATCACCGTCGAGAAGGGCGCGCGTCTGCGCCGTGAGGTACTCAACGGCGAGATGGACGCCGGCGAGGTCGGCGCCGGGCACGCGCAGCCTGCGCGCGTCGGCGGCACCCGCCGCCACGACCACGGCGTCGAAGTCGGCGAGAAGGCCGGCGGCGACCGCGTCGTCACAGGCGTCGACGCCGCAGCGAACCTCGATGCCGCTCTCGCGCATGAGGTCGAGCCTGCGAGTGACCACGTCCTTCGGTAGCTTCATGTTGGGGATGCCGTACATGAGCAGGCCGCCGGCGCGATCGTGGCGCTCGACGAGCGTCACGCTGCAGCCGCGGCGCGCGAGCTCCCACGAGCACGCGAGCCCGGCAGGGCCCGACCCCACGACGGCCACGCGAGGCGCACTGACCGGAGCGGGCTCGAGCGGCGCGGGGCCGCCCGTCGCCCAGAGGTGGTCTGAGATGGCGCGCTCGTCGTCCTTGATGGTCGTCGGCTCGTCGTTGAGGCCGAGGTTGCACGCGGCCTCGCAGGGAGCGGGGCACACGCGGCCCGTGAACTCGGGCAGCGGGTTGGTGAGCGTGAGCCGCTCCGCGGCGTCCGACCAGCGCCCGCGCCACACGAGGTCGTTCCACTCGGGAATGAGGTTATGAAGCGGGCAGCCCGAGCTGCGGGCGCTTCCGAACGCGAAACCGGTCTGGCAGAACGCGACGCCGCAGTACATGCACCTGCTCGCCTGGACGCGCTGGACGTCCTCGGCCAGCGGCACGGCGAACTCGTCGTAGTCGCCCGTGGTCTCCGAGAAGGGCCTCTCGCCATGTGCGACCCTGCCCTCGCCGATGAATGCTCCGACTCTGCCCATGGCTACATCCCCTTCCTCATGGTCTCGAACGCGAGCTCGACGGCCTCGTCATGCGTGGCGCCAGCGAGCTCCGCCTTTTCGGCGAGGTCGAGCGCGACCTCGTACTCGTGCGCGATGACCTTCACAAAGCGCCCGCTAATGTCGTCAAACTGATAGAGCATCTTGATGCCGCGCGGGCTTCTCGTCCGTCTCACGTGCTCCTCGATGAGTGAGCGAATCGTGGCGAGGTCGCGCTTGGTGGGCGTCTCGAGCGACACCATGTCCATGTTGCAGCGGCTGGCGAGCGTGCCGTCCTCGTCGTAGACGTAGGCGACGCCGCCGCTCATGCCCGCGGCGAAGTTGATGCCCACGGGTCCGAGGATGAGCGCCGTGCCGCCGGTCATGTACTCGCAGCCATGGTTGCCCACGCCCTCGCACACGATCGTCGCGCCGGAGTTGCGGACGCCGAATCGCTGACCGGCGAGGCCGTTCACGAAGCCCCGGCCGCCCGTCGCGCCGTAGAACGCGACGTTGCCGATTGAGACGTTCTCGTCGAACTTGTACGTCGCCCGAGGCGACGGGGCGACGGAGAGAATGCCTCCCGAGAGCCCCTTGCCGAAGTAGTCGTTGGCGTCGCCGGAGATGTTGATCGTGATGCCCGCCGGCAGGAACGCGCCGAAACTCTGGCCGCCCGAGCCCTCGCAGTCGATGGTGACGGACTCCTCGGGGAGACCCTCGGGGTGCGCCTTCGTGACCTTGGAGCCGAGCATGGTGCCCACGCAGCGGTTGACGTTGGCGATGTCGGCGTGGAAGCGCGTCTTGGTGAGCGTACGCCGGGCAGTCGAGGTGTAGGGCACGAAGAGCGTGGCGTCGAGCGTGCTGCCGAGCGTGTCCGCGGGCCCCATCTCGGGCAGGTAGTGCCTGCAGGCAGCGCCAGGGACGTCGCGGCCGTACTCGTTGGTAACCTGGGCCAGGACGGGAGACAGATCGATCTTGTTCGCCTTCCAGTTGTCGGGCAGCTCCACCTGACGCAGGCACTCGGGGTGACCCACCATCTCCTCCACGGTGTGGAAGCCGAGGCGAGCCATGATCTCGCGAAGCTCGTCGGCGACGAAGTACATGAAGTTGACGACGTCCTCGGGACGGCCGCGGAAGTTCTTTCGCAGCTCGCAGTTCTGCGTAGCGATGCCCATGGGGCAGGTGTCCGTCTGGCAGTCGCGCTGCATGAGGCAGCCGAGCGACAGGAGCGCAGCAGTGGCGAAGTCGAAGACCTCGGCCCCGAGGAGCGCCGCCACCGCGACGTCGCGGGCGTCCATGAGCTTGCCGTCCGCCTCGAGCTCGACGCGGGAGCGCAGACCGTTCCTCAGGAGCGTCTGCTGGGTCTCAGCGAGACCGAGCTCGAGCGGAAGCCCCGTGTGGTAGATCGAGTCGCGCGGTGCCGCACCCGTGCCGCCGTTGGCACCGGACACGAGGATCTTGTGCGCGCCGCCCTTGGCGACGCCCGTGGCGATGGTGCCCACGCCCGCCTCGGAGACGAGCTTCACCGAGATGCGCGCATGCGGGTTGGCGTTGCGCAGGTCGAAGATGAGCTCGGCGAGGTCCTCGATGGAGTAGATGTCGTGGTGAGGCGGCGGGGAGACGAGACCCACGCCCGGAGTTGAGCTGCGGACCCTGGCGATCCACGGCCACACCTTGTTGCCGGGCAGGTGACCGCCCTCGCCGGGCTTGGCGCCCTGGGCCATCTTGATCTGAATCTCCTCGCCGCTCACGAGGAAGCGGCTCGTCACGCCAAAGCGGGCGGACGCCACCTGCTTGATCTTCGAGTTGGCCGAGTCCCCGTTGGAGAGGGTGGTCTCGCGCGCCGGGTCCTCGCCGCCCTCGCCGGTGTTCGACCTGGCGCCGATGCGGTTCATGGCGATGGCGAGCGTGCGGTGCGCCTCGTCGGAGATGGCGCCGAAGCTCATCGCGCTCGACTGGAAGCGATGCACGATGGACTCGCGCGGCTCGACCTCCTCCAGGGGCACGGGGCCGGTGGCGAGAGGAACGAAGTCGAGCAGATCGCGCAGGACGATGGCCCTTCCCTTGGGGTGAAGCGCTTCGCTGTACTGGCGGAAGAGCTCGGGGTCGTTCTCACGGACGGCACGATGGAGCAGGTAGATGACCTGAGGGGTGATGATGTGCTCCTCGCCGCCGAGCGGGCGCCACTTGGTGATGCCCGAGCTCGGGAGCTGTCCCGGGGCGGGGCTCTGCTTCTGAGCCTCCGCCTCGTCGTAGCGCTCGTTGCACTCGCGCTCGACGTCAGCGACGCCGAGACCGCCCACGCGACTCACGGTACCGGCGAAGTTTCTGTCAACGAAAGCCTGGTCAAAGCCCACGATCTCGAAAATCTGGGCGGAGTGGTAACCCTGGACCGTGGAGATGCCCATCTTGCTCATGATGGAGACGATGCCACCCGTCACAGCCTTGTCGTAGTTCGCGATGCCCTCCTCGGCGGAGACGCCGATGGCCCCGCGAGCGGCGAGGTCACGGATGCAGTCGTGGGCCATGTACGGGTAGATTCCCGAGGCGGAGTACCCGACGAGCGCCGCGTAGTCGTGAGGGGTGATGGCGTCTCCGCACTCCACGACGAGGTCGGCGCGCATACGGATGCCGGCATGGATGAGGTGGTTGTGCACCGAGCCCACCGCGAGGAGCGACGGGATGGAGACCTCGCCGTCGGCGGCGCGGTCGGAGAGGACCACCACGTTCGCCCCGGCGCGCACGGCCTTCTCGACGCTCGCGTCAAGCTCCTCGAGGGCGATCTCGAGCGCGTTCTCGCCGCCGTCGCGACGGTACGTCATCGAGAAGCGCTCCGCCCGGAAGCCCTGTCTGTCGAGACAGGCGATGCGGTTGAACTCGTCCTCGGTGAGGATGGGGTCCTCGAGGCGGATGAGACGGCAGTTGGAGCGCGAGTCCTCGAGCATGTTGCCGTGGTTGCCGATATAGAGGACCGTCGAGGTGACGAAGCTCTCGCGCAGGGCGTCGATCGGCGGGTTCGTGACCTGGGCGAAGAGCTGGTTGAAGTAGTCGAAGAACGACCGGGGGCGACGCGAGAGCACCGCGAGCGGCATGTCGGCGCCCATGGAGGCCAGAGGGGGCGTCCCCTTCTCGGCCATGGGGCTGACCGCCTCCTCCACGTCGTCGAAGTGGTATCCGTGGCGTGCGAGGCGGATGGGGAGCTCGACCGAGGCGTCCCGGTCCGCGAACGGGTCTCCGTCCGCGGCAGCGAGGTCGTTCACCTCAAGCGTCCCGGCGTCGATCCAGTCACGGAAGGGCTTCTGGCTTGCGAAGGCGTCCTTGACCTCGTCGTCCCAGAGAATCCTCCCCTGCTTCGGGTCGACGACGAACATCTGGCCGGGTCCGAGCGAACCAGCCTGAAGGATGTCCTCGGGCTCGAGCGCAAGGGCGCCCGCCTCGCTCGCGAGCACGAGACGGTCGTCTCGCGTGACGTAGTAGCGCGCGGGGCGCAGACCGTTGCGGTCGAGGGCGGCACCGGTGATGCGCCCGTCTGAGAAGGCGATGGCCGCGGGGCCGTCCCAGCTCTCGGTGAGCATCGACTGGTAGGCGTCGTACGCGCGGCGCTGATCAGAGATCTGCGTGTTCTTGTCCCAGGGCTCGGGAAGGAGCATCGTGACGGCGCGCGCGAGCGGCCGCCCGTTCATGCAGAGGAACTCGAGCACGTTGTCGAGAATGGCCGAGTCCGAGCCCTCGCGGTTGATAACGGGGATCACGCGACCGAGGTCGGCGCCAAGCACGGGCGAGTAGAACTGGGACTCACGCGCACGTACCCAGTTGACGTTGCCGCGGAGCGTGTTGATCTCGCCGTTGTGGACGATGAAGCGGTTGGGGTGCGCACGCTCCCAGCTGGGCGTCGTGTTGGTGGAGTAGCGGGAGTGAACGAGCGCGAGGGCGGTCTCGGCTGAGGCGTCGTTGAGGTCGAGGTAGAAGCGGCGCATCTGCGTCGCGACGAGCATGCCCTTGTACACGATGGTGCGCGACGACATCGAGCACACGTAGAAGATCTTGCCGGAGAGCGCCGAGTTGGCCTCGGCCGACTTCTCGATGGTACGACGGCATACGTAGAGCCAGCGCTCGAACTCGTCGCCGGACACCATGCCCGAGGGCCTGCCGAGAAAAGCCTGGAGAATCGTGGGCATGGCCGCGCGCGCGGTCTCGCCGAGGTCGTGCGGGTCAATCGGCACCTCTCGCCAGAAGAGAAGGGGGATGCCCATCTCGGCGCAGCCCTCCTCGAAGACGCGCCTCGCCACGGTCGTGCCCTCTTCGTCCTGGGGGAAGAAGACCATGGCCACGCCATAGTCACCCTCGTCGGGAAGCAGGTGGCCCCACTTCTGGGCCTCCTTGCGAAAGAAGCGGTGAGGGACCTGGAAGAGGATGCCGGCGCCGTCGCCCGTGTTCTCCTCGAGTCCCTTGCCGCCGCGGTGCTCGAGGTTCACGAGCACCGAAAGCGCATCGTCGAGCAGCTGGTGGGACTTGGCACCCTTGAGGTTGGCAATCGCGCCGATGCCGCACGCGTCATGCTCGAACTCTTCGCGGTACAGCCCCTGGTTGCCCCCCTCGGTTGCCTTTCTTGCGTCACCATGTGCAGTCATGACTTTCCCCTCTCGTCACTGTCATTCAGGGATGAGTCTATTGGAGAGTACGTGCCAAGCGGGAAAGTGATGCGAAATCGCTACCCACTCGAATCCGAGCCGTTTCACATCTGGCATGAATGTGCATTTGAATCGAAACCCGTACGAAAAGAAGCAAGGTACCAGGTGGCAAGGACCCCTCCGGACACGCGTGGGTCGACGTCGTCGCGACGGTCGCCGCGTACGCTGCGTTTGTCCGGTAAAACGC
>DCZG01000105.1 GCA_002331575.1 Atopobium sp. UBA2090 | reverse complement strand
AGGTCATCGTGATCACCGCGGTCCTCATGGTGGCAGGTTTCGTCCTCACGATGATGACTTACTCCGACGAGAAGGCCGGCTTCGCCCCCAAGGAGAAGAAGGTCGAGGAGAAGACCGAGACCGCTTCGGTCGCTGCGTAAACCCTCCTTCTTCGATGGGCGCGCCGACTCTCCCTCCGGCGCGCCCATCCCTTTTCCAAACACGTGCAGGGGCATGATACGTCTGGATTCGCGAGGGGCTAGCATCCAAAATGGTGGTGGAGACGTTCGACCGTCTCCGACCGTCTTCCGAGGGTGAGGGGTGTCGCCGTGTGGATCGTGAAGAACATCAACAACAGCTGCGCCCTCGGGCGTGACACGGACGGGCAGGACGTGGTCGTCTTCGGCAAGGGCATCGGGTTCCGCAAGGCCCCGTACGAGCTCACCGACCTCTCTCGCGTGAGCCGGACCTTCTATGGCGTGAAGGCCTCCCAGGTGGGCATCGTGGCCGACGTCCCCGAGGAGACGGTCATCATCGCCTCGGACATCATCAACATGGCCCGCGTCGAGCTCGGCGTCAAGTTCAGCCCCAACGCGGCCTTCATCCTCGCCGACCACATCAACTTCGCTCTCAGACGCGTGAGTGACGGACTCGACATCGAGACGCCGCTCTCGCAGGACATCAAGCACTTCTTCCCGCACGAGACGCGCGTCGGCCGAGAGGCCGTGCGTATGATCAACGAGCGGCTCGGCGTCGAGTTCCCCGAGGCCGAGGTCGCCAACGTCACCCTGCACCTCATCGATGCCGAGACCGAGCAGGGAGACATCGACTCCGCACGCAACGCCACCCGCATCGTGCGGGACGTGACGAGAATCGTGGAGCGCGTGCTCGGCGTGGCACTCGACACCGAGGGCCCCGACTACGCGCGCTTCGTGACGCACCTGCGCTATCTCACGCTTCGCATCGAGGGCGGCGTCCGCCGCGAGGACGACATGGCGCCCATGCTCGCCACGATCAAGGAGGCGTATCCGACGGCCTGGAACGTCTCGCGGGACGTCGTCGACTACTTCCGCGAGTCCTGGAACTGGACCTGTGACGAGAGCGAGACGCTGTACCTGCTGATACACGTTCAACGGTTGAAATCCGCCCTGGAGGAGAAATGATTGAACCAGAGCTCGCGGCACTCGAAGGTGCCCTGTGGGTGTCGGGTCCCGACTTCGATTACGGCACGGACGGTGCCGGATACTATGAGGACCACCATGACCAGATTGTGACGGGACGCTTCGAGGTCGAGGACGTCCACGGCGTCACGCTCGAGGTCGCCTCGCTCGGCTACCGTGTGGTGTACCTGAACGGGCACCGCGTGAGCGACGATGTCCTCGCGGGTGAGTGGACGCGCTTCGACAAGCTTGTCTACTGCGACCGCTACGACGTGTCCGACCTGGTGGTGCCAGGCGAGAACACCTTCGAGGCGGAGCTCGGCAATGGCTGGTACAACCCCTCGCCCCTGACCCTCTTCGGGAAGTACAACCTGCGCGAGCGCCTGGCCGAGGTCGGGACTCCGCAGGCGCTCGTGGCGGTCGTGGACGGTGCCGGCAACGCGATCGCGCGTTCCGACAGTTCCTGGACCTGGCGAGAGGGACAGCTCACCTTCAACAACGTCTACCTCGGCGAGCGCCGTGACCTGGGCTTTCTCGGCACGGCCCGCGGTGGCGTCGTCACCCGCCCCAACACGCGCTCGCTCGCGCCTGCCGTGGTCGAGCACTGCCACAGGTCGGGCGTCGTGGAGCCACGCGACGTGCGCGAGCTGGACGGTGGCCTCCTCGTGGACATGGGCGAGATGATCGCGGGGTTCGCGGAGCTGACCTTCTCCGCGCATGCCGGCCAGCGCGTCACGGTGACCTATGCCGAGGTGGTCGATGGCGAGGGCAGGCCCTCCTACAGCTCGAACCTCGCGGGGATGGTCGGCCTTGACACCCCGCGTGGTAGGTGTCCTGGCGGCCCTGGCGCGCCCGCCCTTGCGCTCGAGCAGGACGTGATCGTGGCGAGGGAGGGCGAGAACGCCTTCTCGAACGAGTTCTGCTGGCACTCGTTCCGCTATGCCTTCGTCGAGGGTCTGAAGAGGGGAGACCTTCTCGGCTTCTCCGCGCGCTACGCGCACACGGATCTTGCCCCGGCAGGTGACCTCGTCACGGACAACCCCCTCTACCAGGAGCTCGTCGACGCAGCTTGTCGAACCAAGCTCAACAACGTCCACGGTCTGTGGGAGGACTGCGCCCGCGAGCGCCTGGGGTACGGCGGCGACATGGTTGCGCTCTTCTCCTCTAACGCCTTCCTCTTTGATGTGCGGGGGCTTCTCGACAAGACCCTCGCCGACTTCCGACGCGACCAGACGGAGCGGGGCGGCCTGCCCGAGACTGCCCCCTTCGTGGGCATCGGCTCCAACGGTCCCGCGTACGGCGAGGGCACGCTGCTCTGGCAGCTCGCCTACCCCTACCTGGCCGTTCGCGCCGACCAGTGGTACGGCCGCCGTGACCTCCTCGAGCGCGAGTGGCCCGGCCTGCGGCGCTTCGCCGACTACCTGCTCTCGTTCGACCCCGAGGAGCTCTCACGCCACTGCCTGGGCGACCACGGCAGCGTGGAGAGTTCCGGCTTCGGTGGCACGCCCGACAAGGAGCTCTGCGGCTGGTGCGCGATCCTCTGGGCGCTCGGCTGCGTCGCCGAGGTAGCGGTTCGTCTGGGCGAGGACGCGGATGACCTGACCGATGCCACCGAGGCCCTCACCCAGGAGATCGTCTCACGCTTCCGCAACGAGGACGGGAGCTTCGGCGAGGGGACCCAGACCTCGTACGCCTTCGCCGCGGCCCTCGGACTCGGTGACGCCTGCGACCTGACCGCACGTCTCGCCTCGCTCATCCGCGAGCACGACTACGTGATCTCCTGCGGCATCTTCGGCACGATGCTCGCATTCGACCAGCTCAACCGCTATGGCCATGATGACGTGGTCGAGGGCTGGCTCCTCCGCGAGGGAGACCCGAGCTTCCGCGACATGCTGGCGAGCGGCAGCGGCGCCCTGGCCGAGGAGTTCCACGCGTTCCTGTCATCCTACGACCACGCGATGTTCTCGAGCTACGTGCAGTGGCTCTGGCAGGGACTCGGCGGCATCCGCGTGGCTGACGACGCCATGGCTGCTGGCCACCTGGTCATCCGACCGTACCTCTCGCGCGAGACCGATTCGGTCGCCTGCTCCTACGAGACGCCGCGCGGCCAGGCGTCCGTGAGCTGGGAGCGCCGCGGCGGCTCCGTCTCGCTCACGGTGACGCTGCCTGCCGGCACGCGTGCGGAGCTCTGCCTTACGGGCGACGTCACGGTCCTACCCGCAGCTGACGCCCCCGTCACCCGGACCTACCTCGTCGAGGGGTGAAGCGCGCTCGCCAGCTCGTCGAAGACGCCCGTCGAATCTCGGTCCGGCGGGCGTCCTTCTCGACAGACGCTCCACCCTTCGGCTTTCGGTTTTCAGGCGGATCTTGTGCCGTTCCGTTCACTTCGGACGTCATTCTGAGCCTCGAAGTGAACGGAACGGCAC
>DCZG01000081.1:5821-7522 GCA_002331575.1 Atopobium sp. UBA2090 | reverse complement strand
CGACGGCCTCGCGGGCCTCGTCGAGGACGTGGCTCCGGCTGTAGACCTCGGCCTCGCGGGCCATGCGGCTGTAGCGGTCCTCCTCCTCGGCACCTCCGCGACGGGCGCCCTTCTTGCCCCTGCGCGCGTGGCTGTCCGACTCGTCGGTCGTCGTCGCGGGCTGCTGGGTCGTCGGCGCGCCGGACGGGCGCTTTGCCGGACGGGATTCGCCCTCCTCGCGCTTGGCGGGACGGGCCTCCCCCTCCTCGCGCTTGGCCGCGGGGCGACGCTCGCCCTTGCTCTCGGCCTTCTTCTGGGCGGCCTCCTCGGCCTGCTGCTTCAGGACCTGCTCCTGCTGGGCGATCTGGTCGAGCAGGCTCGTGAAGGACTGGACGGTCTTGGGGGCGGTGTCCTTGATGCGGTTGCGCTCGGCCTCCTCGGCGGCTGCCTTCTCGGCGGCAAGGCGCTCCTCCTCGGCCTTCTTGCGCGCGGCCTCTGCGGCGGCACGCTTGCGCTCCTCCTCGGCCCGCTCCTTCTCGCGGCGCTTCTCGGCCTCGACGCGGTCCTTCTCGGCCTGCTCGGCGGCGGCGCGAGCCTGCTCGTCGGCCGCGGCGCGCTCGGCGCGCTTGGACGCCTCGATCTCGGCGGCGCGAGCCTCGAGGATCGGCTTGAGCTTCTTGCGGACGATCGAGACGTAGGCGTCCTCGAGCGTCGAAGACGCCGACTTGGCCGGAATCTTCATGTCCGCGAGGTGATCGAGCATCTCCTTGCTCGTCATGCCATATTCCTTGGCAAGGTCATGTACTCGAGTCTTTGCCATGTAACCAACCTTCCAGAGTTCGGGCTTGCGCCGCGATGAATGAGACGAACTGGTGCGAAACCCGAGCTAGATCAGGGAGTCAGGGTCGGAGGAGACCTCCGCCGCGGCCATCTTCTCGTGGACGCCGCAATAGCGCGAACCGGGCCGCGCCATGTTGCGGCAGGGGACGCCGGCCGGGCTCACGTACTCGCAGCGGTGGGACTCGTCGTCCTCGTCGGCGGTGGGCTCGGCGGCGACCTTGGGCAGGTCGCGCAGGACGCCCGACGCGAGCGACTCGTTCTTGATGTCGATGTGGACGCCGGTGAGACGGGCGGCGAGACGGGCGTTCTGGCCCTCCTTGCCGATGGCGAGGGAGAGCTGGTCGTCCGGGACGATGACCGTCGCGTAGTTGGTCTCGGGGTCCACGATCACGCGCGACACGCGGGCGGGCGAGAGGGCGCTGGCCACGCACTTGGCGGGGTCGTCGGACCAGAGCACCACGTCGACGCGCTCGCCGCGAAGCTCGGAGACCACGGTGCGGACGCGGGAGCCCTTGGGGCCGACGCAGGCGCCGACGGGGTCGAGATGGTCGTCGGAGCTCGAGACGGCGATCTTCGAGCGCACGCCCGGCTCGCGGGCGATGGAGCGAATCTCGACGATGCCGTCGTAGACCTCGGGGACCTCGAGCTCGAAGAGCCTGCGGATGAGGTCGGGGTGCGTGCGGGAGACGACGATGGGCGGCCTCTGGCGCTCGCCGCGAACGACGGGCTGGATCGTGTTGGGGTCGCGGACGTCGATGATGATCGCCTTCAGGCGCTGGTTGTGCGTGTAGCGCTCCCCTGCCGGACGCTCGTTGCGCTCCTCGGGGAAGCGGCGCTGGTCGAAGTGGGGAAGCTCGGCCTCGACGCCCTCGCGGATCTTGA
>DCZG01000081.1:4683-5759 GCA_002331575.1 Atopobium sp. UBA2090 | reverse complement strand
CGGAGAACTCCTCGTAGATCTGGACGCGCGCGGCGTTGCGGACGAGCTGCTTGATCTCGGCCTTGGCGTGCTGCGCGGCGATGCGGCTCGTGTCGGGGGGCGTGACGTCGATCTCGTCGAACTCGGTGAACTCGCCCGTCTCCTCGTCGAACGACTCGTCCTTGGGGACGAGCTCGTAGACGTAGACCTTGCCGGTGGTGCGGTCGATCGTGACGCGGGCGCCCCAGTCGAGGTGCAGGACGTCGGCGTAGCTCTTGGCGAGCGACTGCTCGAGGCGGTCGAGCAGGTAGAGCTCGTCGATGTGCTTCTCCTGGCAGAGCGCGATGAGCGCCTCCATCATCTCTGATGCCATGGTGGTGTTCCTTCCTAGTGGTTGCCCTTCCCGGGCTTGCCCGGGAGGTCGAAGTCCGGCTTGATGACGCATTTCGCGATCTGGTCGAGCGGGACGAGAAGCTCGCCCTCGTCCGTCTCGACGTTCACGACGCCTGCGGCGTCGATGCCGACGAGCTTGCCCGAAAACCTGCGGCGGCCCTCGGTCGCGGTCGTGACGAGAGAGACCTGCTCGCCTGCGAAGCGCTCGAAGTCATGGGCGCGACGCAGGGGACGGTCGAGACCGGGCGACGAGACCTCGAGCATGAACGAGCCCGGAAACGGGTCGAGCTCGTCGATGGCCTCGGAGATCCAGCCGGTCTGCTCGGACACCTCGTCGAGCGAGATGGTGTCCGCCGTCTCGTCCGCGTGGTCGATGCGCACGCGAACCGTCGGGTTCTTCGTGGCACCGACGACCTCCACGTCGACGATGTCGACGCCGTGGGTGGCGGCAAGCGGCGCGAGCGCGTCTATGACGGCCTTCTCGGCGCCGTCCTTGGGCATGGTCCCTCCTCTGTGACTCTTCTCGCATACATACAGAAAGGAAGCGGGGTGAGACGATCCACCCCACTTCCCACGAGTACCCAACATCAACTTGCGTGCTTACTATACCATCTGCCCAGCTCACGTCAAGTTTTTGGCCGAATGGACATAACAAGCGCTCCACGACAAGCTCACACGGACCCGGGCGGCGCCCTCCCCGCACC
>DCZG01000081.1:4007-4633 GCA_002331575.1 Atopobium sp. UBA2090 | reverse complement strand
AAGGGCCACCCTACGACGAATCCGTGTCAAAATCCCGTCAGGATCCTTTGCCGTTAATGGCACCCGCTCAACTGGGCAAACGCCAGCCGGACAAAAGGGGCTTATCGGCACCCGCAGGTAGACGGCTCGCGGCCTGTGCCAAAAGCCGAAAAGGNNTGGCACACGACACACGGCGCCCCATCGGGGAAGTCCTTCTCGCCAGAGCACGGTACTTTCGAATCCCGCAGCGGATGGCGATGACAGCTCGGGCTTCTCGCCGCGAACTTCACACGAAGGGACCTATTTTTACCAAATGCCAAAATTTGGGCCCTTCGTGTGAACTTGCGATCCTGGCGAGACGCAACGCGCGCCCCGATCCCCGCCTGGCGAGACGGACCGCGCGCCCCGAACCCCGCCTGACTTGAAAGGAGGGCCCTCCCCTCCCGCGACGGACCTCGACGGTCCCCCGCTTCGGGGAGAGCCCTCCTCGGAAGTGGCTCCTCGTTCCAAGCACCCCGCCTCGCGCCGGCTAGACCGCCACGATGTTGACGAGGCGACCCTTCACGACGATGACCTTGCGGATCGTCTTGCCCTCGAGCTGGTCGGCCACGGCTGCCTTGCCGGCCTCCGCGATCTCGTCCTCGGTG
>DCZG01000081.1:0-4000 GCA_002331575.1 Atopobium sp. UBA2090 | reverse complement strand
TCCGCGAACCTTGCCCTTGATCTGGACGGCGATCTCGACCTCGTTGGCCTTGGCCTGCTCGGGGTGGAACTCGGGCCACGGCTCGTTGTAGACCGAGCCCTCGCAGCCGAGCGCCTCGTGGAAGAGCTCCTCTGCCCAGTGCGGGCAGATCGGGGCGAGCATGGCCACGACGTCGTGGGCGACCTTCTGGCAGAGAGCCGCGTCGCGCTGTCCGGCGGGCATGTCGTTGACGTACCTGCTCGCGGCGTTGGTAATCTCCATGACCGCCGAGATCGCCGTGTTGAACTGGCCGCGGTCGAAGTCCTGCGTGCACTTGATCCCCATGCCGTTGAGCACGCGGTTGAGCTCCGCACCCGCGGGCGAGAGCGTCGACGGGTCGAGCGTCGCGTTCGCGTCGGCGTCGCCGGCGAGCATCCATACGATGCGCCAGGCGCGCTTGATGAAGCGGTTGGCGCCCGAGACGGCCTCGGGGTCCCAGTTGAAGTCCTTCTCGGGCGGCGCCACGAAGAGGATGGCAAGGCGCATGGTGTCGGCGCCGAAGGGCTCGATGACGCTCGACGGCGGCACCACGTTGCCCTTTGACTTGGACATCGTGTCGCCGTTCTCGTCCTTGACCATGCCCTGGCAGAGCAGGTTGGTGAAGGGTTCGTCCACGTCGAGCATGCCGAGGTCGCGGAGGACCTTGGTCCAGAAGCGCGAGTAGAGCAGGTGGAGGATCGCGTGCTCGATGCCGCCGATATACTGATCGACATCCATCCAGTAATCGGCATCCGCGCGCACGGTCGGCGTCGCCGCGTGCGGCGCGGTAAAGCGCGCGTAATACCAGGACGAATCGACGAAGGTGTCCATGGTGTCGGTCTCGCGACGGGCANNGTGCTCGATGCCGCCGATGTAGTTGTCGACGGGCATCCAGCGATCGACTGCCTCGCGCGAGAAGGGCGCGGCGGAGTCGTGCGGGTCACAGTAGCGCAGGTAGTACCAGCTCGAGCACGTGAAGGTGTCCATCGTGTCGGTGATGCGCCGCGCGGGACGCCCACACCTGGGGCAGGTCGTCTCGTAGAAGGGCGCGTACTCGGCGAGGGTGTCGCCGGCGCCGAGGTTGAGGTCGTCGGGCAGCAGCACGGGCAGCTGGTCCTCGGGGACGGGCACGTCGCCGCAGCAGTCGCAGTGGATCATCGGGATGGGGTTGCCCCAGTAGCGCTGGCGGGAGATGAGCCAGTCGCGCAGGCGGAACTGGACCTTCTCGCGGCCGCAGCCATGCTCTCCGAGCCACGCGATGATGGCGTCGACGCCCTCGGAGTGCTTGCCACCCCTGAGGCCGGTGAACTCGCCGGACTGGACGAGGTAGCCCTCGGCGTCCATGGCGTGGTCCCAGTCGACGGAGCGGACGCGAATGCCCTTCTCGTCCTTGAGCTCCGCGTAGAGCGGGTCGTCCTTCTGGCAGATGATCGGCACGATGTCGAGGTCGTACTTCTTGGCGAACTCGAAGTCGCGCTGGTCGCCGCAGGGCACGCCCATGACCGCGCCGGTGCCGTAGTCCATGAGCACGTAGTCGGCGACCCAGATCGGCGCGGGACGGCCGGTGACCGGGTTGATGACGTAGCGGCCCGTGAAGACGCCGTGCTTCTCGCGGGCGGAGCCCTGGCGGTCGACGGACGAGACCTTCTCCGTGGCGGCCTTGAGCTCCTCGAAGTCGTGCTCGTACTCGGTGCCGGCGACGAGCTCCGCCGCGAGCGGGCTCTCGGGCGGGAGCAGGAAGAACGTCACGCCGAAGATCGTGTCGGCACGGGTCGTGAAGACGGTGATCTCTCGGTCGGTGGGGGTCACGCCGTCGGTGTCGGCGAGCGTGAAGGTGATCTCTACGCCCTCGGAGCGGCCTATCCAGTTGCGCTGCTGCGCCTTGACGTTCTCGGGCCAGCCGGTGAGCGTGTCGAGGTCGTCGAGAAGCTCCTGCGCGTAGTCGGTGATCTTGAGGTACCACTGGGAGAGCTCGCGCTTCTCGGGGATGGACCCGCAGCGCCAGCAGCGACCTTCCACGACCTGCTCGTTGGCCAGGACGGTCTGGCAGGTCGGGCACCAGTTGACGGGGGACGTGTCGCGGTACGCGAGGCCCTTCTCCCACATCTTGATGAACATCCACTGGCCCCAGCGGTAGTAGTCGGGGTCGCAGGTGTTGAACATGCGGTCGTAGTCGTACGAGAAGCCCATGCGCTTCATCGTGGCGACGGCCTGCGTGATGTTCTTGTGCGTCCAGACGCTCGCCTGGGTGTTGTGCTTGATGGCCGCGTTCTCGGCGGGCAGCCCGAAGGCGTCGAAGCCCATGGGATGCAGCACGTCATAGCCCCTCATACGCGCCTGGCGGGCCATCGCGTCGCCGATCGTGTAGTTGCGCGCGTGCCCCATGTGAAGGTCGCCCGAGGGATAGGGGAACATCTCGAGGACGTACTTCTTGGGCTTCGAGGGGTCCTCGTCGGTCTTGTAGAGCTCCTCGGCCTCCCACCTGGCCTGCCACTTGGTCTCGATAGCCTCGGCGTCGTACGTCGGGACGCCGTCGCGAATCTCGGAATCGGTCTGCTCTGCCACGTCATGCCCTTTCTTCATGGAACTGCCACCGAGCCATTATAGGTGTCGGTGGCAGTTGAGTCGTCCTTACGTAACGAATGCGCTACGAACGGAAGTTGACACTCACCTGCTGATTGGCGTCCTTGAGTAGCACGTCGTGCGCGCCTCCCTCGACGAGCGACGTCGACGAGACGAGCGTGATCCTCGCTTTGTCGCGCAGCTCGGAAAGGGTGAGGGCACCGCAGTTGCACATCGTGGAGCGCACCTTGAGCAGGGAGTTGTCGACATTCTCCTTGAGCGGACCGGCATACGGCACGTAGGAGTCGACGCCCTCCACGAAGGAGAGGCCCTTCTTGTTGCCGCCGAGGTCGTAGCGCTGCCAGTTGCGCGCGCGGTTGGAGCCCTCGCCCCAGTACTCCTTCATATACTGGCCATTGATGCGCACCTTGTTCGTGGGGCTCTCGTCGAAGCGGGCGAAGTAACTGCCCAGCATGACGAAGTCGGCACCCATGGCCAGTGCCAGGGTGATGTGGTAGTCGTGGACGATGCCGCCGTCGGAGCAGATGGGCACATAGATGCCGGTCTCCTTGTAGTACTCGTCACGGGCCTTTGCGACCTCGATGACTGCGGTGGCCTGGCCACGGCCGATGCCCTTGGTCTCACGGGTAATGCAGATGGAACCGCCGCCAATGCCGATCTTGACGAAGTCTGCACCGGCCTTTGCCAGGAAACGGAAGCCCTCGGCATCCACAACGTTGCCTGCGCCCACCTTCACGGTATCGCCGTAGTGCTCACGGATCCAGCCGATGGTGCGGCTCTGCCACTCGGAGTAGCCCTCGGAAGAGTCGATGCACAGCACATCCACACCGGCATCCACCAGTGCGGGCACGCGCTCAGCGTAATCGCGGGTGTTGATGCCTGCGCCCACCACATAGCTCTTGTTCTTATCCAGCAGTTCGTTGGCGTTCTTCTTGTGGGAGTCGTAGTCCTTGCGGAACACCATATACTTCAGGTTGCCCTCGGCATCCACCAGAGGCAGGGTGTTGATCTTGTTATCCCAGATGATGTTGTTGCAGTCGTGCAGGGAGGTGTTCTCCGGTGCGGTGACCAGCTTCTCGATGGGAGTCATAAAGGTGGTAACGGAAGCATCATCGGGGGTGTGGTTGACACGGTAATCACGGGAGGCCACAATGCCCATCAGCTTGCCGTGAGGAGTGCCATCGGCAGTGACAGCAATGGTGGAGTGGCCGGTGCGGGCCTTGAGCTCCAGCACATCGTGCAGGGTGGCAGTGGGGGCCAGGTTGGAATCGGACACGACATAACCGGCCTTGAAGCTCTTGACGCGGCGCACCATGGCAGCCTCGTTCTCAATGCTCTGGGAGCCGTAGATGAAGGACACACCGCCCTCACGTGCCAGTGCAATGGCCAGCTTATCGCC
>DCZG01000133.1:12329-12450 GCA_002331575.1 Atopobium sp. UBA2090 | reverse complement strand
GCGACAAAAGCCCAGTTGGCGTCCTTCTCGCCAGGCAAAATGTATATTAATCGGGACCGTGGGGCACAGCCGAAATTGATATCGCACATTTTGCCCGACGTCGGCGACAAAAGCCCAGTTG
>DCZG01000133.1:0-12274 GCA_002331575.1 Atopobium sp. UBA2090 | reverse complement strand
CAGCACCCGTCAGCGCGAGGCCGAGGTCGAGCCCCGGCGTGCGATAGGTGAGGACGACGTCGTGGGTGCCGGCCGGCAGGTCGATGGCCATGAACGCGGTGTCGGCCCTCATGAGGTCGACGGACTCGCCGTCGACCGTGGCGGTCCACCCCTGCGACCAGGGAATCGAGAGGAACAGCACCTTCTCGCTGTTGACCGAGATGCTGCCCGAGACGGTGTTGGTTCCGACCTGGACGTCCTGGAGCGTGTCCTCGGCGAGGGCGGAGACCTCGGAGTCCACGTTATCCATGGGCTGGCACACGACGGACAGGTCGTTAAAGGTATAGGTACCCGTGGTCGTGAACGTGAGGACGACCGTCGACTGCGCGTCCTCGGAGTAGCCCAGGTTGAGGGTCCAGTCACGCTTGCCGCCGTACATGTGCGAGCTGCTCGCGAAGTTGGTGATGCAGCGGTTTGAGGAGCCCCGATCTGCCTGCGCGTAGATCGAGTAGGAGCTCGAGGGCGTGGTCTGGAGCTGCGTGGAGACGGCCTTTGCCTTGGTGTACCAGGGTTTGGACGAGAAGGAGTCGGACGAGAGCAGCGTGGAGAGGTCGTAGGGCTCGTAGTCGAGACCCTCGAGCATGAGGTACGTCTCGCTGTTGTCGAGGCCGGCGACCGAGAGCGTGACCGTGGCGTTCGCCGACGTGACGACGATCTTTCCGTCGCTCACCGTGCAGCCGCTCGTGGCCATCACGTCCGACTGGACGGCCGTGGTCGAGAGTGTGGGCTCGGTCGTCGCCACGGAGGTCGACGCCGCGTCGTCGTCGCTCAGCACGACGCCCTGGAGGAGGGCCTCCTGGCGCTCGAGCATGGACATCGACTCGTACTGCGAGCGCGTGATGACGCTCGGGAACGCGATGCCCAGGGAGAGCGTCGTGTCCCCCTGGTAGACCGTGTAGGAGTGACCGTCGACCGTGGTCGAGGAGACAGCGTTGTCGTAGCCGTAGGCAGTGGTCTGCCCGCCGCTGTCGGGAACGAGGTAGTACTTGGTGCCGAGAAGCTCCTCGAGAGCGGAGCGTCCCTCGAGGTTGCGGTACGAGAAGTTGATTCCGTCGTCGTTCATGCCGAGCTCCGTCTGGAAGCGGTCGATGAGCGAGTTGTAGTTGCTGCTGTAGAAGGTGTAGCCGTTGAGGCCAAAGAGGAGCGAGCCGTTCCGGGGAATCCGGTACGAGTCGGTGCTCCACGACCACCTGGCAGGGTCGACGTCGTAGCGCCAGAACGAGCCGTCGTTCACCTGGGACACGGCGTTGAGCGGCGACTCCTTGACGAAGGCCCGGTAGGCACCCCCGATGGCGGTGCTCCGCTGAGCCCAGCCTCCCTCGTTGGCGTCGATGTAGTAGACCATGTTGACGCAGAGGGACACGAGCACGCCAAGCACGAGCGCGGCGCGGCGGGCGCGCAGGCTCGTCCCCGCCACCAGCAGCAGGGCGATCACGAGCGCTATCGCCATGAGCGAGGCCATGTTCTCCTCGGTGCGCTCGCGGGGGATGAGGAAGATCCACACGGCGAGGGCGACCGCCGCGCCCATCACCGAGAGGACCCGCCTGCGGTCGAGCGACCCGATGTCGTCGGCCATCACGGTCACGACGTAGGAGACGAGCATCGCATAGGCGAAGACCCAGCGGTTGGTGGCGTAGTTGAAGCCGTTGAGCGCGCTTCCCACGGCCGGGATCAGGAGCATCGCGGTCGCCACGGCGAGCGAGACCTTGAGGGCGCGCCTCTCCTTTCCGGAGAGGTACAGGAGCGCGCACGACACGAAGGCCGCCGCCCCGTAGCCCACGTTGCAGTCGCTCCCCACGACGTCGGAGCCCACGAGACCGGGCACGACGTCGAGGTAGTACGTGAGCGTGTAGAGGACGGACGAGCTGGTCTCGGCCGTGGTGGCCCTGTCGAGGCCGAGGACCTCCGTGATGGACGGGACGAGGGCGGCGCAGGCGAGAAGCGCGGCGAGAAGGATGCAGCCCCCGATTCGCACGACCCAGCCCAGGAAGGGGCGAGGCGAGAAGCCATGCTCGAGCTGGACCACGCGTACGACGCAGTAGGCGACGAGCAGGAGGAGAACCATGTAGGCGAAGTAGTACGACGCCGCGAGGAGGATGGTCAGCGAGACGACGAGCGCATAGGGGCGCTCGCGGAGGAAGACCTTCTCGACGCCGAGGAGCACGAAGGGAAAGAGCACGCCGGCCACGAGGAAGCCCGGCCAGACGAGCCCCTCGAGGAGCGTGACCGAGAAGGTGTAGGTGACGGCACCGACGAGCGTGGCAAAGCGACTGCGACCGCGCTTGAGCGCGTAGAGCGAGAAGCCCACGCCGGCGAGCCAGAGCCTGAGGATGATGAGAGCCTGGTAGAGGTACTCGGAATACTTCACGGGGGCGAGGACGGACAGCAGGTTCACCGGGTCGAAGATGCTGTCGATGGTGATGAGGACGTCCGAGCCATACCCCAGACTGAACTGCCAGGCGGGAATCTGCAGCCCATGCCCGCCGACGAGCGACGAGACGATGCCGCGGAGCCACTCCCCCTCGAAGGCGAAGTAGGGGTAGTACTGCTCGTAGCCGTCGACGCTCCAGAGGATGGAGCGGCCGTTCACGAGGTACAACGCCACGCAGAAGCAGGCGAGCAGGACGAAGGCGAGGTTGAAGCAGCGCCAGTATGACGACCTCCCGCGACCGGGATGAGCGTCGTCCCAGGCGCGCACGCGCTCCGCTCGCCGGTCGATCCATGCCAGGGGGCCGTGTGAGAGAACGCCTCCCGCGGTGCCGGCTCGGTCCTCCTCCTTCTCCTTCATGACTCCCCCCTATCCCAGCGTCGCGAAGACGACGATGCCGATGACGATGAGCGCGAGCGCGAGGAGCTTCTCGCGCCCTACGTGCTCGTGGAAGATGGTCACCCCGAAAACGGTCACGTACAGATAGCTCGTGGCCTCGAGAACCGGACCGAGCGAGAGCGGAATTCCCTGGTACGCCAGGATGGTGAGCAGCGTGCACCCCACGAAGAGCACGTACGCGACGATGACCAGGGGGTTCAGGTACTCGGCCACGTGGTTGGGGTACGTGCGCAGGGCGGCCTTCTTGAGCATCACCTGCGAGATGGCGCTCACGAACACCGAGACGAGAAGCACGATGGCATGTCCGAGCTCGGACGTCATGACGAGGCCCCCTCGTCACCGCCGGCCGGCGTCGCGTCGTCCCGGTCGGCGCGCGCGAAGAGCACCACGCCGCAGATGATGAGCGCGGCGCCCACGAGCTTGCCCACGCTCACCGCCTCGCCGAAGACGACGTAGCCCCAGAAGATGCCCCAGACCACCGTGACGGCACGGTTGGCATAGGCGCTCGAGAGCGGCATGCGCTTGATGACCTGCTGCCAGCCGATTGCGTAGATGGCGAGAAGCCCGAGGACGACGGCGTAGAGGAGCACGAACTCGGGGCTCAGGAACGTGGTCCCCGACGCCTTCTTGCTCGCGACATCGGAGAGGGAGTAGACGCCGAGCAGCACGTGGAGCGCGAGAAGCACGCCCGCCTGGCCCCTTCTCGCCCCGGTCATCGCCGCTTCCCGAAGAACGACAGGACCGTCTCGATGACCTTGTCCCTGTCCGCGGGCGCCATGCCGAAGTACATGGGCAGGCGCGTGAGGCGCTCGCTCTCGCGCGTGGTGTAGACGTCCTCGCCCGAGAAGCGACCGTATTTGAGGCCGGCGGGGGCGGAGTGCAGCGGGATGTAGTGGAAGGACGACTGGACGCCATGCTCCTTGAGGTAGGCCATGAAGGCCGTGCGCTCGGCGAGGTCGGCGAGCTTGACGTAGAAGAGGTGGGCGTTGTGGACGCAGCCCTCGGGAACCGTCGGGATGCCGAGGAGACCCTTCTCGCTGAGCGGGAGGAACGCCTGGTAGTAGGCATCCCAGGTGGCGCGACGGTCGTCGTTGATGCGGTCGGCCTCCTGGAGCTGCGCCCAGAGGTAGGCGGCGAGCATGTCGGAGGGCAGGAGGCTCGATCCGTAGTCGACCCAGGTGTACTTGTCCACCTGGCCACGGAAGTAGCGCGAGCGGTTGGTGCCCTTCTCGCGCAGGATCTCCGCCTGGTCGTTGAGCGCGGGGTCCTGGATGACGATGGCACCGCCCTCTCCCATGGAGTAGTTCTTCGTCTCGTGGAAGGAGTAGCAGCCGAAGTCGCCGATGGTCCCGAGCGCGCGTCCCTTATAGGTGGACATGACGCCCTGGGCGGCATCCTCGACCACCGTGAGACCGTGCGCGCGGGCGATGTCCATGATGGTGTCCATCTCGCAGGCGACGCCTGCGTAGTGAACGGCGGCGATGACCTTGGTCCGCGGCGTGATGGCTGCCTCGATCTTGGTCTCGTCGACGTTCATGGTGTCGGGACGGACGTCGACGAAGACGAGGCGGGCGCCCCGCTGCAGGAAGGCCGTCGCGGTGGACGAGAAGGTGAAGCTCGGGAGGATGACCTCGTCGCCGGGCTCGAAGTCGCTGAGCCACGACGCCATCTCGAGCGCGGAGGTGCCGCTCGTGGTGAGGTAGGCCGCCTGGGTGCCGAAGCGCCCCTCGATCCAGTGCTTGCACTTCAGCGAGAACTCGCCGTCGCCGCCGATGTTGCCCATGGCGATGGCCTCCCTCATGTAGTCGAGCTCGGTGCCCAGGAACGGCGGCACGTTGAACCTAATCATGAAGCCCCTTCCCCTCTTCGCGATGGTCGAGCACGTCACGTACCACGTACTGCGGCTTCTTGTTGATCGAGATGTAGATGCGACCCACGTACTCGCCGAGCATGCCCACGGCGAGGATGATGACGCCGCCCATGAGCAGGAGCACGGCCATGAGGCTGGTCCAGCCCTCGGCGATGCTGGGGTCGAGGACCTTCTGGACGATGAGGACGATGCAGGCGACGAACCCGACGAACGCGAAGACGGCGCCCAGGAGCGAGGCCACGCGCAGCGGCACGATCGAGAAGAGCGTCACGCCGTCGAGCCACTGGGCGATGAGGCTCCTCAGGGTGTAGCCCGAGCTGCCCTGCTCGCGGGCATGGTGCGTGACCTCGACGTTCGCGTAGCTCCCGACGGACTGTATGAGGAGCCCGTCGATGTAGGGGTAGGGGTTCTCGTAGCGCAGGGCCTCGTCGACCACGTAGCGCTTGACGGCGTAGTAGTTGTTGATCTGCAGGTCCCTGGGCACGCCGGCGAAGTGCCGCACGCACCAGGTGTTGAACGAGCTGCCCCAGTTGCGCCAGGCGGAGAACTTGCGGTCGGGATAGTAGGCGTACGCGATGTCGACGTCGTCGTCGACGACCTTGTCGACGAGGCGGAACATCTCCTGAGGCGGGCACTGCATGTCGTCGTCGAGGACGACGACGATGTCGCCCGACACCTGCGCGAAGCCGGCCATGATCGCGGGGAACTGCCCGAAGTTTCGGGCGAGGTTCACGACCACGACGCTCTCGTTCGTCTCCGCGATTCGGCGCAGCTCGGCCAGGGTCGCACCACCGTCGGGACTCGCGTCATTCACGAGGATGATCTCGTGGTCGAACTCGCCGGAGCGCGCGGAGATCGTCTCCTCGAGAAGCCCGACGACCTCGCCGATGGTGCCAGCCGAGCGATAGCAGGGAATGACGCAGGAGATTCGGTTCTTGTGCATGAGGCTGGGCCGCTCCTTGTTCCTCGTGGCGTCGCGCTGCGCGCCGCCCGTGAGACCGTTTTTCAAAGCCACCGTGGCTCACCGCGGTGAGGGCTTTGTGGGGCTGGCGAGCGAGAACCGCCTGGGCACGCGCGACTCCTCGCACCTGACGGCGACAACCGCCGCCAAGACGGAGCCACCAGAGAAGCGCGGACCGCGCGCCGGCACGTCACCGTGCAAGCACCCGAGGGACAAGCATGGGACTTCAGCGATAAAAGTGATGGAGGTACGGTGGCGTACACGAAAGTACCATCGTGTCTTGTACAAAAGACCAGGTAGCTGACCTGACGCCAAAGAAACGTCCTTCTCGCTAGATAACAAGGACGCCCAGGTGTTCGAGGAGGATCTTGAGCCCCAGGAGGATGAGGATGACTCCGCCCGCGATGCTCGCCGGCCGCTCGTAGCGCGACCCGAAGGCGTTGCCGATCTTCACGCCCGCGAGCGTGAAGGCGAAGGTCGTCGCACAGATGATGAGGGACGACGAGACGATCTCCACGGAGAGGGCGGCGAACGAGATGCCCACGGCGAGGGCGTCGATCGACGTGGCGATGGCGAGGAGCGTGAACTCGCCGAGGTCGATTGTGTCGGCGGGCTTGCAATCTCCCTCGTCGTCCTCGTGGAGGGCCTCCCAGAGCATCTTCCCGCCGATGAAGGCGAGAAGGACGAAGGCGATCCAGTGGTCGACGGGGGCGATGAGCCACAGGAACTGGGTGCCGAGCGCCCAGCCGATGAGCGGCATGAGACCCTGGAAGCCGCCGAAGAAGAGCGCCAGGACGACGGCGACCTTCCAGTTGACCCGCCTCATCCCGAGGCCCTTGCAGATGGACACCGCGAAGGCGTCCATGGAGAGACCCACCGCGATGAGGAAGAGCTCGATAAGGCTCATGTCGTCCCCTTTCAGCATAAAAAAAGAGGCCCGTGGCGACGACCGTCCCCGGTCCCGCCACGAGTCTCGTTGATTAAGGTGCACCAGGCTGTGTGCCAGTGTGTTGACGCACCACACGCGTTCGCGTGCCACTACTCCCTCGTAGGGCGTGAATGGTACCACACCACAGGTCCGGCAGGCGACAGTAAGGAGAGCGGACTACGGGACCTCCGCAGGAACGCCGCGTCGCGCCCTGGTCAGCCGCGGAGCAGCAGGGACACCTCGGTGAACTCGAGCCTGCCCTCCACGTAGTCCTCATAGGCGCTCACGGCGTCGCGGCCGTGGAAGGAGGCGCAGATGCCGCAGAGGTCGCAATCGGCGATGCAGGGATAGCGGCGCTCGACGTAGGAGCGTCGCTCCTCGGGCGTGGACTCGGCTATGAGAGGCGCGGGACCGGTCATGCCGCGCCTCCCGGCTGCGCGAAGAGCGCCGGCCAGGCCGAGTCGTTGTCCGCCACGTTGATGTGTCTGCGCATGGGGTCCTAGCCAGCGATGAAGAAGAGGACGCAGAGGAGGACCACCATCACCACGACGACGCCGACCGCCCCGTAGAGGAAGGCCGCGGCGGTTTTGACGGCGGCACGACGGCCGTCGTTCGTCTCGCGGAGGTCTCGGAAGACGAGGTTGAGCGACGAGCAGAGCATCTCCGCCGCGTCGAGCGCGCCCGCCTCGGGCTTGGTGCGGAGGAGCGTTGCGAGGCCGTTGCCGAAGTCCTTGGGCGAGCCGAGATGGACGTGCCCCTCGACGGTCTGCGCGCCGACCGACACCACGATGGTCGCGAGGAGGAGCGCCACGTCAACGGCGCAGGCGATGGCGAGCACGCCGCGTTCCCAGCCGACGAGGAACTGCGAGAGCACGGCGGAGGCGACGAGGACGCCGACGGCGAACACGCAGGCGCTGAAGGTGAGCGTCCGGGCGAGCCGGGCAATGCCGGCGCCACGCTCCTGCTCGGTCAAGAGCGAGAGCCTGGAGGTATCGATGAGGTGCGCGGCAAGCACGTCCGAGACGGAGGTCTCCTCGTGACGGACCTCCTCGTTGCGGACCTTCCCCATGCGCTTCTTCTTGCCCATGACTGCCTCCTCGGACGGCGCCGCGGCGCCTGTGAGCCCACTTACACCACTCTAGCAAACCTTACAAACTCGAAAGCCGAAGGTAAGTCACTTCGATGGCCCGTCACCTGACCGCATGCGAGGATTGCATCGTGAAAAGAAGGCGTCAAGGCAAGGGAGAGCAACATGTGCGCAGGAAATGTCATCACCATCATCGTGTTCGGAATCTTCGAGGCGCTTCTCGGCGCCTGCCTCTGCGCGGGTTGGATCTGCGACTCGGGGCACGACAGCTCCACCCGCGTGTAGAGGTCGGGCGTGACGAGAGGACAGGTGCTTGTCGCTAGTTCTGGATGCCGTGGTGGACGACCACGGTCTCGCGCGTGATGGCCTGGAAGACGAAGCCCTGCGACTGGTAGTACTCGATGATCCGAGGGAGCGCCTCGACGGTCGTGGTCTTTGCGCTCGAGTCGTGGCAGAGCAGGATCACGTTGGTGAAGTTGCCGTAGGCCGTCGCATTGGCGACGAGCTCGTCGGCGGAGAGGACCCCGCCACCGTCGCCCGAGCTCACGTTCCAGTCGTAGTACTGGTAGCCACGGGCGAGAAGCTCGGGGGCGAGGGCTGACATGATGCCCGAGCAGTAGCTCTTGGAGACCGTGTTCGATGAGCCGCCCGGGAAGCGCACGAGGTAGGGAACGTAGCCGATCTGGTCCTTCACGACCTGGCCGATCTGGTCGAGATCATTGAAGTAGGCGTCCACGCTCGCATAGCAGGTGGCGTAGTCGTGGGTGTACGTGTGCAGGCCGATGGTGTTGCCGCGACGGTACGCCTCGCCGATCATGTTGTAGTAGTCGGACCTCATGCCCGTGACGAAGAACGTGGCGTGGGCACCGTACTGGTCGAGAATGTCGAGGACCTTCTCGGTGTTCTCCGAGGGGCCGTCGTCGAACGTGAGGTAGACGGTCTTGACACCGTTGCTGTGGTCGAGCCAGTCAGTCGTGCGCGAGGGGTCGAGCTCGAGATCGGACTGACGAGCTGCCTCATCCGTGCTGTCGCTCGAGCTGGCGGACGTGGAGGAGTCGGACGCGGCGGAGGTGCTCGCGTCGGTAGTCGCGGAGGCTGCGGAGGACGCGGACTGGTCAGAGACGACCTCGCGCGAGGAGGAGCCGTCGGCGCTGGTCGAGACGTCCGTCTGGTCCGTTATGGTGACGGTGGAGTTCGAGCGAACCATCGCCGCGATGGCGATGCCCACGGTCGCGAGCACCACGACCAGCGCAATCGCGACGACGTGGGCGCTCTTCTTTCCCATCCCAGAGCCCCCGTCGCTGCGACGCGTGCCACGTCTCGTATTCCTGCTGTCTCCTTGGCTCATGACGCCCTCTCACCCTCAAATCCGACAATCGAAGTAACATTTATCTGTCAACTTAAGTATACCCACTCTTGGGTCCGTTGCTGAAAAGTACCTGGAAAAGGGGACAGGTTGCTTTTCCAGGTTTCCTATTCCGGGAATTCGAACGGGCTGGTACCACTAAGCCAGAAGGATCCTTTGAGGTTATTGCGGACAGCCCAACTGGGCAAACGTCGCCGAGACAAAAGGGGCTTATCGGTATCCCCAGGTAGAAGGCTCGCGCCTGGTACCAAAAAGCCAGAAGGATCCTTTTCTGTCATTGGTACGAGGGGCACGACCCACGTAGCGACAAGAACGACTCGCGTGACCAGGACCCCGCAGTAGGAGCCAGCCCCGTCCCACAAAACCTGGAAAAGTAACCTGTCCCCTTTTCCAGGTTACCGGGTCTTGAGCTCCGCCACGCGGACGACAAGGTGCCTCCCGTAGGGAAACGGCGTGCACCACACCGTGACGAGGTCGCCCTTCTGAACGTACTGGGGCGGGTCGCCGCCGTCGAGCCACGCGATCGACTCGACCCGCTCGTCCAGGCGGAAGTCCCTTCTGAGCTCGGGGTGGTCCGTGGGCGTGACGTTCGGGTCGCCCGACATCGGGAGGTGGGTGCACACGAGGTAGTACGTGTCGCCGTCGCGGAGAAGGAAGTCGTCCTTGTCGCCAGCGACCTCGATGGCCGTTGGCCGAGGCTCGTGGAGAAGAACGTCGTTGACGACGGTCCACTGCCCGATGGCTCCCAGATACGCGGCATCGAGTGCCCGGAGCGAGCCGTCGCCCCGTGGGCCGACGTTCAGGAGCATGTTCGAGCCGTGCCGCCGGCAGGCGACGATCTCGCGGATGACGTCCGCCGGGGACGTGTAGTCGATGTCCTCCGCCGCGTATCCCCAGTGGTCGCCGAAGGTCTCGCTCATCTCGCTCGCCACGTACTTGGGCGAGTCAGCGAGGTTGATGGCCTGAGGGATGCCGCGCTCGAAGGTCACGCTGTCCAGCTCGATGTTGCCGAGCTGGCCGCGCGCGTTGAGCCCCGTGTTGTTGACGAGGATCGCGTCGGGCTGGAGCTGACGGACCATGCCGTAGAGCTCGTCCTCGTGCCAGTCCTTGTCGGGGTGCGCCCAGATGCCGTCGAACCAGAAGCCGCCGACGCGACCGTAGTTGGTGCAGAGCAGTCGGAGGGATCCCCGCAGGTAGTCGAGGTAGGCGGGCCAGTCGTCCGGACAGCTCGGCTCGTGCCAGTCCTCGAGCGTGTGGTAGAAGAAGGGAACGAGGCCCTGCTCGCGGCAGGCGTCCACGAACTCCGCGACGAGGTCGCGCCCGCACGCGTGCGGTGCGTCGAAGGTCGAGAGGCCGCGCGTGTCGTAGAGGGAGAAGCCGTCGTGGTGGCGGCAGGTGAGCGTGACGTAGCGGAAGCCGGCACTCCTCGCCGTGCGCGCGAGATCGGACGCCCAATCCGGCTTGGGGCAGAAGCGGTCCGCAAGTCCTTCGTACTCGGCGGCGCCCATGGGCACGAGACGCCTCGCCCACTCGCCGCGGCCGAGCACGCTGTAGAGGCCAAAGTGAACGAAGAGGCCCAGCCCCATCCGCTCGAAGTCCTTGACGCGCTGCTCGACGATCATGCGTACCTCCTTCGATCGATCTTGTCGTCAGATAGTAGACCTTCCCTGATGGTTCGCCCAACACTCGCACGCGCGGACCGCGATGTGTCATGCTTGACGACGAAATCGCGACGAAAGGGGATGCGAGCATGCGTGACGATTGCCCCAGCGGGCAGACGGACACAGACGACAAGGCCACGGCGCCCGTCAGGGAAGCCGCCGACGAGCCCGTCGAGAAGGGTCGACTCCTCGGGACGTTCACGGGAGTCGCCCTGCTCTCCCCTCTCATCGGTTTCGTCGTGGGCGTGCTCGTGCTGGTGCTCCTCCGCGGACAGGAGGCGCTCCAGAGCCTCGTCTGGGGAATCTCCGGCACCGCCACGAACATGGCCATCCTCCCCGTGGTCATCTGCCTGGTGGGAGGGCTTCTCATCGGGTGCTGGGCTAGGTCTGCCGAGAAGCTCGACTCCCTCGAGCAGGTTCTCGACGAGGTCCGTTTCACCGGCGGGTATCACGTGCGCAGCTTCGGGAAGTCCATCGTCACCTTCCTGCTCCCCCTCGCCTTCGGCGGCTCCGTCGGCCCCGAGGCCGGCATCTCCGGGCTGGCGGCGGCTGCGGTCACCTGGATCGGCGAGACGCTCCGCCACGCGGGTGTACGGGCGATGCGCACGGCGGACGTCTCGGTCGCCGCTGTGCTCTCGGCGATTTTCAGCACCCCCTTCGTCGGCCTCGTGGCACCGCTCGAGGATTCCGGGGCCGACTTCGAGCGCTTCACGTACGCAAAGCTGCCGCGCGCCATCCTGTACGCGCTCTCGGCTGTCGGCGCCTTTCTCGGCACGCAGGCCTTCATCGCCCTCTTCGGAGGGGGCACGGGACTGCCGAGGTTCGAGGCAATCGGAGGAGATGTCCTCGGAAACCTGGTCTGGACGCCGTTGCTCATCGCCCTCGGCTACCTGCTCGCACAGGCTTCTCGCCTCTTCGGACATGCGGCTAAGGCGGGCTTCTCGCATCTGGATTCGAAGCCTCTCGCGCAGGCGCTCGTCTGCGGCCTGCTGCTGGGACTCGTCGCGCTCGCCCTACCAGGCGTCTTGTACTCGGGAGAGGCTCAGACGGGCACCCTCATGGGTTCATGGGGGACGGTCGGTGCGGCCGTCCTCATCGCGACCGGCATCGTCAAGCTCGCGACCACTCAGGCCTGTCTCGCCGGAGGCTGGATGGGCGGATCGTTCTTCCCCAACATCTACGCAGGGGTGAGCTTCGGCTACGGAGTCGCGGCGCTGCTCGGCGTGAATCCCCTGCTCTCGGTGGCCGTGGTGACCACTGCGCTGCTCGCCGGCGTCACGAGGAAGCCGGTGCTCGCCGTGTCCATCCTCGTGCTGTGCTTCCCCCTCGTTGACCTGCCGTGGATGCTCGTAGCAGCCTTCGCCGCGGGCAAGCTGCCCTCCCTCGTCTCCTAACCTGGAAAAGGGGACAGGTTGCTTTTCCATGTCCGACTTTCCGAGGTTTCGGTGGACGGTACGCCTGGCGAGACGGACGTACGGGGTGAATGGACAATGTCGACCCACGCATGGCCGTACTTTTACCGGACAAATGCAACG
>DCZG01000086.1:19933-23552 GCA_002331575.1 Atopobium sp. UBA2090 | reverse complement strand
AAGATCACCCTCGGATGGGATGCGACCTCCGGGAAGTACTGGCAGCTCTTCTACAACGGGAGCCCCGCGCCGGTCGGTGCCAGCTCCATCACCCTCTCGACTGGGGACTCGATTGTCTGGTACTACTCGGCTTATGGTTCCGCCTCCTCTGCCAGCCCCGCCGATCCCGTCATACCCACGGCTGGCACGGTGACGGCTCCCGATACCAGTTCCGACTGGCCTGAGACCGAGACCTCTGGCAACGTGACGGCTGCGTCGACTCCCACCTCGAGTGTCACGGAGTCATGGGCGATCGACCTCAAGGACGAGGGTGACCTTTGGGCAAAGGTGAGCGAGCCCCTCGTCGTCGACGGCAAGGTCGTCGTGGCAGTCAACGGCACACTCAAGCTCCTGTCCAACGCGCCATCCTCGGCCTCCGTCGAGAAGACCCTCGAGCTCGACGGCGACATCGACTACACGGCTCGTCCCGTCTACGCCGACGGCGTGATCTACGTGCCGCTCTCGGGCGGCAAGGTCGAGGCCGTCGACTACGGGAGCTTCGCCAGGCTCTGGACCTCGTCGGGGACGGTGACGCACGACCAGTCGTCCTGCTCGCTGCGCCTGGTCGACCTCGGTGGTACGAAGGCCGTCATGTTCGGGACTGCCGTATTCGGCTCCGGCTTGTCTGCCGTGTCCGGCTCGCTCGTCGCGCTCGACGCCGCGACGGGAACCACGCTCTGGTCGAAGGCAAGTACGACCTCGGGTTGGTCGTGGACGGGCGTTCTGCGTGTCGGCGACTACCTCTTGGCCGGTGACTCTGCGGGCATCATGCGCGTCTATGACCTCGACGGCAACGAGGTCTCGTCGCTCGCCCTCGGCTCGGCCGTAAAGTCTGACCCTGTGGCCTACGACGCCGGCGCCCTCGTGGTCACGTACGACGGCGTGCTCCACCGACTCTCGCTCTCGTCGTCAGGCGTGCTCTCTGACGCCACGCTCAAGGTGCTCGACAAGTGCATCGCGGCTCCGACGGTCGTGGGGACGACCGCCGTGGTCGTCGGCGGCACGGGCAAGGAGGGGACCGTGACAACCCTTGCCCTCGTCGACCTCGCATCCATGAGGGTCTCGCGAACCGTGACCACCGTCGGCGACTCCGCGCTTCCCACGGGCGGCATCTGCTCGCCCGCGCTCGTATCGACGCAGGCTGGCGGCAGCTACTCCTACTTCACCGTCAACTTCGGGACCAATCCCAACAAGACGTGGACGGGCTACGAGTCGGGCGGCAACCTCTACGTCTACCGACTCGGCGACCTCGAGGCGAGCCTCCTCTATGCGCCGAGCGCCACCAACGCGAACTACTGCGACTCGCCCGTGGTCTGCGACGCGGCGGGTAACCTCTACTACCTCAACGACTCGGGCTACCTCGTGCGACTTTCCGCGTCCACGAGCAGCGAGTCAGGCAATCAGGGGAGCGGGACAACGGGCTCCGGCGCCGGGTCGTCCGTCTCGTCGGGAACGAGCGGGCAGTCCGTCTCCTCAGTCTCGAAGGCAGCTTCAGGTCGCTCGCTCTTCTCCGACCTTCGCTCCCAGTCCGCGACTGCCTCGGACTCCGCGAGCAGCGCGGGCGAGAAGGACGCAGCTCCCGTCACCGCTCTCGCCACGACCTCGGACGGCAGCGCCGCTGAGGACGGCCTCGTATCCACTGAGAGTGCTCTCGGTGCAGCTACCAGCAGTGACGCTGCGACGACGGGGACTTCGGCCCTTCCGATTTGGCCGATCGTCGGCATGTGCGTGGGCGTTGCCGCCCTCCTGTGGGCGGTGCTCGGCCGCAGGCGCCGGGCGAAGGACGAGGAGGTCCGTTCATGACCTCGAACGACACCGGCAAGGGGAGGGGCTCTCTCTCGCCATCACGGGTGATCGTCGCGGTGCTCGCCGCCGTGCTCGTCGCGTTCTGCGCGTGGTCCACGGCGCAGTACGTTCGGGGCGAGGACCCGCTTGCCTTCATGGGCGGCGCGTCGTCTACCGCGTTCCAGACCGTGGACGAGGCCTCGTCCGGCGAGACGGCCGACGTCGCCACGTCTGCGGCCGGCCTCACTGAATCGGGTGATGCGTCAGGATCCACAACAGTCGACGACGCAGGTACCTCCGATTCGGCGGCCTCGCAGCCCGTCGCGGAGTCGACCGCGAGCTCTCAGACGACCACATCGGTCACTACGACCTCCTCGTCCACTGACACCGGTGAGTCGTCCTCGAGCGCTGGCTCCGAATCTGCCGGGACGCCCGCCGCCACGGAGAAGGCCTCCACGCTCTCCGTCACCGTGCGCATCGACGGCTCTGCCGCCGGCGCGGGTTCCGGCTCGGCGACGGTCACGCTCGACGCCGGGTCGACGGCCTACGACGCGCTCGTCGCCACGGGTGCCAGCGTCAACGCGCGAAGCTCCGCCTACGGCACGTACGTCTCCGCGATCAACGGCCTTGCCGAGAAGGAATACGGCGCGAGCAGCGGGTGGGTGTATGCCGTGAACGGGGTCGAGCCAAACACCGCCTGCTCGAACTACGAGCTCTCGGATGGCGACACCCTGACCTGGACCTACGTCAACGTGGAGGGGTGAGCGTGGCAGCGAGGCAGCCACATGCGTTCGACTCGTCGCATCCCGCGGTTCCCGCCGTCTACCTCGGCGGGACCGTCATCATCGCCATGTTCGCGATTCAGCCCGTCTACGTCGCGCTTTCCCTCGCGGGCGGCGTCGCCTGCTCGCTCGCGTTCAGGGGTGCCCGCGAGACGGTGCGCGGCCTTCGCTGGCAGCTGCCCGTCGTGGCGCTCGTCTCCCTCGTCAACCCGCTCTTCTCGGCGTCTGGCTCGACGGAGCTGTGGCGTCTCGGTCCCACGGTCGTCTACCTCGAGAGCCTCGCGTTCGGGGCCTGCATGGGGGCGATGCTCGTCGCCGTGGTGCTGTGGCTCGAGAGCACCTCGCGCGTGCTCACGCAGGACCGTCTCCTCGAGCTCGGCGCCCGCGCCCTCCCCACGGTCACGCTCATGGTCTCGATGACGATGCAGCTCGTCCCGCAGCTCGCTCGTCGGGGGCAGACGGTCCGCTCCGCGTATGCCGCATGCACGGCGGCCGGCGGCGAGACGGGCGGTCGACACGCCCAGGTCCGCCTCTCGGACGTCCTCGTCTCCTGGGCGATGGAGGACTCCCTCGAGCGCGCCGACTCGATGCGAGCTCGCGGCTGGGGCTCCCTCCCGACCCGCACGACGTACCGCAGCGTCGAGTTCCGGGGTCGCGACGCGCTTGCCCTCGCCCTCTCCGTCCTGCTCCTTCTCGCCAATGCCCTTCTCGCCTCCGTCGCCTGCGGGCAGTGGCACTTCTATCCCGCTCTGCCGAGGCTCGTCGCCTGGTGGGGATACGTCCCCTACGCTGCGCTGGTGCTCCTGCCTGCGGCTCTCGAACTTGTCGGGAGGCTCAGATGGAGATGACCGAGACACGCGCCCCGGCGCTCTCCGTGCGTGACCTGAGCTTCTCGTACGCGGCGGCGGACGGCTCTCCCGCCAACGCGCCCGTGCTCGAACGCGTCTCCCTCGAGGTGCCTCGCGGAGCGTTCGCGCTGCTCACCGGTGGCACCGGCTCGGGCAAGACGACGC
>DCZG01000086.1:19624-19916 GCA_002331575.1 Atopobium sp. UBA2090 | reverse complement strand
CTCGCCAAGCCCGAGGTGTCACCTGCAGGCGAGCTCTCGGGCACCGTCGAGGTGCTGGGAAGCGACGTCCGCGCGATGTCAGCCCAGACGTCCGCGCAGCTCGTGGGCTTCGTCCTCCAGAGTCCCGACAACCAGATCGTCTGCGACACGGTCTGGCACGAGATGGCCTTCGGCCTCGAGAACCTCGGCCTCTCCCAGGGCGAGATGCGCCGCCGCGTGGCCGAGACCTGCTACTTCTTTGGCATGGAGCCCCTGCTCCACCGACGCTGCGACGAGCTCTCGGGCGGCCAGC
>DCZG01000086.1:19326-19605 GCA_002331575.1 Atopobium sp. UBA2090 | reverse complement strand
CTGCTCCTTCTCGACGAGCCCACCTCGATGCTCGACCCCGTGGCCGAGAAGGCCTTCCTCTCGCTCCTCTTCCGGGCCAATCGCGAGCTGGGCATCTCCGTGGTCGTGGCGACGCACTCCCCTTGGACCATGGCGGAGTACGCCACCTGCGCGTTTCGGGTCGGGGACGGCCGCGTCGACGAGCTGCCTCTCGAGGGGCTGAGAAGGGCGCCGCGTCTCGACGTGCTCGCGAGGCGCGAGCCTCCGTCAGACGGACGCGACGTCATCAGCGTCGACGAG
>DCZG01000086.1:12819-19304 GCA_002331575.1 Atopobium sp. UBA2090 | reverse complement strand
CGCGACGCCGACTGGGTGCTGCGCGGCTGCGACCTCTCGGTGTCTGAGGGGGAGGTGCGCGCGCTCATGGGCGGAAACGGATCGGGCAAGTCGACGCTGCTCTCGCTCGTCGCGGGCGTCGAGCGTCCGCAGCGGGGCCGGGCGAGAGGGACGCTGGCGCACCGCCAGGTGATCCTGCCGCAGGGCCCGAAGACGCTTCTCGCCTGCCAGTCCGTCTCTGAGGAGCTCATGGAGTGGTCGGGGACGGCGGGCTACGGCGAGAAGAACGTCGAGGCCGTCATGGCGCGGCTGGGGCTCGCGGGGCTCGGGGCGCGGCATCCCTACGACCTCTCGGGAGGCCAGCAGCAGCTGCTCGCCCTCGCCAAGCTCATGCTCACGCGGCCTCGGCTGCTCCTGCTCGACGAGCCGCCCAAGGGGCTCGACCTCGAGATGCGCCGCGAGGTGGCGCGCATGGTCGGCGAGTGCCGCGACGAGGGGGTGACGGTCGTCATCGCCTCGCACGACGTGGCGTTCCTCGCCGAGGTGGCCGACCGGACGTCGCTTCTCTTCGACGGTGCGGTCACGCTCACCGGCGAGACCGACGAGTTTCTGCGGGAGAGCTGGGTGTGGGGGCGATAGGGGCTACTGGTCGTCCTCGGAGAGGAACTGGAGGAACGGCTCCTCCTCGTAGGCCTGGGTGAGGTCGTCCTCCGAGAGGTCCGCGAGCTCCTCGAGCTCGAGCTCGTCGTCATCCTCGTCGTCGCCCCAGGCGTAGGCGACCCCGTCCTCGAAGTCCTTCTCCACGGCGGGAAGCGCGCCCGTGATGGAGCACAGGCCGTCGGCAGCGGGAACGATCTTCTGCCACTGCGTGATGATGGGCTCGGTGGGAACCTCCTCGAGCTCGACGAGGGTGTCGAGGTAGATCTGACCCGCGCCCTCGAGAAGGTCGGAGTGGGAGTGGACGTCGAGCAGGTGGTCCGCGAACTTCTCCATGGCCTCGTCCGCGTTCTCGGCCGAGACGATGAGCGGCATGAGGACGAAGCTGTCCTTGTCGTCCATCTCGTCGTTGTAGCTGAAGTGTCCGATGTAGATCATTGCGGTCTCCTCGCGACGATGGTCTCTCGTGGGTCGACTGTAGCACGTGCGAGGGGGAGGCCAACCCGTCCGTGGGCGGGAGGTACGCCGCTGACCTAGAATGGCTAGAAGGAGGTCGGGATGGGACGAGGAGTCACAGCCACACGGATGAGCCGGGTCCTGCGCGCGCTCGAGCTGCCGGCGCTCGTGGCCGTCCCGGCCGTGATGGCCGCCTGCGTCATCGAGGACGTCGATGCGAGTGCCCTGCTCACCGCCCTCGCCGCGGTTCTCGCCGTCGGCCTCATGCTCGCGGGCGTCGAGGCGTCGCGGCCCGCCATGCGCCAGCTCATGCCGACGGTGGTTCTCGCTGCCCTCGCCGCAGCCGGGCGCCTGCTCTTTGCCGCGGTTCCCGACGTCAAACCCGTCTCGGCCATCGCCATCGTCGCCGGAGCGACGCTCGGTCCGCAGAGCGGCTTCGCCGTGGGCGCCCTCGCGGCGCTCGTGTCGAACCTCTTCTTCGGGCAGGGCGCCTGGACCCCCTGGCAGATGTACGCCTGGGGCCTCGTGGGCTACGTCGCGGGCTTCGTCTGCAGGGGCGAGGGGAGACGGGCGCGCGTTGCCGTCTACGTGTGGGGCTTCTGCTCCGCCCTCGTGTACGGGGCCATTCTCAACGGCTTCTATATCATCGGCTTCGTACGCCCGCTCACGTGGCAGACCGCCCTCGCGGCCGTGCTCGCCGCGCTGCCCTTCGACCTGATCCATGGCGTGTCCACCGTGGGCTTCCTGCTCCTCGTATGGACGCCGTGGCGCGCCTCCATCCGGCGGGTCGTCGCCAAGTACGGGCTCTCGCCAGCCGAGCGTGCCGCCGAGGACTCGCNNGGTCGTGGCGTCGATCCCGATGGCTGTCGCAGGGCGCGGAAGGCGAAAAAACTTCACAGTGCCTGCAAAATCCGCGTATCTGGCTTTTCTCGGCGGTCAGTTTTTTGTATCGTATGAATGTTCAATGCCGTACGCCGTGGGAGGGACCCCGCGAGCGACTCATATGACGGTAAACGTTCCCCAGCGGCAACCTTCGCAGATGGCTGCCGGCAGGCAAGAAGGAGATGTGCATGTCCGGACACTCTAAGTGGGCAACCACCAAGCACAAGAAGGCCGCCATCGACGCTAAGCGCTCGGCGCTCTTCTCAAAGCACTCGCGCAACATCACCGTTGCCGCTCGCGTCGGCGGTGACCCCAACCCGGACAACAACGCCGCCCTCTCCGCAGCCGTCGCTCGTGCCCGCATGGTCTCCATGCCCAACGCCAAGATCCAGGCCGCCATCGACAAGGCCTTTGGTGCCGGCGCCGAGGCCGTCATCTACAAGGAGGTCACCTACGAGGGCTATGGCCCCGCGGGCGTCGCCTTCTACGTGGACTGCCTGACCGACAACATCAACCGCACCGCCGCTGATGTCCGCTCGACCTTCACGCACTCCGGCGGCAACCTGGGCACCGCGGGTTCCGTCGCCTTCCAGTTCACCCGCAAGGGCTCCATCGCCGTTGACAAGGTCATCGTCAGCGACGAGAAGAAAGTCCCCGATCGCGAGAACGCGGTCGACGAGGACGAGTTCATGATGGCTGTCGCCGAGGCCGAGGGCGATGACTACGAGGACGCCGGCGACGAGTGGATCGTCTACACCGCCTACGACAAGATGCAGGACGTCGTGAAGGGTCTCGAGGCTCAGGGCATCGAGGTCAAGGGCTCCGAGCTCACCATGGTCCCCAACACGCCGACCGAGCTCGAGCTGTCCGACGCCCGGAAGGTCCAGCGCCTCATCGACAAGCTCGAGGAGCTCGACGACGTCCAGAACGTCTACACCTCCATGTCCGTCTCCGACGAGGTGGCCGAGGCGCTCGACGCCGACGAGGAGTAGTCGGCTCTGCCAACAGATGTCTGACGCTGCGGCGGTCCCTCGGGGCCGCCGCTTTCGTATGTCGGCTTGGCCCGACGCCGTGCCTTCCGAATCCGCGCTGCGCCCCGCTCTTCGTCGACCGTACCGATTGAAGTCCCCGCCGAGGGGTATCCTCTAACTGTCAGCGTCTCGACGCATGCCGAGCGGGGTCGACAGGAGGAGAACGCATGGGTGGGTTCAAGCGCTTCTGCATGTTCGTCTTCGGGCTGGCCGGCCTTCTCGGCGTCATCGCGCTTTCGCTCACGTGGGTCGGTCCGTGGACGTCGCAGGCGAGCGCCCTCATGTCGCTCGAGTACTACTTCTATGCCGTCGAGGTCTGCGTCGCCATCGCCCTGGTCATCATGCTCGTCGTCCTGCTCCGTGCCATCTTTGCCCGCAGCGTCAGGACCATCGAGGTCACCACAGTCAACGGCGGCACCATCAGCGTCTCGCGCGACGCCATCGCCTCGCAGGCGACGCACATCGTCGAGGCGGACGGGACCTGCTCGGCAGACCGCGTGGACGTGAAGGCCAAGAAGAGCGGCCACGTGCGCGTTCATGTTCGCGTGCTTCCGCATGAGACCGTCGACGTCGTGGCAAAGGGAGCCGAGCTCCATGACGAGCTCGTGCGGGGCCTCGCCTCCGTCTGCGGGGACAAGGTCGACCGCGTGAGCCTCGAGTTCATCGAGCCCGAGTCGGTCACGGTCGCGACTCCCACGTCCGCGTCGGAGCCCGAACCCTCGCCAGAGGCCGTTCCCTCATACGAGCCGCCCGCGGTCGAGGAGACCGAACCTGCAGAGCGTCTCGACTCCACGAGTGAGATCACGGTGTCGATGGGTGGGTCTCGTGCCGCATCCGACACGGACAGGCAGGAGGCGTAGCGCATGTCTGACGAAGAGCCCCGGGCACCCAAGGCAAAGGTCGACTCCATCGGGGAGGATATGGAGCCTCGAGTCGAGCAGGAACGGCATGACGAGCAGAACGCCCGGGTTGACGGCGCGGCAGAGGATGGCCGTGATTCCATCAAGGAGGGTGCTGGCAAGGTGTCCGCCTGGGTGAGACGCACGTTCCCCGGACATGAGAACGCGTTCGTGGGAGGCGTCCTCGGCCTTCTCGTTGCGATCTTCATCTTCTGTGTTGGTATAGGACGCACGCTCCTTATCGTTCTGCTCGTGGTCGTGGGCGTAGCGCTCGGTCAGTGCGTCGACGGCGATCCCAAGATTATCAACGCGGTAAAGAAGTACTTTTCCGACAAGCGCGAGTAGCGAGGAGCGATTATGAGCACCGAGAGCGCATCCAACGAACAGGGCGTCGAGGCCGAGGTCGTGGCCCCCGAGACCGATGTGCAGCCCACCGATGCCGTCGCTCCTGACGTGCTGACGCCTGCGGACGAGCCTTCCGACGGCATCGACCTCTCGACGGCCGAGGACGAGGACCTCGAGAGCGAGGACTCCCTCACCTTTTCCAACGGGGTCATCGAGAAGATCGTGGCGCTCGCCATGCGCGAGGTGCCGGACGTCGTGGGCATGAAGGGCAGCTGGTTCAATCGCGTGCAGGAGACCTTCGGCACCACTGACTCCACGAAGGGCGTCTCCGTGGAGGTCACTCCCGAGAGCTCCGTCAAGGTCAACGTCTCGGTCTTCATCAAGTACGGTGCGTATGCCCCCCAGGTCTTCGAAGACGTCAAGCATGCGGTGGTCAAGCAGGTCACAGGCATGACCGGCCTCGAGGTCGCGGGAGTCAACCTGCGCATCGAGGACGTCCTCACCCCAGAGGAGTATGACAAGTCCAAGACGGCACCTGAAGCCGTCGCCGACAGCGCCGACGTCCCCGCGGAGGACGCCGATACTGAGGTTACAGCCCAGTAGTAGTCGCCATCAACCGAACCGGGGGAGTCTCGTGTCGAAGGTCATCGTGTTCGGGTCGCTCAACATGGACCTGTCGGTCGAATGTGAGAGGGTGCCTGAGGCAGGCGAGACTGTTCATGGTACGGGATTCCTGACGAATCCAGGTGGCAAGGGTGCCAATCAGGCCTATGCCGCCTCGCGCATGGGTATCGAGACGTACATGGTCGGCGCCGTTGGCGACGATGCGTTCGGCTCGCGGCTTGTGCGTTCGCTTGGCTCCGCAGGTGTCTCGTGTGATTATTTGTATGTGCGCGACACGGCTCCCACGGGTACCGCCACGATTCTGCGCTGTCATGGCGAGAACCGCATCGTGGTGGATGCCGGTGCCAATGCGGTCCTCACCTCCGACGAGGTCTGCGCCGCCCTTGACGACATCTCAGAGCCGGGCGACATCTTCCTCACGCAGCTCGAGTGCGACTTCTCCACGACGGTGGACGCGCTCGCCTATGCTCGTGAGACCGGGCTCTACACGATTCTCAACGCCGCGCCTGCCTGCGGAGATCTTACGAGCATCTACCCCGCGGTCGACCTGCTCTGCGTGAACGAGACGGAGTGCGAGGCACTCACCGGCGTCCTTCCCGTAGATGAGACGAGTATTCTGAAAGCTCTCGTGGTCTTCTCCTCCCTGGGCGTCTCCACGCCCGTGATCACGCTCGGTCCTCGAGGCTCCGTCGCGTTCATCGCTGAGGACGTCGTGGTGGTCCCTCCTCGGAAGGTCGAGATGATTGACTCCACCGGAGCGGGCGACGCCTACCTCGGCGTGCTTGCGGCCGAGCTCGCCTCCGAACTGGACATCGCAGACGGCCTGATCGTAGCCTCGTCTGCTGGCGCGCTGGCATGCAGGACGGTCGGTGCCCAGCAGTCGATGCCGACGAGAGGCCAGGTAGAGGCCTTCATGAGGTGCGGAGGGGAGAGGTAGCTCATGGCCGACAGGATACCTGTCGTCATTGACACCGACCCCGGCATCGATGATGCGGCGGCGCTCGCCGTCGCGCTCTTCTCGCCCGCGCTGGACGTGAGGCTGATCACGACCGTCGTGGGCAACGTCTCGATTGACAAGACCACACGCAACGCGCTCAGGCTGGAGTCGTTCCTCGGGACGCACGTGCCCGTCGCCCGCGGGGCGTCGCGACCGCTTGCGGGCATCGGCATCGAGGCCGGCGCGATTCATGGCGAGTCGGGTCTCGGCGACTGGGATTACGACATGACGGCCGACGAGCTCCTTCTCGAGGAGGGTGCTGTGGAGGCCCTGTGGGATGCGGTGAGCGAGGCACCGGGAAGCGTCACGGTCATCACGCTCGGCCCGCTGACCAACCTTGCACAGCTCCTTCGCGACCATCCTGACCTGCCACGGGTCGTGCGACGGGTGGTCTGCATGGGCGGCGCCATCCGTCACGGGAACGTCGGTGTGCTTTCGGAGTTCAACGTCGCCGTCGACCCCGTGGCTGCGAGGGAGGTCGTCGCATCCAATCTCGACGTCACGTTCGTGCCGCTCGAGGTTGCCGACAAGGCCCTCGTCATGCCCGATGGGATGGCGCGCATCGCTGCGGGCAGCAGGATGGGCGCGGTGCTCGCGGAGATGTTCGACGTCTAC
>DCZG01000086.1:4573-12805 GCA_002331575.1 Atopobium sp. UBA2090 | reverse complement strand
TGTACGACCCGACCGCGGTGGGCTATGTCATCGCGCCGGAGATGTACCACGTCGTCGACTGCTTCCTCGAGGTCGATGCCGCCGCGTGCTGCAGCGCGGGTGGGACGTACTTCGACCTTGACGGGCTTCGAGGACATGCGCCCAACGTGCATGTCGCGACGTCCATCGACGCCGACGCCTTCCGCGCCTGGTTCGAGGAGTCTCTTGCCCTCTGCCCCTGAGAACCTGGAAAAGGGGACAGGNNCGTTGGCACCTTTGGCAGGCGGCACCCCAGCTCATGCGGGTGACACTTCTAAGCTACTTTCGAACGAAAGCAAAAGCTATACTCATGGAAGCAGTGTCCGGGTAAAACGAAAGGCCTTCCATGTCAAAACGTGACACCAAGATTCTGGAGATTCTCACGGACGCCAAGAGGATCGAGGTCGCCACTCTTGCCGAGCGGCTCGGCGTCTCGAACGTCACGATGCGCAAGGACCTTGACGCGCTCCAGTCGCGTGGACTCATCGTCCGCGAGCACGGGTACGCCTTGCTCACGAATCCCAACGACGTGGGAGGGCGTCTTGCCTACCACTATGCGGAGAAGCTCAGAATCGCCGATCGGGCGGCGGCTCTCGTGTCTGACGGCGACACAATCATAGTCGAGAACGGAAGCTGCTGCGCCCTTCTCGCCAGGCGGGTCGCCGAGACCTCGTCGGGCGTGACCATCGTCACCAACAGCGTCTTCATCGCCTCGTACCTGCGCGACCTCTCTTTGGTGAACGTCACGCTGCTCGGTGGAGCCCTTCAGCGCGACTCCCAGGTGACGGTCGGCCCGCTCGTTCGGCTCTGTGCACAGCAGTACGTGGTCGACGACCTCTTCGTAGGGGCTGACGGCTGGCTCGACGGCATCGGCTTCACGAACAGCGATCAGATGCGAGCCGAGTCCGTGCGCTCCATGGCCGCGTCGGCGACGCGCGTCGTGGTCCTCACCGAGTCGGAGAAGTTCGGGACCCATGGATCGGTCCCGCTCGGGCTGGGCGACAAGCCCCTGGCCGTGGTCACCGACGAGGGCATTCCCGCAATCGCGCGGACGAGCCTCGAGCGCTCGGGCGTCGAGGTCATCACGGCAGGATAGTCGTTAGAAGAATGCGTCCACGCCCTCCTGGACGTAGGTGTCTCGATAGTCTTCGAGGTCATCGGCGCCAAGCGCCCTGACTCCTCGCAGGGCGTAGTCTCTGTCGAGCAGATCGTACTTGTTCTCGCCAAGCGTGTGGAAGGGGAGGAGCTGAACGCGTCGAGCTCCGATCTCTCTGAGAGTTCGTGCCATTCCCCTGGCGTCTTCAATCGCGTCATTGAAGCCTGGGATGACCGGCGTGCGTATGAGCACGTCCTTTCCCGTTGCTATCGCCCATCGTGTGTTCGCGAGAATGAGTTCGTTGCCCACGCCCGTGCCGAGCTTGTGCGCCGCGGAGTCCCAGTGCTTCATGTCGATGAGCAGGTGGTCGAGATGAGCGGTGACCGACCGGAACGTATCCTCCTTGGCGTATGCCTCCGTCTCGATGCAGGTGTCTATGCCCCGCGCTTGCAGGCTCGTGAGAAGCTCGATGTCAAAGTCGGGCCAGAGCAGCGCATCGCCTCCGGAGAGCGTGACACCTCCGCCGGAATCCTCGTAGAAGGGTTGGTCCTGCAAGCAGACTCGCACGACCTCGTCGACGGTCCGGCTCTCGCCCACGAGAGTCAGGGCGTTTCCTGGGCAGGCATCGATAGCCGCCTGGGCACACGAGGAGTCCCCGTCGAGAGTACGAACGTCAACATGGTGCTTGCCAGATCGCGTCACGCTGCAGGCCTCTGGGCAGAGGCGGAGACAGGTGCCGCAGCCGGTGCATCTTCCCTCGTCCCACTCGACCTGGGGTGCGCGTTGCTGGCTCTCTGGATTCGCGCACCAGGCGCAGCGTAGCGGACAGCCTTTGAGGAATACGACCGTGCGGATGCCCGGACCGTCGTTGAGACTGAACTTCTGTATGTTGAACACCACGGCGCTCTGCATGGCTTCCCCTCTCGACGCGTGTTAGTATACTCGGAAAGTGTGAACGTAATTATAATAACTTACGAACGAAGATTTCGATTGACAATTTCAATGCTGTGCCGTACAGTATTTACGAACGAAATTAAATAGCATTCTGTACACAAGAGATGGAGCGGAGCAATGGAGAACAGGGAGCACTTCGGAGCACTGACTGGCCGCATGCAGGCCTTCCGCGAGGAGGTCCTCGATGAGAAGCCCTTCATTGACGCCGAGCGTGCGGTTCTCGCCACAGAAGCCTACGAGGCGAGCAAGAACCAGCCGCCCGTCATGAGGCGCGCGCTCATGCTCGAGAGGATCCTCGACAAGATGTCGATCTACATCGAGGACAAGACCCTCATCTGCGGCAACCAGGCGACCAAGAACTGCAACGCCCCCATCTTCCCCGAGTACACTCTCGGCTTCGTGATGGATGAGCTCGACACGTTCGAGAAGCGCGACGGCGACGTGTTCTATGTCACCGAGGAAACCAAGCGGCAACTCCGCGACATCGCGCCCTTCTGGGAGAACAACAACCTTCGCGCTCGCGGTGAGGCGCTCCTGCCCGACGAGGTCTCCGTCTTCATGGAGACAGGCGTCTTCGGGATGGAGGGCAAGCTCAACGCCGGCGACGCCCATCTCGCCATCAACCACGCCCGTCTATTGCGCGAGGGTCTCAGGGGCTATGAGCAGCGCACGCGCGCTGCCAAGGCGGCGCTCGACCTCACTGACCCCGACTCCATCGACAAGTACGTCTTCTACAAGGCGGTCCTCATCGTGATCGACGCCGTCCGCCGCTTCGCGCTGCGCTATTCCGCGCTCGCTGCGAGGAAGGCCGAGGCGGAGACGGACCCCGCGCGCAAAGCGGAGCTCGAGCGGATGTCCGCCATCTGCGCGCGCGTTCCCTACGAGCCGGCGTCCTCCTTCCGCGAGGCCATCCAGACCGTCTGGTTCTCCCAGGTGATTCTCCAGATCGAATCGAACGGCCACTCGCTCTCGTTCGGTCGCTTCGACCAATATCTCTATCCCTACTACCAGGCAGATGTTGATGCCGGGGAGATCACCCGCGACGAGGCGCTGGAGCTCCTCACGAACCTCTGAATCAAGACGCTCACCGTCCAGAAGGTGCGGAGCCAGGCGCACACGCTCTCGTCGGCGGGCAGCCCGATGTATCAGAACGTGACCATCGGCGGCCAGACGACCGACGGCTGCGATGCCGTAAACGAGCTCTCGTTTCTCGTGCTGCAGTCCGTGGCGCAGACCCGCCTCACCCAGCCGAACCTCACCGTCCGCTACCACGAGGGCATCGACAAGAGGTTCCTCGACGAGTGCATCGAGGTCATGAGGCTCGGCTTCGGCATGCCCGCGTTCAACAACGACGAGGTCATCATCCCCTCGTTCATCAACTGGGGCGTGGCCGAGAAGGACGCCTACAACTACTCGGCCATCGGCTGCGTCGAGACGGCCGTCCCCGGCAAGTGGGGCTATCGCTGCACCGGCATGAGCTACCTCAACTTCCCGCGCCTCCTCCTCGTCGCGATGAACGACGGCGTGGATCTCACGACCGGCCGGCGCTTCACCAAGGGTTACGGCAGGTTCACCGAGATGGGCAGCTATGACGAGCTTCTCGCCGCCTGGGACAAGACCATTCGCGAGATGACCCGCTACTCCGTGATCGTGGAGAACGCCATCGACAAGGCGTCCGAGCGAGACGTGCCGGACGTCCTCTGCTCCGCGCTCACCGACGACTGCATCGCCCGTGGCAAGACCATCAAGGAGGGCGGCTCCGTCTACGACTTCATCTCGGGCCTTCAGGTGGGCATCGCCAACATGGCCGACTCGCTCGCCGCCATCAAGAAGCTCGTCTTCGAGGAGGGCAAGGTCACGCAGCAGGAGCTCTGGGACGCCATCCTCGACGACTTCAGCTCTCCCGAGGGGCAGCGCATCCAGCGGATGCTCGTCACGGGCGCTCCCAAGTACGGCAACGACGACGACTACGTCGATGACCTCGTCGTCGAGGCCTACGAGCCCTACATCGACGAGATACGCAAGTATCCCAACACCCGTCACGGCCGGGGGCCCATCGGCGGCATCCGCTATGCCGGCACCTCGTCCATCTCGGCAAACGTCGGCCAGGGCAGGGGCACGATAGCGACGCCGGACGGGCGTCACGCCCATGAGCCGCTCGCCGAGGGGTGCAGCCCCGCGCACAACGCAGACAGGCAGGGTCCCACGGCGGTGTTCAAGTCCGTGTCCAAGCTTCCCACCGAGAAGATCACCGGCGGCGTGCTCCTCAACCAGAAGATGACGCCCACGATGCTCGAGCGCAAAGAGAATCGCCAGAAGCTTGAGATGATGCTCGGCACATTCTTCAACCGCCTCCACGGCTACCACGTCCAGTACAACATCGTCTCGCGCGACACGCTCGTCGACGCACAGGTACACCCCGAGGCGCACAAGGACCTGATCGTCCGCGTGGCCGGCTACTCCGCCTTCTTCAACGTGCTCTCGAGGGCGACGCAGGACGACATCATCGGACGTACCGAGCAGACCATCTAGCAGAAGTGCAACAGATTGCATTCAGCTATCTACCTGCTCAGATGCCATAAACACGCATCCAGTTGCCTACCTGGAAAAGGGGACAGGTTGTTTTTCCACGACAAGCTGTCGTGGAAAAACAACCTGTCCCCTTTTCCAGGTCAGAGGCCGAAGCGATCCTGAGCGACGCGCGTCGCCTCGAGGTAGGTGGGCGTGGGAACGTGGTAGCACTCGCCGAGGCGGACGACCTCCGAGACGAGCCCGTCGAACTCCGATGGACGTCCGGCCATGAGGTCTCGCTGCATGGACGTGGTGGAGCTCGGGTCGAGCGAGTCGGCGATGGCAAGGTTGGCTGCCGCGAGGTCTCTGTCGAAGACGACTCCCATCGCCGCTCCGATGGCCTCGACCTCGCGAACGGCGGCGACGAAGGTGTCCCTGGCCGCGCCACCCCGCTGGACGTCGCCGGCGGTCGCTTCGTGGATGATGGCGGTCGCCCCCATGGGCGAGACGTAGCTGAACTTTCCGAGCGCGTCTCGCCGGATGTCGGTCGAGGCGACGGCCTCAATGCCGTTGAAGGAGCACTCCGCAGCGATGGCGGCGAGACGAGCGTCCTGCTCGCCAAGCGCAGAGTGCAAGCCGAAGAGGATCCTGCAGATGGGGGCGTGCTCCAGCAGGACGCCTGGTCCGGCGAGCTCTGCCGACACGTAGATGCAGCCGTCGGCGCAGACCGGGGCGAGCGGTCCCATCTCGTCTCGCAGCCGTGCGTCAATGCGCTCGCCCGTGCCGTAGATGTTGAGGAGCGGGATGACGACGGTCTTGGCGGTGCAGACGCCGTGCAGGAGGGGATAGACGCTCTCGAGTGAGTAGCCCTTCACGCAGACGAAGATGACGTCCGGGGTGGCGGAGCACTCCTCCGCCGTGGAGACGCGCGGGTTCTCCACGAGGACCGGCTCGCGCCCGAGACGCTCGACGCGCAGCCCGTGGCTCCTCATGGCGGCGAGATGAGCTCCTCGCGCGATGCCCGTGACGGGCAGTCCCGCCCTTGCGAGGCGCTCGTAGACGCTCGCGCCGACCCCGCCCATTCCGAACACGACGTACTCCATGGCACTCCTCCACACGTCTCCGAACACCCGGCTCATGATGTCATCGCCCTCTCAGGCGTTCGTCGGCAGCCTCACGACGCTCTCCCTCGAGATCAGCTCGGGCAGCACGCAGATGCGGACCGACTCTCCCGTCGTCTCTCCCTTGATGAGCGCGACGAGACGCTGCACGGCGAGCGCCCCCATGCTCGCCTTGGGGACGGCCATGGTGGTGAGCGCGGGATAGACGAGCTGGCAGATGGGCATGTCGTCGAAGCCGATGATGGAGACGTCCTCGGGTACCCTGATGCCCGCCTTGGCGAGGGCGCGCATGCAGCCGGCGGCGATGATGTCGTTGTCGGCGAAGAAGGCCGTGGGGAGGTCGGGACCCGTGGCGAGATACGCGGACATGTCGTCGAAGGCGCTCTCGATCGTGGTGCCCACGCGGACAATCGCCTTTGCGGGGTCGAAGTCCTTCTGTCCGAGCGACCTCATGGCGCTGAGATAGCCGTCGCGGCGCTCGAGGAAGTTCCGGATGTCCACGTTGCTGTTGAGGTAGCCGACGTCACGGTGTCCCTGCGAGATGAGGTACTGGGTCGCCTGCCAGGCGCCGCGCTGGTTGTCGATCACGACCGAGTCGTTCCGTTTGGAGGGGAACCACCCGTCGAGAAGGACCACGGGCACGCCGAGCCGCTCGAACTGGGCGACGTCGGTGGCGCGCATCTCGGTGGCGAGAAGGATGATGCCCGCGCACTTGGTGCTGCGCAGGCTCTTGAGCTGCTCGGAGGGGTGTTCCGCGGCATAGAAGTACGAGATGGAGAGGCGGTGGTAGCCGAGTCGGTATGTCTCGTCCGAGACGCCCTTGGTGAGCTGCTCGAAGAAGGGCGTCTCGGAGACGACCTTGCCGTGCTTCTTGTAGATGATGAGCTGGAGCGTGCTCGTGCGCCTCACCTCGCTTGGGGCGGAGTACTCGAAGCCCATCTCTCGGGCGACGGCGAGCACGCGCTCTCGGGTCTCGTCGCCGACGCCGGGCTTCCCGCGAAACACGAGGGATGCGGCGGCGGGTGAGACGCCAGCCTTCTTCGCGACGTCGCGAGCAGTAACAGCCATGGGTTTTCCCTTCGCTAGATTTAGCTAATGAGAGTGTAGATGTTTAGCTCAGAATGTGCGAGAACATATCGTCTCATCACAGGCGCATCGCGAAGCGAAGAAGCCAGGGCGGAAGTTATAGCTTTGAACCGCGAGAATGCCCCAGGCCGCTATCAGGCTATCATTGCGATACGGCATGACGGGCCGACGACCGCCCGCGACGAGAGGGGCTACGATGGCGAACATGCTCGACTACATCGACTGGTATGGTGACTTCGACTTCGGGACCGTCCCGTTCAACGAGGTCGACAACCTCATCCTGTCCCAGCTCTCGTACCTCGAGCTCGCCGGTGCCGTCCCGCCCGTCTCCGCGACGCCCGGGACGGTCACGGTGCACGACGCGTGGGAGAGGTTCCGCGCGCTGCACCCCTCCGACGAGGGAATCAACCTCGGTCCGCTCATCTCACCGCTCACGGTCTCGGTGTTCGAGAAGATGGCGGCGGGCAACCGCTTTGGGGGCACCCTGCTCTGCGAGTATGTGAGCCGTCTCGACACGGGCGCTCACGAGCAGTTCGGCGCCTTGACCGCGCTTCTCCCCGGGGGGATCACCTACGTCTCGTACCGCGGGACGGACGACTCGATGGTCGGCTGGCGCGAGGACTGCGAGATGAGCTATCGCGTCGTTCCCTCGCAGGTCACGGCCCTCAGCTATCTCGAGGAAGTCGCGGCCCACCTCGGCGGGACCTTGCACGTGGGCGGACACTCCAAGGGCGGCAACCTCGCCGCGTATGCGGCCTCGCACTGCTCGAGTGCGGTCCGCGACCGGATTGCCGTCGTCTGGTGCAACGACTCCCCGGGATTCGTCGACGAGGTCGTCCCCCTGTCGAGCCTCGATCCCGTCCTCGATCGCATCCGACTCTTCACACCCGAGTACAGCCTCGTGGGGTCGCTCTTCAAGCACGCGGCGCGGCCCGTCGTCATCAGGTCGGGCACTGACACCGGCACGCAGGGGGTCATGCAGCACAGCGCCCTGGAGTGGGAGGTCATGCGCGGGAAGTTCGTCCGAGGCGAGGGGATCTCGGAGGAGAGCCGGAAGATGGGCGAGGTCTTCTCGCAGCTCCTGGCCTCGCATGACGTGGACGGCCGCGCGCGCATGATCACCGACCTCTACGACGCCCTCGATGACGCGGGCATCGACTCGCTGACCACGCTCTCCAGCCGCGGTGCTGCCGGGCTGGCAGCGGTCCTGAACTCCGTGAGCTCGCTCAAGGAGGAGGACCGCAAGCCCATGACCGACTTCCTGCTCGGCGTCGTTGGGCAGAGCATGGCCCTGACCGTCTCTCCTATCGCCAAGAGCATCGCCTCGGCGCTCGAGGACGCACGACGCAGCGCCGAGAGCTTCATCGTGACGGTGCAGTCCAAGCCCGAGGACGAGTAGTCCCGCCAAGATCTTTCAGCCTGCCAAAGGTGCCAACGCCCTTTGGC
>DCZG01000086.1:0-4447 GCA_002331575.1 Atopobium sp. UBA2090 | reverse complement strand
GCACCTTTGGCAGGCTGAAAGCCCATCCAGGCAAGCCAAGCCAGGCGGACGCTTGGCGAACCCAGGCGGCGATCAGCCCAAGTTTAGTCCTTAAGATTTAGTAAAAGTTACTCGAATATTGCTGCTGATTTAATGCTGGCACAATGGCGTTGAGAGAAACTCAAGCCACCAGCAGAGAGGCAGCAGATCATGACCGTGCGCATCGGCTATGCACCCACCCGTCGAAGCATCTTCTCGGCACCTGACGCCGTGAAGTACCGCAAGCTCATCGCCGACAGGCTCCGCGAGCTCGACGTCGAGTTCGTCGACATCGACGACATCAACGAGGAGGGCCTCCTCTATGACGAGGACGACCGCCTCCGCGTCCTCGACAAGTTCCGGAAGGAGGGCGTCGACGGTCTGTTCCTGCCCCACTGCAACTTTGGCACCGAGTTCATCTGCGCCCGTCTCGCCAAGGACCTGAACGTTCCCGTCCTCCTCTGGGGACCGCTTGACGAGCGCCCCGCGGCGGACGGCTCGCGTCTCCGCGACACCCAGTGCGGTCTCTTCGCGACCGGCAAGGTGCTCCGCCGCTTCGAGGTGCCCTTCACCTACATGACCAACTGCCGCGTCGACGATCCCGTCTTCGAGCGCGGCGTCCGCGACTTCATCGCCGTGTGCAACGTCGTCAAGACCTTCCGCGCCGCGCGCATCCTCCAGATCGGCCCGCGCCCCTACGAGTTCTACTCCACCATGTACAACGAGGGCGAGCTCATCGAGAGGTTCGGCATCGAGGTCGTGCCCGTGCCGCTCCCCGAGCTCACGCGCGGCGTGAAGGCCGCCCTGGCGGAGAACGTCGGCGACGGGAGCTCCGACGTCGAGGTCCAGCTCGCCTGGATCGCCGAGCGCTACGACCGCGACTGCACCACCGAGCAGACGCAGACCGTCGCCGCCATGGCCGTGGCCATGCGCCGCCTGCTCAGGAAGTACCACTGCACCGCCGGCTGCATCCAGTGCTGGAACGAGCTCCAGCACGAGCTCGGCATCATGCCCTGCGCCGCAAACTCGATCCTCAACGAGGAGGGCACGCCCATCACCTGCGAGGCGGACGTCCACGGCGCCATCACGTCGCTCATGGTCGAGGCTGCCGACATGGGCAGCAAGCGCTCCTTCTTCGCCGACTGGACCATCCGTCATCCCGACGAGCCCAACGGAGAGCTCCTCCAGCACTGCGGTCCCTGGCCCTGCTCCGTCGCCCGCGAGCGTCCCAGAATCACCGTCCCTCTCGCCTTCGACCACAACGGCGCCGTCACGGCCGAGGCCAAGCACGGCGAGGTCACCCTTGCGCGCTTCGACGGCGACAACGGGAACTACTCGCTCCTCCTCGGCAACGCCGAGGGCATCGACGGGCCGAAGGGCATGGGCACCTACCTCTGGGTCAAGGTCGCGAACCTCAAGCGCCTCGAGGCGAAGGTCGTCGAGGGCCCCTACATCCACCACTGCACCGGCATCCATGCCGACGTCGTGCCCGTGCTCTACGAGGCCTGCAAGTACCTGGGCATCGAGCCCGACCTGTATGACCCGATCGAAGAGGACGTCAAAGCCTACCTGAGGGGAGAGTAACGATGGCTGACATCACAGAGCTCGAATCGCTTCGCTGGGACCTGCGTCAGGACTGCGTCGACATCATCATGGCCGGTGGCGGCGGCCACATCGGCGGTGACATGAGCGTGATCGACGCGCTCATGGTGCTCTACGAGAACCACCTCCGCATCACGCCCGCCACGACGACCGACCCCGACCGCGACCGCTTCGTCCTCTCGAAGGGTCACGCGATGGAGGCCTACTACACCATCCTCTGCCACGAGGGCTTCCTCGACCTCGCCGACGTCGAGGCGCGCTTCTCCAAGTTCGGCAGCCCCTACATCGGACACCCCAACAACAAGCTGCCGGGCATCGAGATGAACTCGGGCTCGCTCGGCCACGGGCTTCCCGTGGCGGTGGGCATGGCACTCGCCGCTCGCATGGATGGTCGCGACTACCGCAGCTACGTCTTCATGGGCGACGGCGAGCTCGCCGAGGGTTCGGTCTGGGAGGGTGCCATGAGCGGTGCCAACTACGGCCTCGACAACCTCTGCGCCCTCGTCGACCGCAACCGCCTGCAGATCTCCGGTTCCACCGAGGACGTCATGAAGCAGGACTCGCAGGAGAGCCGCTGGGCGGCCTTTGGCTGGAACGTGATTTCGATTCCCGGAAACGACCTCGTGGCGCTCGACGACGCCTTCGGGCTCGCCGCCGAGACCAAGGGCAAGCCGACGGTCATCATCGCCAACACCACCAAGGGCTATGGCAGCCCCGTCATGGAGAACAAGGCCGCCTGGCACCACAAGCTGCCGACGGCAGACGAGTACGCGCAGATCTCCGCAGACTTCAAGGCCCACAAGGAGGCTGGTCTCAATGCCTAACACCATCGCCAACCGCAAGGCGATTTGCGACATCCTGCTCGAGAGGGCGAAGACCGACAAGGACATCGTCGTCCTCTGCTCCGACTCGCGCGGCTCCGCCTCGCTGACCCCGTTCTTCGACGCCTTCCCCGAGCAGTCCGTCGAGGCGGGCATCGCCGAGCAGGACCTCGTGGGCATGGCGGCCGGCCTCGCCTCCTGCGGGAAGAAGGCCTTCGCGGCGAGCCCCGCGAGCTTCGTCTCGACGCGCTCCTACGAGCAGGCCAAGGTCGACTGCGCCTACTCCGACACCAACGTGACCCTCATCGGCATCTCGGGCGGCGTCTCGTACGGCGCGCTCGGCATGAGCCACCACTCCGCGCAGGACATAGCCGCCATGAGCGCGATTCCCAACATGCGCGTCTACCTGCCGAGCGACCGGTTCCAGACGGCGGCGCTCGTGAACGCGCTGCTCGACGACGAGAAGCCCGCCTACGTCCGCGTGGGCAGGAACGCCGTCCCCGACGTCTACGCCGAGGGGGAGGTCCCCTTTACGATGGACAAGGCCAACGTGCTCTGCGAGGGCACGGACGTGACGATCGTCGCGACGGGCGAGATGGTGCGGCCGGCGCTCGACGCCGCCCGGCTGCTTGGCGAGAAGGGCGTCTCGGCCACCGTGCTCGACATGTACTGCGTGAAGCCCCTCGACGCCGAGGCCGTGGTCAAGGCTGCGAAGGCGACCAAGGTCGTTCTCTCGGTCGAGGAGCACAGCCCCTACGGCGGCCTCGGCTCCCAGGTGGCGCAGGTCGTCTCCGAGAACTGCCCGCGCCTCGTGCGCACGCTCGCGCTTCCCGACGCTCCCGTCATCACGGGGACCTCGTCGGAGGTCTTCGCCCACTACGGTCTCGACGCCGCCGGCATCGCCGCGAGCGCGACCGAGCTTCTCGCCCGCGCGGAGGCGTGAGCGCCATGGAGACGAGACGCGAGCTCGTGCTCGCCATCGACCAGTCGACCCAGGGGACCAAGGCCGTGCTCTTCTCGGCCGACGGGGACGTCGTCGGGAAGGCCGCGCGACCGCACGCCCAGCTCGTGGACGGACGCGGGTGGGTCGAGCACGACCCCGAGGAGATCATGACCAACGTCCTCGCCGTCTCGCGCGACGTGTGCAAGGGCGCCGGCGTCACGGCGGGCGAGGTGCGCGCCGTGGGCATCTCCAACCAGCGTGAGACCTGCCTCGCCTGGGACCGCGAGACGCGCGAGCCGCTCGCCAACGCCGTCGTGTGGCAGTGCGGCCGCGCGAGGGACCTCTGTGACAGGCTCTCGGCAGACCGCCCCGAGCTCGCCGACCGCGTGCGCGCCCTCTCGGGCATGCCGCTCTCCCCGTACTTCTCGGCAGCGAAGCTCGCCTGGCTCATGAGGAACGTTCCCGCCGTGGGGGAGGCGGCCGAGCGGGGCACCCTCGCGCTCGGCACCATCGACTCATGGCTCGTCTTCAAGCTCACCCAGGAGCACGCGTTCGCGACGGAGCCGTCCAACGCCTGCCGCACGCAGCTCCTGGAGATCGAAAGCGGGCGGTGGAGCGAGGAGCTCTGCGACGCCTTCGGGGTGCCTCGCTCGGCGCTCGCCGAGGTGCTCCCCTCCGACTCCGTCTTCGGCCACACGACGATGGGAGGGCTCTTCGCGGAGCCGGTGCCCGTCTGCGGCGTGCTCGGAGACTCGCAGGCCGCGCTCGCGGCACAGGACTGCACGCGGCCGGGAGACGTGAAGGCCACGTATGGCACGGGCTCGTCGGTCATGATGCAGACGGGTCCCGAGCTGCGCACGAGCGCGTCCGGCCTCGTGTCGAGCATCGCCTGGGACCTCTCGGGCGCTCGCAGCTACGTGCTCGAGGGCAACCTCAACTACACCGGGGCGGTCATTAGCTGGCTCAAGGACGGCATGGGCCTCATCTCCGACCCCGCCGAGGTCGAGTCCGTCATCGCCTCCGCGAACCCCGACGACCGCGCCTACTTCGTGCCCGCGTTCAC
>DCZG01000104.1 GCA_002331575.1 Atopobium sp. UBA2090 | reverse complement strand
AGCCGTAGGGGTTGGTGGCGGGCTTCTTCGGGCTCTCCTCGGTCAGCGGCAGGCTGTCGGGGTCGCCGTAGACGGTCGCCGAGCTGGAGAAGATGATCGACTTCACGCCGTGCTCGCGCATGACGTCCACGAGCGTGAGCGTGTTGCCGAGGTTGTTGCTGTAGTACTCGATGGGCTTGGTGACGGACTCGCCGACGGCCTTGAAGCCCGCGAAGTGGATGACGCGGTCGACGTCGTTCTCGGTGAAGATGCGCTCGAGGGCGTCACGGTCATTGACGTCGGCGACGTAGAAGGAGAGGTTGGCGGCCGCCTCGGGCCCGACGATGGTGGTGATGCGGTCTATGACCTTCTCCGACGCGTTGGAGAGGTCATCGACGATGATGGCGCGGTAGCCGTTCTGAAGCAGGTCGACGACGGTGTGGCTGCCGATGAAGCCAGCGCCGCCCGTCACGAGCACGCAGGTGTCCTGGGGGTTCTTAGCCTCGCTCATGGGGTTCCTTTCGTTCCGGGGTCCGCGAGCCTTACGCGGTGACATCAAGTATACGTGGTCGTTGTGGCGGCAAGGTGCGGAAGCGGGAGAGGGAACGCGTCATTCACGCGCCATGCGCCCGCTGTGACGAAAGTGTGAAGCCAACGATGCCCTCATCCGCGTCTCGCTGCCGCCGCCGTGGTATCGTCCGCCAGCGAGACGCCCGTTCCTCCCCGAGACTTCTGCGCATAGACTGGCAGGCAGCAACCATGACGTCAGGAGGTCGGACATGTTCAACACGTTCTGCAAGAGGCCGCTGTGGGAGTGCAACCGCAGGCTCGTCAAGGTCGCGCAGGGCCAGGAGCCCGCCGACATGGTCGTGCGGCATGCGACGCTCGTGAGCGTGACCACGCACGAGCTGCTCGCCGACACCGACATCGCCATCGCGGAGGGCCGCGTCGCGTACCTCGGCCTGGACGGTCACACGGCGGAGCACTGCATCGGACCCGAGACCAGGGTGATCGACGCGGCGGGAGCCTACGTCGCCCCGGCCTTCATGGACGGGCACATCCACGTGGAGTCCGCCATGATCGGCCCCTCGGAGTACGCCCGCGCCGTCGTGCCCCACGGCACCTCGGGCATCTACTGGGATCCTCACGAGGCCATGAACGTGGCGGGGCTCGACGCGCTGAGGGAGCTCGAGAAGGACTCCGAGCGCGTGCCCCTCAAGTGCATGATCACCCCCGGCTCCTGCGTGCCGGCAGTGCCGGGCTTCGAGGACACCGGCTCAACAATCGACGCCCAGGACATCCGCGAGACCATGACCTGGGACTCCGTGGTGGGTCTCGGCGAGATGATGAACGACCCGGGCGTCCTGGGCTGCCAGGACAATCCCATCGAGGAGATCAACGAGACCCTCAAGGCTGGCAAGGTCGTGACGGGCCACTTCACCGTGCCCGACACCGACCGCCTGCTCGACGCCTACATCGCCTCCGGCGTTTCGTGCTGCCACGAGTCGACGCGCGCCGAGGACGTCACGGCCAAGATCCGCATGGGACAGTACGCGCTCATGCGCGAGGGATCGGCCTGGCACAACCTTCGCGAGCTCTCGAAGGCCGTCGTCGGCCACGCCATCGACACGCGTCTCGTCTGCCTCGTCTCCGACGACAACCACCCCGAGACGCTCGTCTCCGAGGGGCACCTCGACCGCATCCTGCGCAAGGCCGTCGAGTACGGCATCGACCCGATCACCGCCGTCCAGATGGTCACCATCAACGTGGCGCAGTGCTTCGAGGTGGCGCGCGACATGGGCTCAGTCACGCCGGGCAAGTGCGCCGATCTGGTCTTCATCGACAATCTCCGCGACTTCGGCGTCCAACGCGTCATCATCGACGGAGAGGTCGTGGCAGAGGGCGGCCGCGCGCTCTTCTCGCCCGCGCCGTATGTCTGGCCGGACTTCGTGTTCAACTCGATGCACGTGGCGACCGCGATCGGCCCCGACACCTTCCGGATTCCCGCCCTCGACGCCGCGGGAAACCAGCTGCCCGACGGAGACGCCGAGGTGCGCGTCATGAAGTCGCTGCCCGGCCTCACCGTGACGATCGAGGAGCACGACCGCGTGCCCGTCGTCGACGGCTGTCTGCAGTGCCTGCCCGACCAGGACATCCTGAAGGCCTTCGTCTTCGAGCGGCACCACGACACGGGCACCTATGCCGCGGGCTTCTCGAGGGGCTTCGGCATCCATGGCGCGCTCGCCCAGACCGTCGCCCACGATGCCCACAACCTGCTCGTGGTCGGGGACGACGACGAGGACATGGCCCTGGCCGCGCAGACGCTCATCGACTGCGGCGGCGGCGAGGTCGCCGTCCGGGACGGCAGGATCCTCGGCCTGGTGAAGCTCCCGATCCTCGGTCTCATGAGCCCGAGGACGGTCGAGGAGGTCGCCGAGGAGGTCCGCGGCGTGGAGAGGGCCTGGGCGGACATGGGCTGCACCATGCCGAGCCCCTTCATGACGATGGGGCTGCTCTCCCTCGCCTGCATCCCCGACCTGCGACTGACCAACCGGGGCTACGTGGACTGCAACACCTATCGCTTCGTGCCAATCGCGTGCGAGTAGCGCCTCCGGGGTGGGACAATGGTGGCGACACCAGGGTCCCACCCCTTTGGAGGCGGCATGCAGTATCGCAAGGACCGTAACGGAGAGCCCGTCTCGCTTCTCGGGTTCGGCTGCATGCGTTGGCAGCGCTCGGGCTCGGGCATCGACCTCGACGCCGCCGAGGCGCAGGTCATGCGTGCCATCGAGCTGGGCGTCACCTACTTTGACACCGCCTATGTCTACCCCGGGAGCGAGGACGCCCTCGGGCGGATCCTCGAGAAGAACGGCGCCCGCGACCGCGTGAACATCGCCACGAAGCTGCCCCAGTACCTCATCAAGGGGCGCGGCGCCCTCGACCGCTACTTCGACGAGCAGCTCCGTCGTCTCCGGACCGACCACGTGGACTACTACCTCATGCACATGCTCACCGACGTGGTCGCGTGGGACAAGCTCGTCTCGCTCGGCGTGGAGGAGTGGATCGCCGAGAAGAAGGCCTCAGGCCAGATACGCAACATCGGGTTCTCGTTCCACGGCAACACGGAGATGTTCCTCAGGGTGCTCGCGGCCTATGACTGGGACTTCTGCCAGATCCAGTACAACTATCTCGACGAGAACACCCAGGCTGGTCGCGCGGGGCTTCTCGCCGCCGCTGAGCGGGGCATTCCCGTGGTGATCATGGAGCCCCTGCGCGGAGGCAAGCTTGTCGACCTGCTGCCCGAGGACGCGCGACGGGCAATCGGAGACAGTCCGCGCGGGTGGAGTCCGGCTGAGCTCGCGCTACGCTGGCTCTACGACCAGCCGCAGGTAACCTGCGTGCTCTCGGGAATGAACTCGGTGTCGATGGTCGAGGAGAACTGCCGCGTGGCGAGCGACGCCCGGGCGGGCGAGTTCGGGCCTGACGACTTCGCGCTGGTGGAGCGCGTGAAGTCCGCCATCGCCGAGAAGGTCAGAATAGGCTGCACGGGCTGTGGCTACTGCCTGCCCTGCCCCAAGGGCGTGGACATCCCGGGGACGTTTCGCTGCTGGAACGAGATGTACACCGAGCGACGCGACGTCGGCCGTAAGGAGTACTGGCAGACGGTGAGCCTGCGGCGCGAGCCGGCGTTCGCGACCCTGTGCGTGCGCTGCGGCCTCTGCGAGACGCACTGCCCGCAGCACCTGCCCATCCGCGACTCCCTCCCGAAGGCGGACCGGGACCTGCGTCCCCTGCGCTGGCGCGTCGCCGCAGCCGTGGCGCGCTGGTGGAGCCTGCGCTAGTCCTTTCAGCCTGCCAAAGGTGCCAACGCCCTTTGGCAGCCAAA
>DCZG01000121.1:15425-25108 GCA_002331575.1 Atopobium sp. UBA2090 | reverse complement strand
GCCTCGTCAACGCCGAGATCTTCGCCGCCGAGCCCGTCGTCACCAAGGTCATGGGCATCGACGAGGCCAAGGCGTCCGGCGCCGTCGCCCTCTTCGGCGAGAAGTACGGCGAGGTCGTCCGCGTGGTCTCCACCGGCGACTCCGACGAGCCCTACTCGCGCGAGCTCTGCGGCGGCACGCACGCCCGCAACACCGCCGAGCTCGGCCTCTTCAAGATCGTCTCCGAGAGCTCGGTGGGTTCCAATGCCCGCCGCATCGAGGCGGTGACCTCCGCGGGCGCCATCGAGTACGTCGATGAGCGCCTCGCCGAGATCGACGAGGTCGCGGCATCGCTCAAGTGCCGCCCCTCAGAGGTCGGCGAGCGCGTCTCCAAGCTCCAGCAGGAGCTCCGCGACACGCAGAAGAAGCTTGAGGCGGCCACGACCGGCTCCTCGTCCGACCAGGTCGCGACAGCGTTCGGGAAGGCCGTGAAACTCGACGGCTACGCGTGCGTGGTCGCTCGTCTCGAGGGCCTCTCGGGCAAGGACCTGAGGCTCGCGTGGGACGGCATCCGCGACGCGGCCAACGGCGAGCCCGTGGCCTGCGTGATCGCGTCGGCAACCCCCGACGGGAAGGTCGCCCTCCTCGCGGGCGGCACCGACTCCGCCATCGCCGCGGGCTTCTCGGCGGGCAACGTCATCAAGCAGATCGCCGGCCTCGTCGGCGGTCGTGGCGGCGGCAGGCCGAACATGGCCCAGGCCGGAGGAACGGACGCCTCTGGCATCGACGCCGCGCTCGACGCCGCCAGGTCCCTGCTCGGAATCTAGCTCGGCATGAGGGCGCTCGCGCTCGACATCGGCGAGAAGCGCGTCGGGGTCGCCGTGAGCGACCCCGCGGGACGCGTCGCGTCGCCCGTCTGCGTGCTCCCCGCGGACGAGGTCCTCCGCCATGCGGCGACGTTCAGGCGCGTGCTCGAGGACTGGGAGCCGGAGGTCCTCGTCTGCGGCCGTCCCATGACCATGGCGGGCGAGCTCGGCCCTCAGGCGGAGCGACTGGGCGAACAGGCGCACGCGATAGCCTCCAACTGCGGACTTCCGTTGGAGTTTGTCGACGAGAGGCTGTCATCGCAGGAGGCGAAGCGTATCCTTCGTGAGCAGGGTTTCAACGAGAGATCAATGCGCGGCAGGGTAGACATGGTAGCCGCGTCCCTGTTCCTTCAGTCCTGGCTCGACGCCAGACAAAATCGAGAGGCCAGAATCGATGCCCACCTCTGACAGACCACGGCGCGCAGCTCACTTTGGCACGCGCGCTCCCGAGACGAACGCCCCGGAGACAGCTGCTCGCGGTGACGCGCCCGTCTCGTCGCCCGACCCTCGGACTGGCGCCAGCCAGACGCTTATGCCCGACCTTCCGGTCATCACCTCCTCCGATGCCACGTCGCCGCATCCCGCCCTTGGTTCGGCCCGTCTCTCTAACCGCACGGCTGCCACCACCCGGCGCACCGCCTCCAAGGCGGGGACGCACAAGAGACGTGGCGGCACCCGTTTGAACCTGCCCGCCCTCCTCGTCGGCGTCGCGGTGATAGCCGTCGTCGGCTTCGTGGCCTATCGCTTCGTGCTCCCCCTGTTCTCCGGAAGCTCGTCGGACAAGAGCCAGTCCATCGTCGCCGGTCAGACCGTCCAGGTGACCATTCCCGAGGGCTCGAGCGCGAGCCAGGTCGCGCAGGCGCTCTATGACGCGGGCGTCATCTCGAACACCGATGACTTCCTCACGCAGGTTCACCGCCGTGACCTCGAGTCGAGCCTCAAGAGCGGCACGTACACGCTCGTCACCGGTGGCGACATGGACTCCCTTCTCTCGCTCCTCACGTCAGGCCCCAACTCGTCCTCCGCCTCGCTCACGATTCCCGAGGGGTACACGGTCACCAAGATCGCCGCGTCGGTGGAGACGACCTTCGGCATCTCCGCGGATGACTTCATCGCGCAGGCGAAGGCTTCGAACTACGTGGCAGACTACCCCTTCCTCTCCGCTGCCGCGAACGACTCCCTCGAGGGCTTCCTCTTCCCCAAGACCTATGACTTCTCGGGCCAGACCGTCACGGCCGACCTCATCATCCGCGCGATGCTCAGCCAGTACCAGACCGAGATGGCGAGCTATGACTTCGCCACCTCGGAGGCTGCTATCCAGAGCACCTACGGCGTCACGATGAGCGACTACCAGATCATCACGCTGGCTTCGATCATCGAGCGCGAGGCCGTGACCGACGATGACCGTCCGCTCGTCGCCTCGGTCTTCTACAACCGCCTCCGCGACGGCATGAAGCTCCAGAGCGATGCGACGATGGGCTACGTCACTGGCGGCGAGGTCACCGCCGACGACCTCAAGACCGACAGCCCCTACAACACCTACCTCTATGGTGGGCTGCCGCCCACGCCCATCTGCTCGCCGAGCAGCGCGTCCATTGCTGCCGCGCTCAGCCCCTCGTCGACGGACTACTACTACTTCTTCATCTCGGACACCGTCCATCAGTTCTCCGAGACGTACGAGGAGCATCAGCAGGCGATATCCGCGGCGCAGGCCGCGTAGCGAGGCGCGCGCGTGGGAATCTTCTCCGCCGACAGGTACGTCGCGTCGCTCGAGCTCGTGGATGTTGACGAGCTGGTGGGCTGGGGCGCGCGGCTCGTGCTTCTCGACCGTGACAACACCTGCGTGCCGCGTGACGCCCGCATGGCGCCCGAGGGCGTCCGTGCCTGGTTCTCCTGCGCGCGCTCGGCCGGACTGGCGCTCTGCCTCGTGTCGAACAACTTCCACTCGCGGGCCGTCCATGCGTCCGGCGAGGAGCTCGGATGTCCCTCGATCTCCCGAGCGATGAAGCCCGCCCCCGTCGCCGTGTGGCTTGCACTCGCGCAGAACGGCGTGCCTCCCGAGCAGACGGTCCTCATCGGCGACCAGGTCTTCACCGATGTCGTCGCAGCCAACCTCGCAGGCGTGCGCACGATCCTCGTGCGGCCGCAGTCGCGCGTCGACCTCTGGTACACGCAGATCCTCAGGCTCGTCGAGGAGCCGGTCCTCCATGGCGTGCGCTTCGACGGAGAGGGCGACCGTCCTCGCTAGCCCGATGGGGCCCCACGCGCTCGGGTGCTAGAATCGAGCGGATGGATTCGGTCGAAGGGGTGCGTTGGATCGTCAGGATGAGACATACGTCGTTCACGAGGGATGTGACCACATCTTCTTCGTGGGCTTTCTCGGGGTGGGCAAGTCCACCCTCGCCAGGAACCTCGGCCGGCTCTTCAACCGCTGCTACGTGGACACGGACCGGCTCGTGGAGCGCGCCCTCGGCAAGACGGTCGCGGAGGTCTTCTCCGAGGACGGGGAGGACTACTTCCGCGACGCCGAGACCGCCCAGCTCGCGCTTCTCCGCACGCGGAAGTCGCTGCTCGTGAGCTGCGGCGGAGGCATCGTCGAGCGCGAGGAGAACTGCGGTCTCATGCACGACATGGGCGTGGTCGTCTTTCTCGACGGCGACCTCTCCGACTCGCTTCGCCAGATCAGGCGCCCCGAGAAGCGCCCCGACCTCGGAACGGCCGCGCACGCCGCGGAGCTCTACCGTCACCGTCGCCCGCTCTACGAGAGGACGGCTGACATTACGATCGATGTGAGAAACAGGACGTTCGAGCAGGTCGCCCTCGACTCGGGCAAGCTGCTCTGGGAGAGGGGGCTGCTATGAGCGACGAGGAAATCACCCAGGAGAAGCAGTGGGTGACCCTGCGCTCCGGATCCATGCAGGCGTACGTCGGACATGGCAACGTGGCAAACGTCGCCCACGAGCTGAGGTGCGCCGTGGGCAAGCCGCACGGCCTTCTCCTCGCCTCCGTGGAGGAGACGGACGAGGACCTTGTGGAGTCGCTCCGACGCGACCTTCTCGCCGAGGGCTTCACCGTCTCGCTGTGCGGGCTCCCGTCGGGGAGGGGCTCGTGCAGCATCGCCTCTGTCGAGGGCTTCTGGCAGGAGCTCGCCGAGGTGGGCATCACCTCCGACGACCTCGTCGTCGCCATCGGTGCCGCCGAGGCGCTCTCCGTCGCCTCGTTCGCCTGCTCGTTCTGGTGCGGTGGCACGCAGCTCGCGCTGATTCCCACCGACCTCTCGTCCGCCCTCGTGGCTGGCACCACGCCGCTCCCGCTTGAGCTGCCCGGCGTGCACCGTCTCGTCATGCAGGAGGGGCACGCCCGCTTCCTCTTCTGCGACCTCGGGCTCATGGACCTCGACGACTCCTCGGAGTCGGTGCTCTACGCCCGCGCCCTCATGGTCGCCATCGCGATCTCCGACTCCGACAAGGCCTTCGGGAGGCTCTGGGACCGCTCGGACGACCTCGCCGCGGGAGACCTCGCCGTGCTCGCGACCCAGGTGGCCGACACGCTCAAGAGCCGCGGTCGCACGGTCTCGTCCGCGAGCGCCGCGACGCGCCAGTCCGCGGAGTATGGCCTGACCTTCGCGTGGGCGATGCGTGGTCTCGTCCCCGCCGACGTACCCTTCTCCACCCTTCTCGCCGAGGGCATGCGGTTTGCCGCTCGCCTCTCCGCCGGCATGGACGGTCTCAGCGTCGACGACGTCCTCGCCCAGGACGAGGTCCTCGACAGGCTGGGGATCGGCTACGTCGCGTGCGAGGTCAATCCCGACGAGATGATCGCCGCCCTCAAGACCGAGTGCTTTCGCCGGTCCCGCCGGTTCATGCTCTGCCTGCCCAAGGCCCTCGGCCGCGTCCGACTCTCGGCGGTGGAGGACGACCTTCTCGCCGAGCACGTGGGTGCCTGGTGCGACGTGCACGCCGACCTCCTGACCGACGACGAGGCGGATCCTGCCCCCGAGGATGCCGAGTCCGCGCTAGAGTAGCAGCGTGAGATAGAGGGCATTCGACAGAGAGAGGCTCATCATGGTAGACGCACTCGCATGCGCGGGTCGCATCGCGCGCTTCCGCACGCTCATGGCGGAACGAGGCTACGACGCGGCGATCATCCGCAACAACCCCGACCTCCGGTGGTTCACCGGGGCGGAGCGCACCTTCGACGACGAGACGGCGCACACCGCCTTCGTCACGCAGGACGGGCTCTGGCTCCACACCGACTCGCGCTACTACAACACCTTCCTCACGCGTCTCGGCCCCGACACGCCGTGGCGCATCGACATGGACATCGTCGACCCCGCCAGGTGGGCGGCAGCCCGCGTCCTCGAGACCCGCTCCCACACGGTCGCCGTCGAGGACACCCTTGACCTCGCTTTCTTTGACGACCTCTCTGACGAGTGCCGCCGCGCGTCGGTCGCCTGCCTCATGCCGAGGATGCACGGGGACATCTGCGACCTGCGCAAGATCAAGGACGCCGAGGAGATCGAGCTTATGCGTCACGCGCAGGCCACGACCGACGCCGCCTTCGACCACATCTGCGGCTTCATCAAGCCGGGTCTCACGGAGCAGCAGATTCGCGCCGAGCTCGAGAACTACATGCTCATGAACGGCGCGGACGCCCTGTCGTTCGACTCCATCATCGCCACGGGCGCGAACGGCGCCAACCCGCACGCCCAGCCTGGCGAGACGGTCGTGCGCGAGGGTGACCTCATCGTGATGGACTACGGCGCTGGCTATCACGACTACCACTCCGACATGACCCGCACCGTGTGCGTGGGGGAGGCCTCCGAGGAGCAGCGCAAGGTCTACGACGTCGTCCGTCTCGCCCACGAGACCTGCGCCGCCGCTGCTAAGCCCGGCTGCATCGGCACCGACATCCAGGCACTCGCCGTCAAGGTCATCACGGACGCCGGCTACGGCGACTACTTCAAGCACGGGCTCGGTCACGGCGTCGGGCTCGAGATCCACGAGCGGCCGAACTTCGGGCGCAGCTACCCGTTCCCCGTCCCCGAGGGCTCCGTCGTCACCATCGAGCCGGGCATCTACCTGCCGGGCAAGTTCGGCATCCGCCTCGAGGACTTCGGCCTCATGACCGCCGAGGGCTTCGTGCCCTTCACCCAGTCGACGCACGATCTGGTCTGTCTTCCCTGCTAGCGTACGGGGGAGTTGACATGCACCAATCCGCCACTCGCGCGCTCGTGAGAGACCGTCTCATCCGTCAGCGGTAACGTTGCCAATATTTTTCTTTTTCCCTGGTTACCGGGAATAGAGAAGGCTAGAATGTGTCCGAAACATGGAGCTGCAGGGGAGAAGATGTGAATGAAGGTCTCCATGTCTTCACGTCCGTAGGCACAGCAACATCGAGAAGGAGGTAAGAAGTGGTAAGTATTGTTCTAGCCAGCCATGGCAAGTTCGCCGAAGGCATCAAAGAGTCTGGACAGATGATCTTTGGTCCCCAGGAGAACGTGCAGGCGGTCGTTCTGACACCAGACATGGGTCCGGATGACATGCACAAGAAGCTGCTTGACGCAATTGCCACGTTCGACGACCAGGATCATGTGCTCTTCCTGGTCGACCTGTGGGGAGGGACGCCCTTCAACCAGGTCTCCCGCATCATCGAGGAGGAGAAGCACGAGGATTGGGTGGCCATCACCGGCCTCAACCTTCCCATGCTCGTCTCCGCGTACGGCTCCCGCATGGGCGCCGACACTGCGGTCGACGTCATGAAGGAGATCTTCCCCGAGGCCAAGGGTGGCATCAAGGTCAAGCCGGAGGCTCTCGAGCCCGCCGGCGACGCCGCCCCCGCCGCACCTGTCGCCGTCGCTCCGACGGCCTCCGCCATCCCCGAGGGCACCGTCCTCGGCGACGGCCACATCAAGTACGCCTACGTCCGCATCGACACGCGTCTTCTCCACGGCCAGGTCGCAACGGCGTGGACCAAGCAGATCTCGCCGGATCGCATCCTCGTCGTCTCCGACGGCGTCTCGCACGACGATCTCCGCAAGAACATGATCATCGAGGCGGCGCCTCCTGGAGTCCACGTTCACGTCATCCCCATCGACAAGCTCATCGAGGTCGACAAGGATCCTCGCTTCGGTGCCACCAAGGCCATGGTCCTCTTCGAGACCCCCCAGGATCTTCTCCGTGCCGAGCAGGGCGGCGTCAAGTTCGACAGCGTCTGCATCGGCTCGATGGCTCACTCCGTTGGTAAGACCGTCGTCAACCAGGCCATCGCCTGCGACGAGGACGACGTGAAGACCCTCAAGGCCATTCGCGACAACGGCACCAATTTCTACGTTCAGAAGGTTCCGTCCGATCACGCTGACGACATCTGGGCGCTTCTCAAGGCCAAGGACATGGCCTAAGGGCCTGACACTAAGAAGGAGGAGAGTTAATGAACCCAATCACGATCATCCTGATCATCATCGTCGCCTTCTTGGCAGGCATGGAAGGCATCCTTGACGAGTGGGAGTTCCACCAGCCACTGGTTGCATGCACCCTCATCGGCATCGTGAGCGGCCACCCCACCGAGGGCATCATGCTCGGCGGCTCGCTGCAGATGCTCGCCCTCGGCTGGGCAAACATCGGTGCAGCCGTCGCCCCTGACGCCGCCCTTGCTTCCGTGGCCTCCGCCATCATCATGGTGCTTGCCCTCTCCGGCGGCACCACTGACACCACGACCGCCATCTCCACGGCAATCGCCCTCGCCGTGCCGCTGTCCGTCGCAGGCCTGTTCCTCACCATGTTCTGCCGTACGCTGGCCATCCCCATGGTCCACGCGATGGACGCTGCGGCCGAGAAGGCCGACTTCGGCGCCATCGACCGTTGGCAGATCATCGCCATCTGCATGCAGGGCGTCCGCATCGCGGTTCCTGCTGCCATCCTGTGCTTCATCTCGCCTGAGCTCGTCACCAACGCACTGAACTCCATGCCCAGCTGGCTCACCGGCGGCATGGCAGTCGGCGGCGGCATGGTCGCTGCAGTCGGCTACGCAATGGTCATCAACATGATGGCCACCAACGAGGTCTGGCCGTTCTTCGTCCTCGGCTTCGTCCTCGCTGCCCTCTCTGAGCTCACCCTCATCGCCCTCGGCGCCATCGGCATCTCCCTCGCCCTCATCTACCTGGGCCTCAAGGACATGGCAAAGCAGGGTGGCGGCGCCGGCGGCGGGTCTGGCGACCCGCTCGGTGACATCCTCGACGACTACGAGTAAGGAAGGGAGTGACTAGCAATGGCAGAAGAGATCAAGACCGCTGAAGATTCAAGGCAGTTCGTGCTGACCGAGGCCGATCGTCGCGCAGTCTGCATTCGCCACCAGTACCTGCAGGGCTCTTGGAACTACGAGAGAATGCAGAACGGCGGTTGGTGCTACGCCATGATCCCCGCGATCAAGAAGCTGTATCCCAACAAGGAAGACCAGGCCGCGGCTCTCAAGCGTCACCTCGAGTTCTACAACACGATGCCGTACCTGTCCGCCCCCGTCCTCGGCGTCACCCTCGCCCTCGAGGAGGAGCGCGCCAATGGCGAGCCCATTGACGACCAGACCATTCAGGGCGTCAAGGTCGGTATGATGGGCCCGCTCGCCGGTGTCGGCGACCCCGTCTTCTGGTTCACCGTTCGACCGATCCTCGGTGCCCTCGGCGCGTCGCTCGCGCTCGGCGGCTCCATCGTCGGACCGCTCCTGTTCTTCATCCTCTGGAACGTCATTCGTCTCGCGTTCCTTTGGTACACGCAGGAGGCTGGCTACCAGGCTGGCATGTCCATCTCGAAGGACCTTTCGGGCGGCATGCTCGGCAAGATCACCGAGGGCGCTTCCATCCTCGGTATGTTCGTCATCGGCTCCCTCGTCGAGCGCTGGGTGTCCATCTCGTTCACCCCGGTCGTCTCCACGATCACGCAGCAGGATGGCGCCTATATCGACTGGACGAAGATCACCGCTGATGCCGATGGCATCAAGAGCGCGCTCACTCAGTACTCGTCGCTCGGTGCGACCGGCCTCAACCAGATCAAGACCGTCACCCTCCAGCAGAACCTCAACCAGCTCATCCCTGGTCTCTGCGCTGTAGGCCTGACCCTGCTCTGCTGCAGCCTCCTCAAGAAGAAGGTCTCGCCGATCGTCATCATCCTTTGCCTCTTCGGCGTTGGTATCATCGGCCGCTTCTTCGGCTTCATGTAAGAGGAACGTCCGCAGAGGACTGCGGACATGGCTCGACAACGAGGGCCGCACCCTGTAACCTTGGGTTGTTTCCAAGAGGGGTGCGGCCCTTCTCATGTACGCACCCGCACTCGGACCAGAAGGCGCATCCATGGCACAGTCTCAGAACACCAAAGTCGAGTTCACCATCAAGGCGACGTCGATGCACGGTCTCACCACCTACGGTGACGTCATGCTCGGTGACGTTGCCTTCGAGTTCTACAACGATAAGAACCCCGAGGACTACATCCAGATTCCGTGGAAAGAGATCGACCACGTGGCGGCGGAGGTGCTCCCCGGCAAGAAGATCTCCCGCTTCGCGATCTTCACCAAGGAGAACGGGCACTACACCTTCTCCACCCGCGACAACAAGGCCACGCTGCGCGCCGTGCGCGAGCACGTCCCCGCGGACCGTCTCCAGAAGTCCGAGAACTTCTTCCAGGTGCTCGGCCACGGCGTCGGCTCCATCGGACGCACGGTCTCAGGCGTTTTCGGCAGGAAGTAACCTGGAAAAGGGGACAGGTTACTTTTCCAGGTTTTCGCCTAGACGCGTGATGCGGATGGGCTCTCATCGATTTCGGCGTCCCGCCTTTCAGGCAAATCTTGTGG
>DCZG01000121.1:159-15394 GCA_002331575.1 Atopobium sp. UBA2090 | reverse complement strand
CACAAGATTTGCCTGAAAGCCCTTTGACGTTCCCTCCGTCAGCGTATAGCGGCCAGAGAATTGGTCGTTTTCCGTAGCATGCCGCGCCGGGGTTCTTTGGCGGGCACGCCGCGGCTATACTTGTACGCCGTATATGAGCACGTCCCCGTGGACGGCATGGACAACAAGAGAGAAGAGCGACCAGTGGCAACCATCAGCACCGCAGACTTCAAGAACGGCATGGGTCTCAAGATTAACGGCAAGTACTACACCATCGTCGAGTTCCAGCANNCGGCAAGGGTGGCGCGTTCGTCCGTTACAAGATCAAGGACCTCCAGGCCGGCCGCACCATCGACCAGACCTGCAACGCCGGAACGAAGTTCGAGAGCGTGCAGCTCATCACCAAGGAGATGCAGTACCTCTACAACGACGGCACCGCATACTACTTCATGGATAACGAGACCTTCGAGCAGATTCCCGTCGACGTCGACTTTATCGGCGACAACGCCAAGTGGCTCAAGGAGAACGACAACTGCCTGCTCCTCTACGCCGACGCTGAGCTCCTCGGCGTCCAGCCTCCCATGTTCATCGAGGTCGAGATCACCGAGACCGACCCCGGCTTCAAGGGCGACACCGTCCAGGGCGGCACTAAGCCTGCCACCATCGAGACGGGCGCCGTCATCCAGGTGCCGATGTACCTCAACCAGGGCGAGACCGTCAGGGTCGACACCCGTGACGGCAAGTTCGTCGCTCGCGTCTAGAACCGTCAGGTTCAACGGTCATCGAGACCCGCGCGACGTCCCCGAGGCGTGCGCGGGCCTTTTCTCGTCGTATCCGATATCGCCGAGTTCGGCCGCGCAACGTCTATACTATCTACACTGATGTTTGAGCGCCGCGGCCCAAGGGGCCCGATTCCACTGGGAGGGTTTACCATGTCCGAGAACGAGCTTCGCGTTTCAGGTATCGGCATCTCCAAGAGTGTCGTCTCCACGATCGTCTCCCTCGCTGCGAGCAAGGTTGACGGCGTCGCCTCCGTTGGCGGCAACGACATCGCCTCGAGCCTCATCTCCGTCTTCACGAGCCGTACCGTTCCGCAGGAGTCGGCCGTCGAGGCGAGCGTCGAGGACGACAAGCTCAAGATCGGCATCCACATCGCCGCGTTCTACGGCTATCCGTTCACCAAGCTCGCCGGTGACGTTCGCGCGGCCGTCGCCAAGGCGGTCTCCGAGCAGGTCGGCGTCAGCGTCTCCGCCGTCGACGTCTGCATCGACAGCCTCGTCTTTCCCAAGGAGTAACTTGTCCACTCAACTCGTCGGGCGCACCCTCGCCCGTAGTCAGGCCCTCCAGCTGCTCTTCCAGGCTGAGGCAAATGGGCGTACCGTCGAGGACGTGCTCTCGGGGGATTATGCCCTCTCTGATGGGCCTCTCGACCCGTACGCCGAGCGTCTCGCCCTCGGGGCGGACGCCGCTCGGCATGACCTCGACCTCGTCATCTCATCGCGCGCGAACGCGTGGAGCCTTTCCCGCATGCCTGCGGTGGATCGCAACCTCCTGCGGCTCGCCCTGTACGAGATGCTCGACGTCGAGGAGGTCGCCGTCCCCGTCACGATCGACGAGTCCGTCGAGCTCGCGAAGATCTATGGTACCGACGATTCGTACCGCTTCGTGAACGGGCTTCTCGGCCGCGTGTCGGATGACATCGACGCGGGTGTCGACATATACGAGAAGGCGCGCGAGGCCACCTACGGCCACGAGCAGGAGCCCGAGCAGGAGCCCGAGCCCGCTTCCGTGTCAGAGCCCGCTTCGGCCGCCGACGAGGACGTCGTGGGGGAGTAGAGCCATGACCAAGCCTGACGTCTCGAAATATCAGACCTTCGAACAGATCACCACGCGCCTCGACGTGATCGTCGATCAGGTGCGCGACAAGGACGTGTCGCTCGAGCGCTCCCTCGACCTCTTTGACGAGGCCATCTCGCTCGGCTCCAAGGCGGTCGACCTCGTGGACGTGACCGAGTTCACTCCTGAGGAGGAGGCGCGGATGCGCGACGAGGCCACCGCGGCAGACGCTCCCACCGACGCCCCCGCCGAGACGACCCCCGCCGCTCCCGCAGCAGACGCGCCCGACGGGACGGGAGAGTAGTGTCCCGACGCCACAGGCTCGACGAGGAACTCGTCGAACGTGGCTTCTTCCAGACGCCCGACGCAGCGCTTCGCGCGATTCTCGCCGGAGAGGTCTCGACATCGGACCGGAGGTTCGTGTCGGCGGGCGAGCAGGTCGAGCGTGGCATCGAGATTCACGTGCGCGGACGGGGCCCCTTCGTGAGCAGAGGCGGTCAGAAGCTCGAGCGAGGTCTCGAGGCGTTCGACATCGACCCTCGTGGACTCGCCTGCCTGGATGTCGGCTGCTCGACGGGAGGCTTCACCGACTGCCTCCTCCGCCATGGTGCCGCGTCGGTCCTCTCCGTGGACGTGGGCTACGCGCAGTTCGACTGGTCGCTCAGAAACGACCCCCGTGTCACGCTCCTCGAGCGGACCAACATCGTCGACGTTCCCGGACACGGCTTCGCCGGCACGATCGACCTCGCGGTCTGCGACGTGTCGTTCACCTCGGTCCTCAACGTGCTTCCCGCCGTCCTCGAGCTTCTCGACTCTGACGGAGCGTTCCTCACGCTCGTGAAGCCCCAGTTCGAGGCCGACCACGACGAGGTGGGGGAGGGCGGCGTCGTGAGAAGCGAGAAGGTCCGTCTCGCCGCGCTGGAGCGCGTCGCGTTTGCGTTCTCGGAGGCGGGGCTCGGGCCGCTCGCCTGCTGCGAGAGCCCCATTCATGGCCACAAGGGCAACGTCGAGTACCTGCTGCTCGGACGGAAGGGCTCGCCGACCGAGGGCCTCGACCTCGCAGGCGTGGTGAGGGACGGCGTCGTTGCCCGCATGACGCCGTAACGCCATCGATGGGTGATACACTCAGGTATCGGCAGTCGCTCGGTCGGGGAGGGATACTTCGTGCGGATTCTCATCGTTCCAAACTTCTCGAAGTCCGATGCCGTGGACGGTGCCCGTCAGCTCGAGGAGTGGCTCCTGGGCAATGACGTGGACGTCGTCTGGGCCCATGACAAGAAGCTCTACCCCAGTCGTCGCGTCGACACCTCGGGCTGCGACCNNAGGTGCTGGACGGTCTGGCCGAGGGTGAGCAGGTGGTGCTCGGCGGTGACGGCACGCTCCTCCGCGCCGCACGCATCGTCGCCTACTCGGAGATTCCCATCCTCGGCATCTCCTACGGCCACCTCGGCTTCCTCACCAGCGCTGGGCCAGAGGACCTCTTCGCCGTCGTCACCGACGCCCTCGCGGGCGAGCTTCACGCCTCCCGTCGAGCGACGCTCGACATCGAGTCCGAGTTCGAGGACGCGCGGGGCGTGCCCTATACCGTTCACAGCTTCGCCCTGAACGACTTCGCGCTGTCGCACGGAAGCCAGGGCGACATGGTCGAGTTCGACGTCTCCGTCTCGGGCAACCACATCGACCGTCTCCGTGGCGACGGGTTCGTCGTCTCCACCGCCACGGGCTCGACGGGATACGCCCTCGCCGCCGGCGGTCCCATCGTGACGCCGGAGTTCGCGGGAATGGTCTGCGTCCCCGTGGCGCCTCACACCATCATGGCGCGCGCGTTTCTCACCTCGCCGTCCGACGTCGTCGAGGTCGAGATGTCCGAGGAGCGGCGCGTCGCCTGTCACTTCTTCGCTGACGGGCAGCCCATCGCGAGGTCCGAGGGCGACCTGCCCCTGCACGCGACCGTCCGTCGCGGTTCGGGGGACATCATCCTTCTCGATCACAGCTCGCAGAGCTTCTACGCCTCCGTGTCGCGCGTCTTCTACGGCAAGGCGGGCCGATAGATGCTCGACGAGCTGCATGTCTCCGATGTCGCGCTCATCCATGACGCGACGCTCGTCCCCTCGTCGGGGCTCACGGTGCTCACGGGCGAGACGGGCGCAGGAAAGACCGCGCTCCTCTCGGCCGTCAAGCTGCTCGTGGGCGAGCGCGCCGACGCTGGCGCGGTGCGCGAGGGCGCCGATCACCTCGAGGTCGAGGGGCGTCTCGTCGAGCGCGGGGGAGACCCCGACGGAATCGTGGTGCGCAGGAGCGTCTCGTCGGACGGCCGCGGACGCGTCCAGCTTGACGGACGGATGGCCTCGGCTCGCGAGCTCGCGGAGCGCGTGGGACCGATGGTCGACCTCTGCGGGCAGCACGAGCACCAGCGGCTCCTCTCGGTGGCGACGCACGTGGAGATGCTCGACGCATGGGCGGGGGAGCCTGCCTCCGCGGCGCTCGCCGCCTATGACGCTGCGTTCGACGCCGCGCGCGACGCAGCCGACGAGCTGGCCCGCATCCGCGAGACGGGACGCGCCACCTCGGAGCGCCTCGACGAGGCCGCCTTCGTGCTCCGCCGGATCGACGAGGTCGGGCCGCGCGAGGGCGAGTACGAGGAGCTCGAGGAGCGGCTGCCCCGCGCAGAGCACGGCGAGGCCCTCATGAGCGCCGCCACGGGCGTCCACGACCTGCTCTCCGGCGACGACGGCGTGGCCGACGGTCTCTCGGAGGCTGTCCGCATGCTGCGGGAGGCCTCGTCCTTCGACCGGACTCTCGCCAAGCACGCCGACGCGCTCGAGGGCGCTCTCGTCGACATCGAGGACGTCTCCTCCGAGCTGCGCGATTACGCGGACGAGGTCGACTTCGACCCTGCCGAGCTCGAGGAGGTCCAGGCTCGTCTCGCCAAGCTCGAGGGTCTCATTCGCGCCTACGGCCCCCGCATGGCCGACGTGTTCGAGCGTCGCTCGCATGCCGCGGAGGTCGTCGAGGCGTCACAGGATGGAGGAGAGCGGGAGCGCAAGGCGGCTCTCAGGCTCGACCGCTGCGAGCATGAGCTCGCAGCCGCGTCTGACGCTCTCGACGCGGTCCGCGCGTCCTCTGCCCCCGGGCTCTGCTCTGCCGTCGCCGCTCAGATGGCGCTGCTCGAGATGGGCTCGGCGTCGATCGAGGTGGGACAGGAGCGTCTCCCTCGCGACCAGTGGACCCGCCAGGGACCGAGCCGCGTGGAGCTCCTCTACCATCCTGCCGCGGGTCTCGCAGCCCGACCGCTGCGCNNGCCTCGGGAGGCGAGGTCTCGCGCGTGATGCTCGCGTGCAAGGTTGTTCTCGGAGAGGCCGACGGCTGTGATACGCTCGTGTTCGACGAGGTGGACGCCGGCGTGGGAGGTGCCACCGCCGTCGCCCTCGCAAGCGTGCTGGCCTCGCTCGCCAAGACGCACCAGGTGATCGTGGTGACGCACCTCGCCCAGGTAGCCGTCGTGGGGGACATGCACTACCTCGTCTCCAAGTCCTCGGGAGACCTGCCCGAGACCACCATCCGCGCCATCTCCGGCGAGGAGCGCGTGCGCGAGGTCGCCCGCATGCTCTCGGGCGACGCCACCGAGGCCTCGCTCGCCCATGCGCGCGAGCTGCTCTCCCGCAGGTAGCAATCGTCCCCGGGCGTTATGCCCCGTCTCGTGTACTCTTCGTTCACGTCGAAAAAATCGAGCGCCGCGGGTGGCGGGAACGCCGCCACCCGTCGTAGAATAAAGACCCGTAGAGAAGACAGTCTGCTCCTACGGGAAGGTTGCAAACCAATGACCAAACACATCTTCGTTACCGGTGGCGTCGTCTCGTCCCTCGGCAAGGGCATCACGGCGGCTTCGCTCGGTCGTCTCCTCAAGGCTCGTGGCTACAAGGTCATGATGCAGAAGGCGGACCCCTACCTCAACGTCGACCCCGGCACNNGCCTCCCTTGCCGCGATCCTCGAATCGCGGGGCCTCAAAGTCACCCTCATCAAGCTCGACCCGTACATCAACGTGGACCCGGGCACCATGAGCCCGTTCCAGCACGGCGAGGTGTTCGTGACCGAGGACGGCAAGGAGACCGACCTCGACCTCGGCCACTACGAGCGCTTCATCGACGAGAACCTCACGCGCGAGTCCAACTTCACGACCGGCCTCATCTACCAGTCCCTCATCCAGCGTGAGCGCGCCGGGGACTTCCTCGGTGGGACCGTGCAGGTGATTCCCCACGTCACCAACGCCATCAAGGAGCGCTTCCGTCGCATCGAGGAGCAGACGCGGGCCGACGTGGTCATCACCGAGCTCGGCGGCACGATCGGCGACATCGAGGGCCAGTCCTTCGTGGAGGCCATCCGCCAGTTCCGCAAGGAGAAGGGCCCGGGCAACACGCTCGTGATCCATGTGAGCCTCGTGCCATACATCGCCGCCGCCCACGAGGTCAAGACCAAGCCGACGCAGCACTCCGTGAAGGAGCTGCGCTCCATGGGCATCCAGCCCGACTTCATCGTCTGTCGCTCCGACCACGAGGTCGAGGCGCCCATCCGCGCGAAGATTGCGAGCTTCTGCGACGTCGACCCCAGCTGCGTCTTCGAGAACTCCGACTGTCCCTCAATCTACGACGTCCCCATGCACCTCGCGGAGCAGGGCTTCGACGTCAAGGTCTGCGAGAAGCTCGGTCTCGATCCGCGCGAGTCGGACATGAGCGCCTGGAGCGCCTTCACCACCGCACTCCATGCCGCCCACGACAAGGACGTCGTCACCAAGATCGCCGTGGTCGGCAAGTACACCCAGCTCCCTGACGCGTACCTCTCCGTGATTGAGGCCTTGCACCACTCCGGCGTGTTCTACGACCGTCACGTCGACATCCGTCTCGTCGACGGTGAGGAGCTCAACGAGGACAACATCTCCACCGAGCTCGCCGATATGGACGGCGTCCTCGTGCCCGGCGGCTTCGGCCTGCGCGGCACCGAGGGCAAGATCCTCTCGGCTCGTCTCGCCAGGGAGACCAAGGTTCCCTACCTCGGCGTCTGTCTCGGCCTGCAGATGGCGGTCTGCGAGTTCGCCCGCGACGTGGCCTCGATGCCCGGCGCCATGTCCACCGAGTTCGAGCCCGACAGCGCCTATCCCGTGATTGACCTCATGCCCGACCAGGAGGACGTCACCGAGAAGGGCGGCACCATGCGTCTCGGCGCCTATCCCTGCAAGGTCGTTCCTGACACCCTCGCGGCCGAGGCCTACGGCGAGAACCTTATCTACGAGCGCCATCGTCACCGTTACGAGGTCAACAACGCCTTCCGCCAGCAGCTCGTCGCGGCTGGTCTCGTGATCTCCGGTCTCTCTCCCGACGAGCGCCTCGTCGAGATGATCGAGCTGCCCGAGAGCGTCCACCCCTGGTTCGTTGCGAGCCAGGCGCATCCGGAGTTCAAGAGCCGCCCGACGCATCCCGCGCCGCTCTTCCGCGAGTTCGTCCGTGCCGCCATCGCCCACCGAGAGGGCTGCGACCGTCACGACGTGATGCCGAGGGAGTAGGTCCGTGGACCTCGCGCACGCCCGCGGGGAGTACCTCGACTACCTCTCCGTGGAGCGGGGGAGCTCCCCGAACACGGTCGAGGCATACGGACGCGATCTCGACCGCTATCTCACCTTCCTCGCGCAGGATGGCGTCACGACTCCCGATGCCGTCACGCGCGAGGAGGTTCGCAGCCACATCGAGGCGCTCGAGGACATGGGGCTCGCCCCCGCGTCGGTCGAGCGCGCGGTGTCGGCGATCAAGGGCTTCCACCGCTTCATGGTGGCCGAGCAGATCACCGAGGTCCATCCCACGGCCGACCTGCCCCTGCCCGCCAAGCCCTCCCGACTGCCCGACGTGATCTCGCGCGAGCAGGCCGCCGCCCTTCTCGACCAGCCCTTCCCCCGGACTCCTGCCGGCCAGCGCGATCGCACCATGCTCGAGGTGCTCTACGGTTGCGGACTGCGTGTCTCCGAGCTCTGCGACCTCGACCAGAGGCAGGTGCTGCTCGACGAGGAGGTGCTCCGCGTCTTCGGCAAAGGGTCTAAGGAGCGTGTCGTCCCCATCATGGGGACTGCGGCGGCGGCTCTGGCGGACTACCTCGACGAGTGGCGGAGCGGTCTCGTGGGACGCGTCCCCACCCCAGCCGTCTTCCTCAACACCCACGGTGGCAGGATCAGCCGCCAGTCGGTCCACACGATCGTGGAGCGCTCCGGTCGCATGGTCGGCATCACGGGGCTCCATCCCCACACCCTGAGGCACAGCTTCGCCACCCACGTCCTCGAGGGCGGGGCGGACCTGCGCATCGTGCAGGAGCTCCTCGGTCACGCGAACATCTCGACCACCCAGCTCTACACCCACATCGACCGCACCCACGTGCGCATGGCCTATCTCGAGGCGCACCCCCGCGCCCACGTGCACGGGTAGCCCCTTCGGCAGCTGTCTGATAAAACCGCAGGTAAAGTGGGGTATTCTCACTGGCTGCCATCTCTAGCAGCGCATTCACATCATCGCCATAATGAGGAGCCCGCGTCACTGCGACGGGGCTCCTCTCGCCATCCGCACGTGGTGTGCGAACACGCGTGCCGCACAACATTTTGTGTTCCGCATTCTCTCCGATTGCCGCTGGGGGAGCTGAGGCTACCAAACGTGTCGCCAAGTGTTTTTTAGTGTGTCCAGGTGTGGGATTTGGCGTATAGTTTGTTCACGTTCCGAAAGGGGACGAGTGTCGTCATCGCGCGGGAGGAGGATCACATGCTCACTGGCCAGTACCAGCGCAGCCTGGATTCCAAGTCTCGCGTCACCCTTCCCGTCATCATGCGCAAGCAGTTCGGCGAGACGGTGATGCTCGTTCCTTGGAAGGATGCGCTCCATGGCTTTACCCCCGAGGCGTTCGAGACGTGGGAGAACAACCTGGGCCTCAACCCGAGGAATCGCGAGGACAACGACGCGCTGCTCTACCTCAACTCGATGACGACCACGGTGGAGATCGACTCCGCCGGCCGCGTCGCCCTCGGGAAGATCGACGAGACCGCCCGTGGCCATCGCGAGCGGCTTGGGCTCGACGGCGACCTCATGGTCGTCGGCGCAGGCGACCACTTCGAGATCTGGAACGCCGAGAGGTGGAACGCGAAGTTCAAGCCGGAAGACGCGGCCGAGAAGTTCGAGTCGCTGTTCTTCGTCGACTAGCCATGGGGGAGAGCGCCTTGACAGACGAATATCGGCACGTACCCGTGATGCTCGCCGAGGTCCTCCGCGAGCTCGACCCACAGCCTGGGGAGACAGTCTGCGACTGCACCCTCGGAGGGGCCGGGCACTCGGTGGAACTGGCGAGAAGGGTGGCCCCAGACGGCCTCTCCATCGGGATCGACCAGGACGACGCGGCGCTCGCCGCAGCCTCGGAGCGCTTCTCGCGCGAGGTTCCCGAGGCGACCCACAGGTTCCTCAAGGGGAACTTCGCCGACCTGGACGACCTTCTCGTGGAGGCGCAGATTCCCGGCGTCGACTGCTTCCTCTTCGACCTCGGCGTCTCGTCACCCCAGCTCGATTTTCCGGAGAGGGGCTTCTCGTACAACGAGGATGCCCCGTTGGACATGCGAATGGATTCGGATAAACACACCCAAACCGCAGCAGAGGTCATAAACAACTACACCGAAACCGACCTCATCCGAATCCTGCGCATGTATGGTGACGAGCGCTTCGCGAGCCGCATAGCCCGCGAGGTCGTGACCACCCGCCAGAAGGCGCCCATCGAGACGACCTTCCAGCTCGTCGACGTCATCAAGCGGGCGATTCCCGCGGCGGCGAGAAGACACGGCGGCCACCCCGCCCGCAAGACCTTCCAGGCCCTGCGCATCGAGGTGAACCATGAGCTCGACGCACTCGACTCCGGTCTGCGCGCGGCCGTCCGCTGGGCGAACCCCGGCGGGAGGATCTGCGTCATCTCGTACCACTCGCTCGAGGACCGCATCGTCAAGCATGTCTTCTCGGAGCTCTCACAGGGTTGCACCTGCCCGCCGGACCTTCCGGTGTGCGTGTGCGGCAACGTGCCGATAGTCGAAGTCAGGACGCGCAAGCCCCTCGTCGCAACCGACGAGGAGGTCGCTCGGAACCCCCGGGCGAGAAGCGCGCTCACGCGCGTGGCGGTCAAGCTCGACGCCGCGGACGCGAGGAACAAGGTACGACCGGTCGAGAGGCCGTTCGCATAGCACCAACGCAGCAGAACCACACCACAAACGCAGCTCAAACGCACCACCAACGCACCACCAACGCACTAGACCTGCAATGACGCGGCAGACCGCCGCGGGATGGGACACACGATGAGGTATCAGGGGTCAGAAGCCCTCGACATGGAGACCGCCGAGAGGCGTGCCACGAGGCACGAGGAAACGCGCGCGCAGCGTCCCTCGTTCTCCGTCGTCGCTGGCGGCGGCCTCGACGCTCTCGCCCGCAAGGGCGTCTCCGCAGAGTTCCTCACCCGCGTGAAGGTGGCAGTGGCGATCTCGATGGCCCTCATCACCCTCGGCGTGTGCAGGGTCGCCCTCACCACCGCCTCGGTGTCGCTCCTCCAGGGCAACGTCACGCTGCGTTCCCAGATCAAGGAGGCCGAGTCGTACAACGACGACCTCCAGGTCGAGCACTCGATCCTCTCGAGCGCGTCGCGCATCGACCGGATCGCCACCCAGAACTACGGCATGGTCCTCTCCGACAGCTACGACGTCCTTGACCTCTCCGCCACTGATGCGACTGCCGCGGGCAGCGCCTCGACGACCGTCGACGAGTCTTCCGCGCAGACCGATTCCGAGTCTGGGGACGCCTCCCAGACTGATGGTGAAGCTGCGCAGACAGCTGGGGAGACGGACGCGACCGCGGACGAGGCGTAGACTCTTCCCCGTGACGAGCAGAGATGGAAATAACCGCCCCAGGCGGAGGGTAGTCCCAGAGGCCTCGTATGACGAGGCCTCTCGTTCCCGCAGCCGTCGGAGGCAGCAACGCCCCGGCCGCAGGGACTCGGGGGACTTCGACCGCGGGATGACGATGACCCGGCGCGGCTTCATCGCGCTCTTCGGCGTCGTGGCGGCCCGGCTCTTCTACCTCCAGATAGTGGATGGCGCCGACCTCGCGTCCGCCGCCGAGTCCAACCGCACCAACGTGGCAACGCTCCACGCCAAGCGCGGGACCATCTACGACCGCAACGGCAACGTCCTCGCGATGAGCATCGACTGCTCCACGATCTACTGCAACCCCCAGAACGTCCACGACCCGTCGGGCCTCGCCACCGTGCTCGCGAGCATCCTCGGGGGAGACTACAACGACTACCTCGCCGACGTGACGAAGGACACCACCTTCGTCTACATCCAGCGTCAGGTGGACACCGACGTCGTGAAGCGACTCAAGTCCGAGCTCAGCGACAAGGACATCGAAGGCGTCTACTACCTCGACGACACCAAGCGCGTCTACCCCTATGGTGGTACCTGCGGCCAGATCCTCGGCGTGGTGGGGACCGACGGACAGGGCATCACGGGACTCGAGCTCCAGTACGACGACATCCTCACCGGCACAGACGGCGAGATGATCATGGAGACCGGCCTCGGCGGGACTCCTATAGCGGGCGGGACCTACGAGGTCACCGACGCCGTGGACGGCACCGACGTCATTCTCGGCATCGACGTCAACATCCAGGAGAAGGCCGAGACGGCGCTCGTCGACGCAGTGAAGACCTACGAGGCGGAGTCCGGGTCCATCCTCGTGATGAACCCCAAGACCGGCGAGATCCACTGTGCCTGCTCGACGCCCCTCGCCGACGTCTCCGACCTCTCGACGGTCGACTCCGACGGTCTCACCCTCAAGCTCGTCTCGATGTCCTACGAGCCGGGCTCGGTCTTCAAGGTCATCACGACCTCGACCGGCATCGAGGCCGGCCTCTTTGACTCCAACTCGACCTATCCCATCCCCGAGACGATCCAGGTCGGCGACGACACCGTGACTGACGACGACTCGCGCGACTACACGATGGACATGACCATCCGCGAGATGCTCAGGCGGTCTTCCAACGTCGCCATGGCCTATCTCGTGCAGAACGTCATCGGAGCCAAGATCTTCTCGGAGGGCGTGGACGCCTTCGGCATCGGACACAAGACCGGCATCGACTATCCCGGCGAGGTCAATGGAATCGTCAAGGCATACGAGGACTACGATGGTTCCACGGCTGGTTCGATGGCCTTCGGTCAGGGCGTCGCGGTGCCGATGATCCAGATCGCCCGGGCGTTCTCCGCCGTCGCCAACGGCGGGTCGCTCGTGACCCCGCACTTCCTCGCCATGAAGGGCGACGAGGAGGTCGAGTGGGACCCGGTCGCGGGACCCATCTCGAAGGACACGGCCGACCAGGTCACCGACATGATGCGTACGGTCATGAAAGAGGGAACGGGCAAGAACGGCCAGGTCGAAGGCTATGACATAGCGGGCAAGACCGGCACGGGCGAGCAGAGCTCGTCCGAGGGCGGCTATGCCGAGTACAACTACACCGCGTCGCTCTGCGGCTTCGCGAACGCGAGCGACCCCCAAGTCCTCGTCTACGTCGGCCTCAACGGCGTCGCCTATCTGGCGAAGGACTCGGCCGCGCCGCTCTTCGCGACCATCATGTCCGAGGCCGTGACCGACCTGAACATCCCGCCCGCGACCTCGACCACCTAGGAGGACGGATGATCTGCCTAACCACGCAGGAGATCTGCGAAGCGACCGGGGCCGCTGCCCTCGTCATGTCTGCCTCGACCATACGAGGCGAGGTCGTCATCGACTCTCGCGCCGTCGAGTCCGGCTCGGTCTTCGTCGCCTTCAAAGGCGAGCAGGTGGACGGCAATGCCTATCTCGCCCGGGCGATCGCGGCCGGTGCGGGTGCCGTCGTCGCGAGTGCCGACGTGCCCTCGGACGTGCTCGACGCCGCGCGCGAGAGCGGGTGCGCCGTGCTGCGCGCCGAGGACGACGACTGCGAGGAGTTCCTCCTGCGCCTCGCGGGGGAGTGGCGTCGGCGCCATCCCGCCTGGACCGTCGTCGGCGTGACGGGGTCGGTGGGCAAGACCACCACCAAGGACATGCTTCGCACGGGCATCGCCACCGGCGCCCGCGTCCATGCCACCGCCGGCAACCTCAACAACCTCATCGGTCTACCGCTCACGGTTCTCTCGGCGCCCGAGGACGCCGAGGTGCTCGTCTGCGAGCTCGGCATGAACCATCCGCACGAGATCGATCGCCTCGCCGCGGCCTGCAGGCCCACGCTCGCGGTGATCACCAACGTCGGGACGAGCCACATCGGCCTTCTCGGCTCACGCGAGAACATCGCCCGCGCGAAGGCGGAGATCGTCTCGGGCATGGAGGCACGCGGGACGCTTTCCCCCTGCCTCGTGCTCGCGAGCGACAACGACTTCGCGTCGTTCATCGAGGACGGCTTCGCGCGTCCGGCGGGGGTTCGCGTGCGCCACGTCGGCATGCGCGAGACGGACGAGGTGCGCGCGGATGACGTGTCCGTCGACGAGGAGGGCAGGCCGTCCTTCGGCGTGAGCATGGCTGACGGCTGGTCTCGGCGCGTCACGCTCAGCATTCCCGGTCGCAAGGTCGTGGGCGACTTCCTTCTCGCCATGGCCGTGATCGACCTCCTCGGCATGGACCGCGACGTCGCGGCCGACGCCATCGCCGCGATGCCCGCCACGCGCATGCGGCTCTCGGTGATCACCTCGCCCACGGGCGTCCGCGTCATCGACGACTCCTACAACGCGAGCCCCGGCTCGATGGCGGCGGCGCTCGACGTGCTCTCCGAGATGCGCTGCGACGGTCGCAGGATCGCGGTGCTCGGCGAGATGGGCGAGCTCGGTGCCCAGGAGGGGCGTCTCCACGCCCTCGTCGGGGCCTACGCGGCCGCCAAGCCCCTCGACATGCTCGTCTTCGTGGGCGGGGAGCTCGCCTCGGGCATGGCGGAGGCGGCTCGCACCATGGGCTTCTCCGACGATCTCATCACCTCGTTCCCCACGGTCGAGGACGCCATCGCCACCCTGCGTGACGTTCTCGCCGAGGGTGACCTCGTTCTCGTGAAGGCCTCTCGTTCCGCAGGACTCGACGAATTCGTGAGGGAAGTGCTCGTCTGATGATCGGTAACCCACAGTACCCAACCTACCAGGTGTTCCTTGCCGTCGCCATCTCGGCGATCGTGGTCCTCGTGCTCATGCCGCACTACATCCGGCTCCTCCGCAAGGACGGGATCGGCCAGCAGGTGCGCGCGGACGGCCCGCAGAGCCACCTCGTGAAGCAGGGGACGCCCACCATGGGCGGCATCATCATCCTCGTGGGCATGCTCGTGACCTGCGTCCTTCTCGCCACGTGGACCACCGACCTCATCCTCGCCGTGGTCGCGACCCTCGCCACGGGCTCGCTCGGGCTCCTCGACGACATCGAGTCGGTCGCGCACAAGCGCTCGCTCGGCCTCACGCCGCTGCAGAAGATGGTCGGCCTCGCTGTCATCTCGGTGCTCTTCTGCATCCTCGCCGTCAACCTCTGCGGCATCTCCGCCCTGGTGCGCTTCCCAGGCGGCCTCTCCGTCGACCTCGGCGTGCTCACCACTACGGTCATGATCGGCGGGAACGCCATCCACATCCCGTGGCTCTACGTCTTCTTCGTGTTCCTCCTCATGGCGGGACTCTCCAATGCCGTCAACCTCACCGACGGCCTCGACGGTCTCGCCGGCGGCTGCACCATGGTCGTGATGCTCGTGATGGCCATGGTCGCATTCAGCTACGACGAGCTCAACCTCGCCGTGTTCGCCGGCGCCATCGCCGGCGCCTGCGTCGGCTTCCTCTGGTACAACTCGTACCCCGCCTCGATCTTCATGGGCGACACGGGCTCGCTCGCCCTCGGCGCCGCCTTCGCCGCGCTCGCCGTCCTCACCAAGACCGAGGTCACCTCGCTCGTCATGGGCGGTCTCTTCATCGCCGAGGCCCTCTCGGTCCTGATCCAGGTCGCGAGCTTCAAGTTCACGGGCAAGAGGGTCTTCCTCATGGCGCCCATCCATCACCACTTCGAGAAGAAGGGCTGGTCCGAGACGAAGGTCGTCTTCCGCTTCTGGATCGTCTCCGCGGCCTTCGCCGCGCTCGGCTTCGCCCTCTACTTCCAGCTCGGCTAGGAGGCCTTTCGTGACCAGCTCGACACAGTACCTCGGAGACGTCTGCGTGCTCGGCATGGGTGGGACGGGAATCGCGGTCTGCCGCTACCTTGTGACCCTCATGCCGGCGCGGGTGCGTTCCGTCACCCTCTACGGCGGCGCTCGCTCGTCCGCCGGCGACGAGAGCCGCGCGCTCGAGGCCGAGGGCGTGCGCTGCGTCCTCGGGACCGAGGA
>DCZG01000121.1:0-152 GCA_002331575.1 Atopobium sp. UBA2090 | reverse complement strand
ACGACCTCGTCGTGGCCTCTCCGGGCATCTCCGAGTTCTCCGGCTTCTTCTCGGCGGCGAAGGCGCATGCGCGCGAGACGATCGGTGAGCCCGAGTTCGCCTTCCGTGAGAGCCCCGAGCACTGGGTGGGGATCACGGGCACCAACGGCAAG
>DCZG01000145.1:2847-19705 GCA_002331575.1 Atopobium sp. UBA2090 | reverse complement strand
ACTTGCCCTGACAATCAACCGCTAATTGACATGGATTCCTGTAAATATGCTCGACGAGTGGAGAGGTACCAATTCGTCGAATTGTATTCGATGAAATAGACTTCTCCCCCTACACTGGTCATACCGCGAAACGCAGGCGAAAGGGCCCCATGAAAGTCGTCGTCACCGGAGCCGCAGGGCACATCGGAACCTACCTCGTCCCCATGCTCGTCGACGCCGGATACGACGTCGTCGCCATCACGCGCCACGAGCCCCGCCCCTACGAGCCCAGCCCCGCGTGGGACCACGTCGAGAAGGTCCTCATGGACCGATCCGGCGAGCCCGCCTTCGCGCGGAGGATCGCGGCCATGAGCCCCGACGTGGTGGTGGACCTCATCAACTTCGACGTCTCCCAGACCAGGGAGATGGTGGGGGCGCTCTCCGGCGGCAGCTGTGCGCACTACCTCTACTGCGGATCCTGCTGGGAGCACGGGCGCGCCACGGTGCTGCCCACCAACGACGAGGGCGAGCGTCGCGCGCCCCTCTGCCACTACGGCAAAGACAAGCTCGCCTCCGAGAACTACCTCATGGACGAGTGGCGGGAGAACGAGTTTCCCGCCACGGTGATCATGCCGGGCCAGATCAGCGGACCTGGCTGGGACATCATCGGTCCCTGGGGCACCATCAACCTCAAGCCCTTCCAGAAGGTCGCCGACGGCGGCGTGGTGGAGCTCCCGAACTTCGGCATGGAGACACTTCACCACGTGCACGGCTACGACGTGGCGCAGGTGTTTCTCCGCGCGATCACCCACCGCAAGGCAGCACTTGGCCAGAGCTTTCACGCCATGAGCGGCGGCGCGATCACCCTCTTCGGCTACGTCGAACTTCTCGCCGACTTCTTCGGCACGAGCCCCGAGGTCAGGTTCCTGCCGTGGGACGAGTTCAAGGGGCTGCTCGACGACGAGAACCAGGCGGAGCATGCCTACCTGCACCTCGCCCGCAGCGGCTACTACTCCATCGACAAGGAGCGCAGACTTCTGGGATACGAGCCCAGGTACACCAACGTCGAGACCATCCGCCTCGCCGTGCAGGGCTACGTGGACCGCGGCCTCATCAGGGTGGGATAGCATGCCGAACAAGCGACAGCTCCAGGCGCGGGCGACGAGGCAGACGATCATCGACGCCATGCAGCGCCTCATCGCCGAGAAGGGCTATGACCAGGTGACGGTTGATGACATCGCCGCCGCATGCGGCATCGGCCGCGGCACGCTCTATCACTACTTCCCCGGCAAGGACGCCATCTTCGGCTACATCGAGCGGGAGCGCTTCGACGACATCCCCGCCCGCGTGGCCGAGCGGGGCCTGCCCACCGTCGAGGAGCGCCTTTGCGCCTACGTCACGCTCTGGTTCGGGAACGTGCTCAAGGACAGCGTGAACATCTCGGCCTACTGGTACCAGCAGGCGCTCGCGCACCAGCTGCCCGTCCACGAGAGCCGGGACGGCACGCACTTCGACGATGACATCGCCAACCTCGAGAGACTTCTCGTCGAGGCGGTCGAGAAGGGCGAGCTTCGCCCGGATATGCCCACGGGCCTCATCGCGCGCGACATCGTGTTCGCAATCAACGGCGCCACCTACTACCGCTGCATCGATGACAGCTCCTTCTCACTCGAGGAGTGGTCGCAGGGCTTCGCGGGCAAGACGGTCGCTGCGCTCGTCGCGCCCTTCAGGACATGACAAGCGCAGCGCCGTTGCCAGGTTAAGGCCGCAGGAGACAACTCTCAGTCACTGCGCTCCGTCCCTACGATGTTCCCCTATTCTTCCGCCCACCTCTGGATGACGTCACGCGAGCGAACCACAGCGCCTCCCGTGACGGCAAGGCCCTCACCCACCATCGCCCCTGGCGCAGCCTCGCGGATGTCCCGCTCGCTCGAGCCCATGCCACTGCCCTCGTTCGTGCAGAGCGGACGGATAACCTTGTCCGAGAAGTCGTGGCCCTCGAGGAACGCGAGGACCGCCATGGGGCAGGTCCCCCACCAGTTGGGGTAGCACAGATAGATGACGTCGTACGGGTCGGTGTCGATGTCGGTGGCAAGCTCGGGACGGACACCTGTGCGCTTCTCGGCGGCAGCGACCTCGGTACACTCGGTGTAGTCGGTCGGATAGGCGTCGACGGTCTCGATCTCGAACAGGTCGGCGCCGTCCTTCTCGGCAATCGCCTCCGCGGCCACCTTGCTGTTGCCCTCGGGCAGGTCGACGATGCTGCCGCCCACATAGTTCTGGCCCGCGCGGGAGAAGTACGCGACGAGCTTCCTGGTCTCTGGCATGGTGTCTCCTGTCTGGTCTGTGGTCGGGCGGTTCTACTCCCCTGCGGGGAAGTCGGTCGAGGCGGCGAGCTCGGTCTGAGCTCGAAAGCCCGCGAGGCGTCCCTCGAGCGCCGCGATGGAGCCGGCGAGCGCCTGGCTGCCGAGCACCATGCGCAGGGGCGCGGGCTCGATGTCGACGCTCTCGATGATGCGCGCCGCCATGCGGGCGGGGTCTCCCGGCGCGAGGCCGTTCGCGGGGTCGAGCATCTTCAGGAAGTCGTGCGTGGGGGTGCCATCGTACTCGGGCATGAGACGCGCGACCCGGGCGCTCCCATAGCGGAACTCCGTGCGGGCGCCGCCAGGTTCGACGATGGTCATCCCGATGCCGAACCCGCCGACCTCCTGAGCGACGCTCTCGCAGAAGCCCTCGATGCCCCACTTGGTTGCGTGGTAGAGGGAGTTGCCCGGGTAGGCGACCGTGCCGCCGTAGCTCGATATCTGGATGATGCGCCCGCCGCCCTGCTCGCGCAGGCGAGGAATGACTGCTCGGATGAGCGTGATGGGGCCGGCGAGGTTCGTGGCGATGATCTTTGCCACCTCGTCGTCGGAGAGCTCCTCGGCCGCGCCAAAGAGCCCGTAGCCCGCGTTGCTCACGACGACGTCGACGTGACCGTGCACGTCGAAGGCACGGCCGACGACCTCCTCGACCGCCGCGACGTCGATGACGTCGAGGATGCGGCAGTCGAACGTCTCGGGATAGGACTTGATGAGGTCGACAACCTTCGCGGTGGATCGGACGGTGCCGACGACGGTCTCGCCGGCCTCGAGCAGCTGCTCGGTCATGGTACGGCCGAAGCCGCTGGACACGCCTGTGATGAGCCAGGTCCTGCTTTGCTTGTTGGATGCCATGGGATGCTCCTCTCGTTGTGGTTGGCTGCATCATACGGGGCGGCCCCAGCCGCGAACAATTCCGTTTTCGACGCCGACTGATGAGCGATGCTTATCGATGGCCCCTTGAAACGGAATTGCTCGGCCCAGCCGCACAGAGAAGAATGGACACAAGCCACGAAGGCAAACCAAGGAGAGGACCAGCATGGACCACCAGACACAGATCACCGAGGCAGCGAGGGCCTACCACGAGAGGATGTTCCCCGGCTACGTGTCGGACTTCCTGCGGACCGACCCCGAGTTCATCGAGCGCTTCGACAACTTCGCGTTCGACGAGGTGACGAATTCCGACGACCTCGACGACAAGGTCCGCTTCATCTGCATCCTCGCGACGCTCATGGGCTGCCAGGGAATCGACGAGTTCCGCGCGATGGTCCCCGCGGCGATGCGCTTCGGCGTCACGCCCGTGGAAATCAAGGAGGTCGTCTACCAAGGCGTCGACTACCTCGGCATCGGACGCGTCCTCCCGTTTCTCAGGGCCACGAACGAGGTCCTCGCCGAGCAGGGCGTCGAGCTGCCCCTCCCCGGCCAGGCAACGACCACACCCGACACCCGCCACGAGGCAGGCGAGCAGGCCCAGATCGAGATATTCGGCGAGTCAATGCGCGGCTTCGCAGGGTCCGGACCCGAGGAGAGCCGCCACATCAACCGCTGGCTCGTCGACAACTGCTTCGGCGACTACTACACAAGAGGAGGACTCGACCATCGCCAGCGCGAGATGGTCACCTTCNNGCTTCCTCGCCGCACAGGGCGGATGCGAGCCACAGCTCACGAGCCATGCCGCCGCAAACATCCGCATCGGCAACGACAAGGCCTTCCTCATCAAGGTGGTCTCGCAAGATCTTCCTTACATCGGCTACCCGAGAAGCCTCAACGCGCTTCGCTGCGTGAACGAGGCTCAGACGCGGGTCGAGAAGGCCTAGGAGTCCTTCTCCCCATCCAGATACTCCCGGCGCAACGCCTCGGCGAACTCCTCGACGTAGTAGCCGCTCCTGGCCTTTGGCCAGAAGGCGCAGTAGGTTCTGGAGATCGGCTCACCAGCCTTGAGCAGGGGGAGGCGACGGACCGCAGCATCGGAAGCTGGCGCGTCAGGGGCAACCCACACGGGAAGGTAGCCACGGTTGCCGATGACCATGAGCCTGCCCTCGTCGAGGCTGTCGACGAAGAGGAGGTCCGAGCCGAGTCCGAGATAGGAGCCGTAGTACTCGCGCTCGGCCTGTTCCTGGCCCTGGGGGGCCACGACGATGCAGGGGAGGCGCCGTAGGTCGGGCACATCAAGGCAATCTCTCACAGCAAGGTCGCTCCTGCAGGAAATCTCCGCCTGCGAGGGATAGGTCACAAGGATGAGGTTCTCGTAGTCAGCCGAGAAGGCGCGTCTCTGGTCGCTGAGGACGAGGTCGATAGACCCAGAGGTCAGCCGCCCGTAGAGCTCCTCATGACTGCCGGCGGCGACATCGATCGAGACCTCGGGATAGATGCTTGAGAACCTCGCGACCGCCCTCGAGAGCTCGAGACCTGAGAAGGAGGAGAGGTAGCCCACGCGCAGGCGCAGCTCGTCGTCCTGCCCGAGGCGCACGACCTCGTCGCGGGCTTCGTCGACCTCCCGGATGATCTCTCGCGCGCGACCGACGAGGTATGTACCAGCGAGCGTAAGTTCGAAGCCACGCCCCTTCCTCCGCACGAGCTCGACGCCGAGGTCTCTCTCGAGCGCCTTCATCTGCTGTGAGAGGGCGGACTCCGAGACGAAGCACTCGTCGGCTGCCTTGGTGAAGCTCCCGCAGTCGGCGATGGCTACGAAGTACCGAAGCTGTCTCAGAAGCATGTCCGTCTCCCCTCCGCACGCGGTCGTTCACTCAGATTGTCTCACAGCGTAGCCATTGGTCACTGAAAGGCCTTTTCGGCAGCCTATTGCTATTCACGATTTAACAAGTTACTTGTGTAACTTGCTTGTTGATGTTAGGCTGTCTCACGGAGGTAGGGACATGTCTGAATCGTCACAGCAAGGAACAACCCCAGCGGAGCTCGCGGTCGAGCTCGCGGTCGCGATGAGTCGGCTTCGCGCCAGAATCCGCACCGAGTCCGGGGGGCCAGGCGAGGGCATCACCGTCTCTCAGGTGGCCATGATGCGCCGGCTCGTCGAGCGAGGTCCCATGAGCGCCTCGGATCTTGCTGCGAGCGAGCACGTGTCTCAGCAGGCCGTCGCGCAGCGTATCGAGATGCTTCGTCCGATGGACGTCCTCGTGCTGAGTCCCGACCCCAACGATCGCCGGCGCAAGCTCGTGAGTCTCACGCCGAAGGGACGCGACCTTCTCGCCAGGCTCTCCGAGAGCGAGGAAGAGTGGCTCGCACGCGCCATCTCCGGGTCCGTAGGCCCCGAGGAGCTGCCCGCGCTCTCGTCCGCCATCCAGCTGCTCGACCGCATCGCGTCATACGACCTTGGGAATCGAGGCGTTCTGCGTTGAGGTCTCACAAAAAGGCCGTCGACGGCCCGACGCCGTTTCCCGGCGTCTTCGTCGCGGCGCTGCTGCTCGGCGTCGGGCTCAATCCCGTCAACAGCACGCTCATCTCGACGGCGCTGGGCCCCATCGCGACCGACTTCGCCGTTGGAGCCGGAAGCGTTCAGGTGCTCGTCACGTCGTTGTATCTCGCCTGCTCCATCGCGCAGCCGACCGCCGGCAAGCTGTCCGAGCAGTTCGGCGGCAGAAGGGTCCTCCTCTGCGGCGCTCTCCTGGTGCTCGCGGGCGGGCTGCTCGGAGGCTTGGCGACGGACCTCGCGACCCTGACGGTGGCGCGCGTCGTCATCGGAATCGGCACGTCGACCGGGTATCCCTCGGCGATGCTTCTCGTGCGGAGAAGGGCGGCGGACTATGGGCTCGCCTCCGCGCCGAGGGGTGTCCTCGCAGCCCTCGCCGTGGTCGGTCTCGCGCTCATGGCGATCGGCCCTCCCATCGGCGGAGCACTCGTCACCGCACTCGGGTGGCGCTCGACGTTCCTGGTCAACGTACCCGTCGCCCTCACGACCGTCGCCCTTGTGCTCGTCGGAATCCCCCGCGACGCCCCCGTGCCGCGGTGCGGCGCGCGAGAGCTCGCCAGGAGCATCGACCTGGTGGGCATCGCAGGATTCGCGTGCACGATGATCGTGCTTCTCGCGTTTCTCTTCTCGTTTCCCAGCCCCGCATGGGTCGTGCTACTTGCCGCAATCGCCCTCGGCGCAGTCTTCGTGTGGTGGGAGCTCAGAAGCACCTCGCCGTTCTTCGACGTGCGGGCGCTTGCCTCGAACAGGCCGCTCATCCTCAACTACGTCCGCTCGTCGCTTGCGATGCTCGGCTCCTACGTGGTGCTCTACGGACTCCCCGAGTGGCTCGAGGGCGCCCATGGCTTCGCCTCGGACGCTGCTGGGTTCGTGATCGTGCCCATGGGAATCGTCTCTGCGTTGGTGTCGACCTACGTCTCGAGCCGTGGCCTGGTAAGAAGCCCGTTCCTGGCTGCCGGAGCTGGCATGGCTGTCGGCGGGGTCCTCATGGCCAACCTCGGCGACGCCGGGCTACCCGCGATTGCACTCGTCGCCTCCGCAGCGCTCGGAATCACGCTCGGCGCAGCCGCATCGTCATCGCAACTCGTCCTCTACGACCAGGCAGAACCCGCGCAGATGGGCGTCGCCGCGGGGCTTCTCCGCACGTTCGTCTACTTCGGGTCGATCGGTGCTTCCGTCACGACCGCGATGGCCTTCGGCAACGCAGCGAGCGACGGCGGTCTGCACGTCATCGGATGGGTCGTGGTGGCGCTCGGGGTCACGGTCGTCGCCATGACGCTCATCGATCACTCGCTCGTGGACTCGTAAGGGGAGAGACGAGGCACACCGCGCACGAACTCCATGGCAACGTATAATGAGCCGTCTAGTCCAGTTTCACTGCTGGTTTGGGCGAAGTCGACCACTGGAGCATTGTCATGGCGAGACCGAAGTACAGACGCGGAGACGTGCAGGCGCGCGAAAAGCTGATCGACGCTTTCTGGGAACTGCTGGAAGCCGAACCCTACACGCAGATGAGCGTGCGAGAGATCTGCCGCGAGTCGGGACTCAACAAGAACACGTTCTACTACCACTTTGAGAGTCTGGACGCGCTCGCAAACGAAGCCGTCAGCAGCGCGCTCCCAATCGAGCTCGCGCAGTCCCTGGTGTCGGCGCCAATCGGCAAACTTCCCTCGCTCCAACCCATCGCCGGCACGCCCGTGGTGAGAGGCAAGTTCGCGCGCGTCGGCCTCGTGCTCGCCGGTAACGGGACCGCCCTACAGGGCACGTTGATGTCGCACTTCACGGAACAGCTCGTGGAGATGGTGCCCTGCTCCTCGGAAGAAGACCGACAGAGCAAGACGCTGCTGCTCGGCTTCGTGGCTGGCGGGTTGGTGAACACCCTCCGAGGAAAGAAGCCCGCCGAGTACGCCGACGCGGTGACCAAGCTCCAGCAGCTGCCCGCGATTCGAGCCTGCATGGATGAGCTGCGCTCCTAGCGCCCGCCCCTTCCCGGTAACTAGCCACGTCGGCTGGCTTCGGCCGTTTTCGCGGCCGAACAGGCCACGTACAATCGAGTATTAACTGGCTGGGCAATGGCTGCAGGAGGATGGGCGAGATGGACGACAAACTGCACTGGTGGTGCGACAGGGCCTGGCTCTACGTCGTGTACCTGGAAGGCGTCGTCATGCTCTGCGCGCTGCCCATCGGACTGGCATCATGGGGCACGCCGAAGATCATCGGCTGCCTTCTCGTCATCTTCCTGGCGGCGCACGTCTTCGAGGAGAACACCTGGCCCGCGGGCTTCTTCTACCAGAACAACCTCGGCGTGGGGTCAGAGGACCCGATGGTCTACCCCCAGAACATGCTCACCAACATGATCACCAACCTGGGTCTGCTGACGCTCATCTCGGTGCTCGTGCTCACGGGAATCGTCCCCGACGCCATGCTCGTGACCTTGGCCGGCATGTTCGGCGTCGGTGAGTGCATCGGCCACACGCGCGGCGGCATCCTCATGTACCGGCGCTTCCGCGATGCCGGCAAGCGGACGCTCTATGCGCCGGGCCTGGCAAACACCTACCTCTGCCTCCTGCCGCTCTCGACCTACAGCTGGTGGTGGCTGGCGACAAACGCCATTCCCGCAGGCCAGATCCTCTCGGGCGTCGTCCTCTTCGTGTGCCTGGCCGTGTGCTTCATCGGGGTCCCGCTCGGCATCAGCGCGCGGGTGAAGAGCACCCGCTTCGCCTTCACGCGAAAGGGATACTTCGAGAAGTTCGACTGAAAGCCCTCCCATACCAGGCGTTGCTCGCGCGGAATCCCTTCCCTCGGCCTGGCGCGACGCGATGTCGCGCCAGGCCTCCGAAGTCCTAGGCGAGGTCGCTACCGTTCGACTCGATGACCTTCTTGTACCACCAGAAGCTCTTCTTGCGATAGCGGTCGAGCGAACCCTCTCCGGCATCGTCCTTGTCCACATAGACGAAGCCGTAGCGCTTGCTCATCTCCCCAGTTCCCGCCGATACCAGGTCGATCGGCCCCCACGTGGTGTATCCCAGCAGCTCGACCACATCGAGCTCGATGGCATCCCTCATGGCCTGGATGTGCTGGCGCAGGTAGTCGATGCGATAGTCGTCCTCGACCGTCTTGGAGCCCTTGCCGTCATCGACGAGCTCGTCCTTGGCACCGAGTCCGTTCTCGACCACGAAGAGCGGCTTCTGGTAGCGCTCGTGGAGGGAGCGCAGCGTGATGCGGAGGCCCAGCGGGTCGATCGCCCAGCCCCACTCGCTCTGCTTGAGGTGGGGGTTCCTGAGCGTGGGAAACGCGTTGGAGGTGCTATTGGTCGACTCCATGGCCTCGGCGCTCATCATGCGCGAGGAGTAGTAGCTGAAGCTCACGAAGTCGACGGTGTTCTCGGCCAGGAGCTCCCTGTCGCCCTCCTCCCAGGGAATCTGGACGCCCTCGCGCTCGAAGCGCTTGACCGCGTAGGCCGGATAGGAGCCCCGTGCCTGCACGTCGATGAGGTAGTAGTTGTCGTCGTCCATCTCCATCGCGGCAAGGACGTCGGCGGGGTCGCTCGTGGCCGGATAGTAGCGCCCTCCCGCGAGCATGCAGCCGATCTTGTTGTCTGGGTCGATCTCGTGGCCGATCTTGGTGGCGAGCGCGGATGCCACCAGCTCATGATGGGCTGCCCTGAACTCGGAGGCGCGCTTGTCCTCGCCGGGCTCGAACATGAGGCCCGCTCCCATGAACGGCAGCGCGAGGATCATGTTGATCTCGTTGAACGTGAGCCAGTAGTGGACGAGCCCCTTGTAGCGCTTGAAAAGGACCGTCACGAGCTTCTCGTAGAAGTCGATGAGCCTGCGGTTCTTCCAGCCGCCGTACTCGGTGATGAGGTGCATCGGGCAGTCGAAGTGCGTGATGGTGACGAGAGGCTCGATGCCGTGGGACTGGCACTCCCTGAAGACGTCCTCGTAGAACCTGAGCCCGGCCTCGTTGGGCTCGTCCTCGTCGCCGTTCGGGAAGATGCGCGTCCAGGCGATGGACATGCGATAGGTCTTGAAGCCCATCTCCGCGTAGTAGCCGATGTCCTCCTTCCACCGATGGTAGAAGTCGACCGACTCGAGCGCGGGGAAGTTGTGCGTGGAGTCGATGTGGGTGATGTGCGTGTCGCCGAGAAGCACGTAGATGCGGTCCGGGCCGTGCGGGATGACGTCCACGTTGGCGAGCCCGCGACCATCCGCGTCATAGCCGCCCTCACACTGGTTGGCCGCGGTTGCTCCACCCCACAGGAAGCCTTCGGGGAATGCAGACGATGCCATGTACCTCTCCTCTCGATTGTTGGATAGCCTTCTTCGATGTGCGTACGAGCCTCACGGACGCATGGCCAAGTTCGAACCTCGAGACGTGCGGCAATCGCCTACGCGGTGATTTCGATCTGGTTGCCCTCGAGGGCGACGACGCAGCTCTCGTAGTAGCCGTCGCCCGTGGTGCGGGGACCGCTCACGACCTCGTAGCCGGCGTCCCTGAGCCGTGTCGTGAGCTCGTCGACGCCTTCGTGAGAGCCCGCGCTGAACGCGAGGTGGATAAGACCGGTGCGATTGAGGGTCTTCTCGGGGTCCTCCATGGACGGCTTGTTCATGATCTCGAGACGGGCGCCCTCGTCGAAGGAGAGGAAGTACGAGCGGAAGCCGGTCTTGGCGTTGTGGTACATGTCGTTGGCGGTCGCGCCGAGATAGGTCTCGAAGAACCCCTTCGCGCCCTCGAGGTCGTTCACGTACATCGCGACATGCTCGATCTTCATTCGTTCCGCCTTCCGTCTTTGGATCCGTCAACCAAGGATAGTGTCTGAGCAGCTGCGGGTGGCGCGATTTACGGACCAGGACTAGCACGATTCGGACCAGGCGCCCGTCGTGCGGCGCGCTCATCAAATGGACGAGCGGGCACTGCCAGGAATGCGGATACGAGATTCCTGGAGCATGAACGGCAGAGACCAATCGCGGCCATTATCCAACAAGGTATTAGATACTGGAAGATAATGGACCGTTACCTTCGACGGCTGTGAGGACCATGGAACAACGTTCACCAGAGGATAGATCCGCGCCGCAGGCCATCGAGGTCCGCGGGGCACGAGTGCACAACCTGAAGAACGTCGACGTGTCCGTGCCGTTGGGCAAGGTCGTCGGAATCGCGGGCGTCTCCGGCTCGGGGAAGTCCTCGCTGGCCCTCGGCGTTCTCTATGCCGAGGGCTCGCGACGGTACCTCGACGCCCTCTCGACCTACACTCGCCGCCGCATGACGCAGGCGGCACGGGCGCAGGTGGACGAGGTCTTGTATGTTCCTGCAGCGCTTGCCCTGCATCAGCGGCCTGGCGTGCCTGGCATCCGCAGCACCTTCGGCACCGGGACGGAGCTTTTGAACACCCTTCGCCTGATGTTCTCCCGACTCGCAAGCCATCGCTGCCCGAACGGCCACTATCTGCCTCCCTCGCTTTTGGTCGCGGCGGGGCAGCCACTCACCTGTCCCGTCTGCGGCGAGACCTTCTACGCGCCTTCGGCGGAGGAGCTGGCGTTCAACAGCCAAGGTGCCTGCCGAACCTGCGGCGGCATAGGGACGGTCCGAACCGTCGACCCCTCGACGCTCGTCCCCGACGAGTCCCTGTCCATCGATGACGGAGCCGTCGCCCCGTGGAACCAGCTCATGTGGTCGCTGATGACCGACGTGTGCCGGGCGATGGGCGTGCGCACCGACGTGCCCTTCTCCGAGCTGACTGCACAGGAACGCGAGATCGTCTTTCACGGCCCGGCGGAGAAGAGGCACATCTTCTACCACTCGAAGAACTCCAACCAGGCCGGAGAGCTGGACTTCACCTACTACAACGCCATCTACACCGTGGAGAACGCCCTCGCCAAGGTGAAGGACGACAAAGGCATGAGGCGGGTGGAGAAGTTCCTGAGGGAGGACGTCTGCCCGGACTGCGGCGGCACGCGTCTCTCGGAGGCCGCAAGGGCACCGAGGCTCTGCGGCATCTCGCTGGACGAGGCATGCACCATGGCGCTCTCCGATCTGGTGGGGTGGGTGGCGGACATGCCGAAGACCCTGCCGGAGGAGATGCAGCCGATGGCGGAGGCCATCGCAGAGTCGTTCCAGACCATCGCCGGACGACTGATGGACCTGGGGCTGGGGTACCTCTCACTCGACCGCACCGCCTCGACGCTCTCGACGGGCGAGCGTCAGCGAATGCAGCTGGCGCGTGCGGTGAGGAATCGCACGACCGGCGTCCTCTACGTGCTCGACGAGCCCTCCATCGGACTGCACCCCGCCAACATCAAGGGACTCAACGGCGTCATAAGCGACCTTGTCGCCGACGGCAACTCCGTCGTACTCGTCGACCATGACGCACAGATTCTAGGGAAGGCGGACTGGCTCATCGAACTGGGGCCGGGGGCGGGGGCGGACGGCGGGCACATCATCGCCGAGGGGTCCGTTGCGGAAATCGAGGAGAACCCAATCTCACAGATCGGTCCGTTCCTGTCCCACGAGGCCGAGGTCCTCGTCAGAGAGCAGGCAAGCTCGTCCGAGCTGTTCGCCGAGGGGGCGATCCACCTCTCCACGGGCCCGATCCATACGGTCAAGCCGTTGGAGGTCGACATCCCGAAGGGCAGGCTGACCGTCATCACCGGCGCATCCGGCTCCGGAAAGACGACGCTGATCCTGGAAAGCCTGGTCCCGGCGCTCGAAGCCGAAATCTCCGGCGGCAGGTTGCCGGAGCACGTGAAGTCCGTCTCGGCAGACGGCATCCGTCAGGTGAAGCTCATCGACGCCACGCCCATCGGCATCAACGTGCGCTCTACCGTCGCGACCTATGCCAACGTGCACGACGAGCTTCGCAAGGCATTCGCGCGGACCGCGGACGCGAAGGCGAAGGGGCACAAGGCCGGGGACTTCTCCTACAACACGGGCTCGCTTCGCTGCCCCACCTGCGATGGCACGGGCACCATCAGCCTGGACGTGCAGTTCCTTCCAAACGTCGAGATACCCTGTCCTGGCTGCCACGGCTCCCGCTACGCAAGGGCAGCGGATGCGATCAGGCGCAGAAACAAAGCCGGACAGGAGCACTCCCTGCCAGAGCTCATGGACATGGACGTGAGACACGCCCTCGAGGCCTGCTCCGACCTGAAGACCGTGAGCCAGAGGCTGCAGGTCCTGCAGGACCTGGGACTCGGCTACCTGACCCTGGGCGAGGAGACGCCCAGCCTGTCAGGCGGCGAAGCGCAGCGGCTCAAACTGGCGTCCGAGATGGGTCGGCAGCAGACGGACACGCTGTTCGTCTTCGACGAACCGACCATCGGCCTCCATCCGCTTGACGTCCGCGCGCTCCTGCAGGTGTTCGACCGTCTCGTGTCCAGCGGCGCGACCGTGATCGTCATCGAGCACGATCTCGACGTCATCTCGAACGCCGACTACCTCATCGACATGGGTCCGGGCGGCGGCGCTGACGGTGGGCAGATCATCGCGACGGGGACGCCCGCCGAAATCGCCGTGGACGGTCGCAGCGTGATTGGGCGCTACCTCGCCTCCCCTATGCGGTGATCTCGAGACGGGCACCTGCGTCGAACGAGAGGTAGTGCGAGCGGAAGCCCGTCTTGGCGTTGTGGTACACATCGTTGGCGGTCGTGCCGATTGGAAACGAGGAATCACCTCTTGTGACACAGGCACAGATCCCTGTCTTAGGGACCAAAAGTGCCAATCCCGCACCGCATCAGACACGAAGTCATGATATTCATGATATCATTGATATTACAGTAGAGAGGGGCGGCCATGACGGTTGCGGTGAGTAGGGTCAACAGATCGGGACAGACGACGCTTCCCAAGGAGATTCGGGAAATCCTCGGCGTCAGTGTCGGCCAGGAAATTGCATATCTGAGCGACGGAAAGCGAGTCGAGGTCGTGGCCGTACCAGAGGACCCCCTTGCCCTTGGCTCTGAGGAGGAGTTTCGCGCGATGATCGCCCGCTCGGACGAACAGGCCTCCGCGGGTAGGGTGAGCGAGAAGGGCGATGCCACCGCGCGCATAAGAGCGAAACATGGCCTGTAGGGTCATCACCACCGAGGAATACGAATCACGCCTCGAGACCGCAGCGGTCTTTCGCCTCGAGAACTACGGCAGAGCTTCCGCGCTCGCACTGCTCGACCGCGAGGAGGACGTTGAGGCTCTCCTTGCCTCAATGCCGTTTGTCGGTTCCACCATCGAGCGTTTCTCCGACGAGATACCAGACGGAGCTCTCCGATGGATAAAGGTCGAGAGTTACGTCGCCGTATACCGGTACAGCAAGCTACACTCACTCGTCACGCTCGAGGGCCTCTTCTATGGCTCATCCGATTGGCGCAGGCGCATTGGTGCTCCCAACTAAAGACAGCCATCCCGAGCAAAGCCAACAGCTGGGCTGGGAACTTTCATTCCCAGCCCAGCTCCAGGGTTACGCTTCGGTGTCAGGTTCGCTGTTCTAGAGCGAGACCCATGACGAGGTCTCGTTCCCAAGAAACCCCTTCTTGAGTGCTGCCTTGTGAGCGAGAAAGGCAGCGCCGTCGTAGGCGTCATGCGCGGCCTTGCTCTCCCAGATCTCGAGGTTGGTAACACTGCCGTCGCACTGCTCTCCGGCACCCTCCAAGACCTGGGCGTCGAGGCAGCCTGGCACGCTGCGCATGTCAGCCGCAAATGCCCTCGACTCCTCGACGTATCCGTCTCGGCATCCCGGCTCGACGTCGTTTCTCACCATCACAACATACATTCCTACTCCCCTCCCAGGTCAGCGCCATTCGAGGCGATGACGCGTCTGTACCATTCGTAGCTGTCCTTCTTGTGGCGAGGCAGCCCTTCCGAGCCGAAGTCCACGTAGACGAATCCATAGCGCTTGCTTGCGTCGCCGCTCGCGCTCAGGAGGTCGATGCAGCCCCACGGCAAGTAGCCGAGCACGTCGACTTTGTCCTCGAGCACGGCATCGCGCACCGCCGAGATGTGCTGGCGCAGATACTCGATGCGATAGGGGTCGTGGACGCAGCCGTCCTCTCCGAGGACGTCGTCGGTCACCCCCAGACCGTTCTCGACCACCATGAGCGGAAGGCGGTAGCGGCCGTAGAGATCTCCCAGGAGGATTCTCAAGCCTAGGGGGTCGATGGTCCAGCCGAAAGAGGACTTCTCCAACCTGGGGTTGTCGTAGCTCGAGAACATCGTCTGAACGGTATGACCGGAGGGAGCATCCGCCCTCGAACCATCGGCCTGGCAGATCGAGAAGTAGTAGCTGAGCGAGATGAAGTCCATGCGGCACCCCGCGTCCGAGAGGAGCGTACCGTCGGGCAGCATCGTCGAGGGCTCGAAGCCTGCCTCTCGCATCTCGTCGAGCTGAGCGACCGGGTAGCCTCCGCTCGTGAGAAGGTCGAGGTAGTCGTACATGGTCGCGCGGTTGTGACGTTGCGCCGCGAGGACGTCCCGCGGGTCGGGAGTGAGGGGATATGCGAGCGAGCTGGCCAGCATGCATCCGATCCGGGCGTCAGGCACCAGTTCATGGCATAGGCGAACCGCCCCAAAATGGGCGAGGTTCGTGTTGTGATAGATGGCGAACCCCTCTGCCCGTGAGAGCCTCGGAGCATCGGGACCGAACGCCCGAGGTCCCGCCACCTGGAAGCCCGGCATCATGAGCGAGAGGTTGTCCTCGTTGAGCGTGAGCCAGTTCTTAACAAGGTCACCATAGAGACTGAAGCACGTCTCGCAGTAGCGAAGAAACGCATCGACGGTCTGGCCATCGAGCCAGCCGCCACGCTTTGCAAGCGCGAGCGGGAGGTCCCAGTGGTAGAGCGTGACCACCGGCGCTATCCCGCGGGCAACCAGCCGCTCGAAGACGCGACGGTAGAAGGCCGCCCCCTCCTCGCTGACCTCTGGGTCATCCCCGTTCGAGAAGAGCCTCGTCCAGGCAATGGACATCCTGAAAGAGTTGAAGCCCATCCCCGCGAGCAGGTCGATGTCCTGCTCCCAGTTGTGGTAGAAGTCGGAGGCGATGGAGAAGTCCGCACCGCTCGGCAGGTCGACGTCGTAGACGCTCCTGCCCTTGCCACCCTCTCTGGCCCCGCCCTCGAACTGGAAGGCGGAGGTGGAACCGCCCCAGTAGAACCCCTCATCGAATGCCTTTCGCGTCTCGTTCATCTCTGCCTCTCTGAATCATGCTGCCATCGGGGTGCGGCCGAGCCCTTCCCAGGGCCCGGCCGGGTCGTTGCTTGCTACTCTTGGTCCTGCTTGGGGGCGTTGATCTTGGGTCCCTTGACGTTGGTCTTGCTCAGAATCCTCGTGGCGAGGAAAGACGAGGCGAAGGCGATGACCATGGTGAGCAGGCCGACGATGACGTTTGCGATGCCCTTGTCACCGAACATGGCGGGGATGCCGATCACGCTCGCCGAGGCGATCATGTACATGCGGAATCCGAACAGGCCAGCAAACAGACCGCCGATGCCAGAGCCAATCATCGAGCCGAGGAAGGCGCCCTTGCCGGGGATGTTGACGCCGNNTGTACATGGCGGGCTCCGAGATGCCGAGGATGGCTGTCAGACCAGCAGAGATGTCGGCGCCGCGCTTGTCCTTGTCCTTCGTCGCAAGAGCGACTGCCATGGCAGCGCCCGCCATTGCGAGGTTCTCGGCAAGCATGGAGGGCATGAGAATCTGGTCGAAGCCGAGTGTCGTGAGAGTGGCGACGATGACGGGGAAGGCGAACGAGTGCGTGCCTGTTGCGATCATGAGCGGCGTGAAGAAAGCGATGATGCCGACGGCGAGGAAGCCGAGGTTATCGCCAAGCCACGACACGGCCGCGCCGAGGCCAGTTCCCACGAAGTTGCCGAGAGGCCCGATGACGATGAGCATGAGAGGAACGACGACCAGCNNCCAGCATGGTGCAGGTGGGAGCCATGAACGAGCGGATGATGCTCGGGAAGATCTTGTTGAAGAAGCGGTCGACATAGGACAGCAGCCACACACCGAGGATGATCGGGAGGACCGTCTTGCTGTAGGACACCGCAGCGATGGGAATGCCGAGGAAGTCAAGCTGAGAGACACCGAGCGACGAGAAGTTCGAAAG
>DCZG01000145.1:0-2791 GCA_002331575.1 Atopobium sp. UBA2090 | reverse complement strand
GTAGATGGGCAGGAAGTAGAAGCCCGCGTCATAGATCGTGTTGAGGACGTAGTAGGTCGAGCTCGTCTCGGAGATGAGTCCGCAGAGCTTGAGAATGGTGAGAAGGGCACCGATCATGCCCGATGCCATGAGGATGGGCACGATGGGCGTGAAGATACCCGAGACGACCTCGAAGAATCGGTCGCCGAAGCTCTTCTTGGTCGCGGCAGCGCCGTCGTCGGCGACCTCGCCACCCTCTCCCACTCCGAGCTTGGTGACCTCGTCGTATGCCTTCGCAACGTCTGGACCGATGCACACCTGGTACTGGCCGTTCTGAACGATGACGTCAATGACCCCGGGGATTCCCTTTATCGCGTTGACGTCGACCTTCGTGTCATCCTTCACCTGGAAGCGCAGCCTCGTTGCGCAGTGCATGACGAAGCTCACATTCTCCTTGCCGCCAACGCCCTCGAGTACTGAGGACGCCATCGCAGCGAAATCCTTCTTTGCCATTGTCGGACCCTTCTCGTCTGGAACCTGCGGTCTGTTCGCGAGGGGGCGCGCTCCCCTTCTTCAATATACATAGTATGCTATCTATTGAGAAATGCAAGGGCACTTTTAGCCTTTTTTTTCGAGATATTTCGGTACTGTCTTTGACAGTGATATCGTAATTGCATCGTGCACTATGTTATTGTTTGTCACAGAGACTTGGACGAGGGGAATTCAAATGGACGCTGAGGATAGCAGATTCTGGGGACCGGCAACATCGATGCTCTCGCGCAGCATCCACGTCATCGACCAGCGAGTCTATCGCGGAATGAACGCGCGTCTCGCGCCCTACCATCTCTCTCAGCAGCAGGCAATCATCGTCTGCTTCCTCAAGGAGCACGAGAGCAAACCCGTCTACCAGAAGGACCTCGAGCACGAGATGGGGCTCACCAACCCCACCGTCACGGCCATGATCAAGTCGATGATGGCCAATGACGTCGTCTACAAGATCAAGGACAAGGCTGACGGCCGCTTCTACCAACTCAAGCTCACGCCGCATGGCATAGAGCTCTACGAGCCCGCAAAGGCAGCGCTGATGTCGACGAACGCGGCGTTTGAGGACAAGCTCTCTCCCGCGGAGCTCGCCGAACTCGAACGACTTCTTGGTAAGGTTCTAGAAGAGAACGATTAGCCGCTGAGCAGCAAGGGCGTCACTCCGAAGAGCGCGGGCGCTCTAGCTGGTGCGACTGGTTAGGGAATCCATCCAGGGAGTATCTTCTCTTCTCGTGCGATGGGGGGGCACGCCGCGTAGCATGCCCCCCCATCCCGTTTGTCTCCCCTACGAACCAGTACGCTCACGTTCAAAGCAGTCCAGAGTCTAGCCCTTCCTGCTCATGGCCTGGTACAGCGGGTACATCGGCGTGCCGAGCCCAGAGCCGCCCGAGCACTCCATGACCCCGCCGGTGACGTAGGCGCTCATGTCAGACGCGTAGAACAGCACGGCGTTCGCGATGTCCTCGGGCTCGCCGAGCCTTCCCAGGGGGACGGTCGACAGGAACGCCTTCGTGAACTCCTCGCTCATGTTCCTCTTCACCGCGTCGGTCGCGATGCAGCCGGGGCACACGGCATTCGCGCGCACGCCCTTGCGCGCGTATTGGATGGCGGTGTCCTTGGTGAGGCGGATGATCGCGGCCTTCGCGAGGCCATAGCTCTCGCGGGAGAGGTCGGGGTAGATTCCTCCCGTGGACGCGATGTTGACGATCGAGAGCCCGCCCTTGTCTGCCATGGTAGCGACGGCCGCCTGGGGCGTCGAGCAGGGACGGGGGTCGAAGTACCTGCGTTCCCCATCCGCTCCCATGCTCGGGTTTCTCAGCCGTTTCGAGGAACTCGCGGCGACGGAAGGGAATCCGCCGCCGCGAGCGATTGGGACGCAAAAGAGGAAACCGACGTCAGCGTCTACTCATAGTCCGCAGCCGTTGCCCAGCCGAGAAGCAAGCCCCTGTCTCCGACACGCTTGCGCGCCAGCTCGGATGCCGCGACGATGGCGATCCAATCCAACACGTACCTGCGGTTCGTCGGAGCTTTCTGGCAATACAGATCGAGATAGCGTTCGGCGACGTCGTTTTTCCCCTCGATCTCGAAGAGGAGGTAGGTGGTGGCAGCATCAGCTGAGCCGTTGCCCTGCGTGGCGTGGGCCCAGTCGCAGACGGAGAGCTTGCCGTCGTCACCGACGATGACGTTGGTGGGATTGAAGTCACCGTGGCAGAGCTTGTTGTGCTTGGGCATGCTNNTCATGAGGACCTCGTAGCGGGTGGTCTTGTCGATCTCCTCGACGGTGTTGATCATGCGCACGAACTTGTCCTTCTGCTGCGTCAAAAGTGGCGAACGGAGGGTCTGGAGCTTGAGCTGCAGGTCGACGAACTGCTCGAGGTAAGCGTCGAGGTTCTTGGGATCAGCCTCCATCCGCTCGGCAAGCGTGACGCCGGGGACCTTCTCCGTGGCAAGAGCCCATCCCGCCTCGCTCTCGGATACTTCGAGAATCCTGGGAACATCCGCGTCCGCTTCCTCGACGCGCGCGAGGTTGAGAGCCTCGTTGAACACGTCGGCAGCTGGTTTGTTCTCGTTGAACACCTTGATGATGCGGTCGCCGCAGTCGTACACGATCTTGTTGCCACGACGCACGATGGCCTTCTTGTCCGCTGGTAGGTTCATGGAACGTCACTTCTCCCTGTCTGAAATCCGCCGATGGGACTAATCCTCGTAGGAGCTGGGCTCGCGGCCGTAGTAGGCGTCAAGGTAGAGATCCTTGATCTCGCTCACGAGC
>DCZG01000016.1 GCA_002331575.1 Atopobium sp. UBA2090 | reverse complement strand
GCCACTCTTGACCACGCCGACGTTCTCCTCCTCGAGCCGGAGGAAGGTTGCGCGAAGCTGGTCGATCGCAGGCAGGAGGTCATGCGTGACGGTCGTGACGGCGGCGATGTGCATGGCCGTCGGAAAGGTGTCGTTCGACGACTGGCTCATGTTCACCGTGTCGTTGGGATGGAGGCGCCGCTCGCCCGCGATGGCGTTGCCGCGGTTGGCGATGACCTCGTTNNCGTTCATGTTCGACTGCGTGCCAGAACCGGTCTGCCACACCACGAGGGGGAAGTTCTCGTCGAGGTCTCCGGCGAGGATCTCGTCCGCCACCTGGCCTATGAGCGCGGCGTCGTCGTCGGACAGACGTCCGAGCCGTGCGTTCGCGCGCGCCGCAGCCTTCTTGAGCACCGCGAAGGCACGAATGACCTCCCGCGGCATGCGCTCCGTCCCGATGGGGAAGTTCTCGTGGCTCCGCTCGGTCTGCGCCCCCCAGAGGGCATCCGCGGGCACGCGCATCTCTCCCATCGAGTCGTGCTCGATGCGATATTCCATGCAGATCTCCTAGTTCTTGGAGTCCTTGTCCTTCTTGGCCGTCTTGCCCTTGGCCGAGCGCGCCTCGCGGCGGCGAAGGCCGGACAGCGTGGCCGAGACGACCTCGGCCTGGTCGCGAGCGACGACCCCGAGGTCGGCGCGGACACCGCGGAACCGGGGGCTCTTCGAGAACTCGTTCGCGAGCTTCTGGTTGTCAGAGGCGATGCTGAGCGAGCCGAGCTCGTTCTGAATCTCGTCCATGAAGGCGCTCATCTGCGCGCGCTCGGGGCCGAGGACGACGCCGAGACGACTGGCGACGTAGTGGACCTCCTTGGCGTCACGCCGGGCGTTGGTCACCGCCTTGGCATCCGCGAGGTCGAGACCGAAGAGGTCCTCGTCGAGGGCGCTCATCTCCTCGTCAAAGCGCTGCTGGAAGTCGGCCTGGAAGAGGCCTGCGGCACGAACCGACTTGCGCCACTTGAAGGCGGGGAACGCCTCGCGCGCCTTCTTGAGCAAGCTCCTCGACTTCTTCTTCTTGTAGAGCGCGAGCACGGACTCGAGCTCGAGCTGGCGTTCGTTGGCACAGGCCATGGGGAGCAGACTGTTCTCGCCCAGCTCGCCCGTCTCGACGAGACCGTCGACCGTGTCGGAGAAGATGTCGACGGCACGCAGACGGTTCGTCGCGACCTGCATGCCCTTGAGGGCCTTCTCGGTGAGCTTGTTCTGCTTGCCGGACTGCCATGGGCGGAGGAACGCATAGACCGACCTCATGCGGCGGATGGCCTGACGCAGCTCGAGCAGGCGCACCTCCTCCTCGGGATTGGCGAGAAAGGCGTCCATCGCAGTGTCGAGCTTCTGCGCCACGTGCGCGACGGCAGCGTCGACCGTTTGGAGGGAATCCCAGCGAGAGGTGTCGGGGGCGTCCGCGGACCACAGGAGCGTGGCGTGATGCGTCGGGTCGCTGGGCATGTCGAGCGCCGCCACGGCTCCCTTGCCGAAGGGATGCGGCTCGCCGAGCAGACGCTCGACGAGACGATCCATGAAGGGCACGTGCCCCACGACGATGACGGTCGGCGCCTTGGCCGCGTCGAGCTCGGCGAGGAACGCGTCGAGGTTCTGGTCGTAGAGCGACTGGTGGGTCTCGATGTCGGAGATGCCCATGGCACGGGAGGCGATCTCGGCAGTCTGAAGGGCACGCACGGCAGGACTGCTCCAGACCTCGGCGCCCGTGGGATCGAGCTTGGAGAACACGGAGGGGTATGCCGCCGCGAGCGCATCCGAACCGGCGCGCGTGAGATTGCGGAGCGAGCCGTCCACGCCCTCGACCGCGGGCTCGGCGTCACCATGCCTCACGAGAACCAATGTCTTGACCATGCCAACCTCCCGAGGAACTGCTCATCCGTAGGCGATCATCCGCGTTGGAACACTAAGGATACCAGTACCAGACGCTAATCCACCGATCAGAACTCGAGTGGTTACTTTCGTTGAACGCCGCTGTACGCAAGACGAAACCACAAGCGGGCGCCCGCTCGCGAACAGCGGCACGGTGCCGAAAAAAGGGAGCCGTCCCTGCGGACGGCTCCCTGGTGGAACGCGAATCGATCGGACGAGCCTACTCGTCACGACGTCTGCGGTATCCCGCGAGCACCGTCGCAGCACCGATGATGGCGAGAATCCCCATGCCCGTGGCGGTAGAGTCTCCGGTGTCGGGAACCTTCGGCGTGACGGTGGGCACATGCGTGTTGGTCACCGTGATGCTCCCGGCCGACTCGCTCGTGTAGGCGACAGTGTAGCCGCTCACCGCGTCCTCGACCACCGAGTAGGTGACGGCAGTTCCATTGGAGTAGCTCGCGAGGCCCGAGAAGGTCGCGGTCCAGGAGTCGTCCGCGGAGAGCGTGACGCTCCTGCCCGTGTCGACGCCGTCGGCGTAGAGGTGCACGGTCACGCTCGCGGGGCGGATGCCGTCCTTGTCGTTCGAGTCGCTCCACGCCTTGGTCACGGTGATGTCGCCCGACGCGGGCACGTGCGTGTTGGTGAGGTCGAAGCCGCTCTTGGTCGCCTGGTAGCCGGTGACGGGCACCTCCTCGACGGAGTAGGAGACCACCTTTCCGGCGGAGTACTTCGGCAGGTCGGCGAAGTCGTAGGTCCAGTCGTTCTCCGCCGTGGCCTCGGCGGTCCTGATGACCGTGCCGTTCGCGAGCAGGCTCACGGTGACGGAGTCGGGGCGGATGCCGTCCTGGTCGTCGCCGTCGACCCAGGTCTTGGTCCCGGACACCTCGGTGACCTCGGGGGCATGCGTGTTGGTGAAGGAGAAGGACTTGCCGTCATCGGTCACAGAGTCCTTCGAGGAGGTCGCGTACCCGTCGACCTTGTCCTCCGTCACCGTGTAGTCGATGTGAGTGCCAGTGCTGTTCGCGGGGAGGTCATCCCACGCGTAGGACCACCCATCATCGGCCGTGACCGTCTGGGAGTCGATCTCAATCCCGTCCGCGAGGAGGTGGTAGGTGATGCTCGCGGGGCGGATGCCGTCCTGGTCGTCGGCGTCGTCCCAGGTCTTGGTCGCGGAGACCGACGTCGTGGCGGGCGCGTGCGTGTTGGTGACGGTGAAGCCTTCTGTGGCGTCGCCGCTGACGGCGGACGAGTAACCGTCGGGAGTCGACGTCTCCCGGACCGTGTACACGACGGTCTCGGTCTCATCGGCGTCGGAGCTCTTGGGCTTGTTGACGGGCAGCGACGTCCAGGTGTAGGTCCAGCCGTCATCCTCGGAGAGCTCGACGGGGTCACCGTAGGGGTCGTTGCCGGCGTAGAGCTGGACGGTGACGGAGTCGGGGCGAATGCCGTCCTGGTCGTTGCCGTCATTCCAGAGCTTCGTCACCGAGACCGAGGTCTCGCCCGGCGTGTACGAGTTGGTCACGTCGTAGCCGTCATAGGACGGCGTGTAGCCGACGACGGCGTCCTCAGTGAGCGTATACGTGATCTCGGTGCCTTGGCTGTACTTGGGGAGATTGTCGAACGAGTACTTCCAATCCTCGGCGGCATTCGTCGTGGTCTCGTGCGAGCTGCCGTCGGATCCCGTGAGCCTCACGGTGATCTCGCCCGGGCGCATGCCGTCCTGGTCGTTGGCATCGTCCCAGGTCTTGGTGCCGGAGACGCTGACGACCTCGGGCGTGTGGGTGTTCGTGACGGTGTAGCCGTCGACGCTGGAGGTGTAGCCGTCCGGCACGCTCGTCTCCGAGACGGTGTAGGTGATCAGCTCCCCTCCGGAGTACTTGGGGAGGTTGTCGAAGGAGTAGGCCCAGGTGTCGCCCGTGCCGGTCACGGTCTTGCTCGCCGTTGAGACGACCGCGTCCTCCCCGACGGTGCCCGTGAGCGTGATGACCACGGAGGTCGGGCGCTTCCCGTCCTGGTTGGAGCCGTCGTCCCAGACCTTGGTGCCAGAGACGCTCGTGGTCTCGGGGGTGTGGGCGTTGGTGACGGTGAGCCCGTCCGCGGAGTAGGAGGCAGCATAGCCGTCGGGCACGCTCGTCTCGACGAAGGAGTAGGTCACGGCCTTGCCGCCCTCGTAGGCGGGCAGGTCGGAGATCGTGTCGGTCCACTTGTTGTCTGCTTCGAGCGTGAGGGTCATGCCCTCCACGTCGACTGCCGCGGCGCCGCCCACGCTCTTCTGGAGCTGGAGCGTAACGGAGGCCGGACGAATTCCGTCCTGGTCGTCGTTGTCGTCCCAGACCTTGGCGGCCGTGGCGGACGTTACCTCGGGCGTGTGAATATTGGTGATGGTAACCAAGGTTCCATCGTCAACTGCAATTGAGGTGATGGACGCAGAGTAGCCTTCGATAGCGTCCTCGGTCACGCTATACGTGATCTTCGAGCCGCTCTCGTAGGCGGGCAGGTTGGTCCAGGTCACCGTGAGGTCATCACCGGTGGCGGTCGCACTGATGGTCTTTTCCTGGCCATCGACGACGGACGTCACTCCATCGACCGTCTTGGCGAGACGAAGCGTTACGTCCGCACGAATGCCGTCCTGGTTATCGGAGTCATCCCAGATCTTGGTGGCCGTGACGGACGTCGTCGCTGGCGTGTGGGAGTTGTCAATGCCGCCGCCGTCGGGCGCTGAAGCATTCCCCGTCGTATATCCGGTGGGGACGCTTGTCTCGCCAATCGAGTAGACAATGTCCCTCGTGGTCGTGACACCGCTCGCGCTCGTCGTGCTCGTTGTCTTGGGCAGGCTACTGAAGGTGACCGTGTAGGTGTTATCCCCGTTGTCAGTCACGTCCGGCGTCACGCCGGTGACCTCGACATCATCCGCTTTCAGGGTGACCATGCCAGCGAAGTCCTCGGCGGTCGGACGAATGCCGTCCTGATCGTCCGAGTCATCCCACGTTTTCGTGATGCTGACGTCGGTGGTCTCGTACGTGTTGGTGACGGTCACGGTGGGGTTGGTACCGCCCTGGATAATCGCGTCATCGTCATCCGAGGTCTGGTCGGAATACGAGAAGCCGTCGGGCATGGACGTCTCGCTGACGTCATAGGTGGTGCCCGCGGCAATTCCAGTGATGGTCGCCTTCCAGCCGATCTGCAACGTGATGGTATCGCCGCTGGTGATCGTGGCGGTCGCAGGAGTCACGTCACTCCCGTTCTCGTCGAGAACGGTGTAGGAGTACGTTCCCCCGAGCTCGCTGCCGTCTGCGTCGGTGAGTGTTACCACGAAGTCGAATGTCGAGCCCTCGGGGACTACCTCGCCTCCATCCGCCTCGACGGCCTTGGTGATGGAGAGAGAGCCCGTCTCCAGCGTATTCGTGAGGCTGGTGGTGCCAGGCGTCGAGCTCGCGGTCGTCGTTATGGTGCCGTACGCCCACTGCGCCCAGACCCTCTCGGCCGTGAAATCGATATGCACGCCCGTCTGGGCGTCCGCCGAGATGGTGACGCTCCCCTGCTTTCCGTTGACGTACGTCGCGGGATTCCCGGAGCTGTAAGTGGTGTTAGACGCGTCGAACGCGGAGAAGAAGGACCTAGCGATGGCGTTGACGACCGTCTTCTCTTCAGAGGTGAGGGGCTTCGAGGTCCAGATGAAGTAGTTGTTGCCCGTCGTGAGCTTCGCGATGGCCACGCCGACCCCATCGCTCTGGATGGAGAAGGTCGTGTCGCTGCACGTCGTCACCCTCGTGATGGCCGTGGCGTCAGTGCTCAGCTCGAAGTGGGTCGGAGTAACCGTAGTCGTCCCGGTATAGTTGGCCGGCTCGTCTTCGGTGGCACGGTACATGATCTCGCTGCCGTCCTCGTTGAACATCGGCAGGTTCTCAAAAGCGTATGACCAAGTATTGCTCTGAGGGTTATCTGTCGGCGCCTCGAGCGTCGCCGTGCCGTAGGTCTGCCAGTTCGTACCGCCATCAGTGGAGTACTCGAGGGTCACGTCGAGCTTGTCGGGGCGCACGCCCTGTGCGTTGTCGTCGTCATCCCAGGTCTTCGTCACCGTGTAGGACGTCGTGTACTCGAGGAACCCGGGGGCATAGGTGTTGGTGAAGGCAGCCGAGGCCTGCGCGTCGGCAGCGATTGTTCCGGTATCGCCCGAGACGCTGGTGGGCTTGTAACCGTCCGGGACGTCGTCCTCATAGACGACGTAGTTGGTGCCGGTCGGAATGTCCACGACGAGGATGCTCTGCGAGGCCGTGATGGCAACGGTGGCAGTACCGCCATCGATGTCGCCGCGAGAGGATACGTTGCCATTGGCGTCGTAGACGAGGTATTCGAGCGTCGTGTTGGCGGTGTCGGTGGAGACCGCGTTCCCCTCGGAGTCGGTGAGTCCGATGACGAAGGTGAACGTGTCGTCGGTGCTAGCGCCGTCACCGACGACGTTCTTGCTGACCTCGAGGCGACCCTTGAGGGTGTTGGTCGCCGCAAGGGTGGCCTTGCCGCCCGTCCAGACGGTGTTGCTGAGAAGGTCGACGAGGTCTGTGGTATCGGTCGTCGTCGTGCCGTTGATCATGGGCTGTACGGGCGTGACCGAGAGCTCATAGCTGGCGTCGGTCCCCGCTTCGGACACCGAGTACGCGTGCCCGGACTCGAGCACCCCGGTGGCGTCGGTACCGTAGTCGCCCGGCGTCACGACGATGCCCGGGGCGATGTAGACCGTGGCGGTCCAGTCGTTGCCCTCTTCGAGGGTCACGCGGCAAAAGTCCTCCCCGTCCTGGGTGACCTCGAGGGTGATCGAGCCGGGACGGTCGGCGGCGCTGTTGAGGTCATCCTTCCAGGCCTTTTCGACGGTGAGGGTCGTGGAGGCGAGGGCGATCGGGTCGGGGCTGTCGAAGGCGGAGGTGCCGGTCGCCTTCGTCGTGGTCGTCGTGCCGTTCGTGGTGACGGTCTTGACGGCGGTGTAGGCGACTTCCGCCCCGGTGTTGGTCTTGAGGCCGTAACCGGTGTCGGTCACGACGATCTGCGCCTGCTGGTCGGCACTGAGGTCGTCGAAACTCACGGTGCCGTTCTCGAGCTGCGCCACGAGGTCGTAGGCGTCCTGGCTCGGCCACACCACGAAGCTCACGGTGTAGGTGTAGCCGCCGAGGAGCGCACCGGGAGTGGAGGTTCCCGCCGCATTCTTGGTGGGGAGCGTCGAGGTATCCCAGGTGACGGTCCCTTCCGTGTTGGACGCGCCGGGGAAGGCGTCGCCGACCTTAAGCGTCAGGGTGTTGCCCACCGAGTCCGTGAGGGTCTTGGAACTCGAGGTCGCGCTGCCGTCGATCGTCGCGATCGTGCCATCATCGTTGAGCGTGACCACGGTCTTCTCGCCGCTGGCTGACGTGATCGTATAGGTGAAGTCGGAGGCCTTGCCGTCGACGGTGGTCGACTGGGTCATGCCGGTGAGGCCGTCGGTGATGGTGACGCCCTGGAAGGACGTTGCCGTGGTGATCGAGGTGAGGATCGAGGTGAGGGCGTTCTGGAGCGCGGTGGTGCTGCTCGCCCTGTAGTAGTTCGACACGACGCGGGTCCCAGTACCTGCGGACCATGCGTTGCCATTGGCGAAGTCAACGACGTCATCGAGGTAGTCGACCTCAGTGCCATAGGCATAGATGCCGTAGAGAGCCCTGTAGCCCTTGCCAGCGAGGGAGGTGCTCTGGCCTCCGTTACTCGTCGGACCAGTCACGGACCCTGCCGTACCCGTCACGAGCGCCCTAGCATAGGTGGAGGCCAGTCGGGCGTAGGTGGCGGAATTCTGAGTGCTGATGGTCGTTGAACCCATGCTCATCGTCGGTTGGCCGTCGGTAACGAAAATCACGTAGGTGGGGTCGCCGTCATTCGCAAGCGAGTAGGCCGCGCTGAGGGCGGCCTCCCAGTTAGTTCCATATGCCGTCGAAGAGTTCTCGAGGGACGAGTCGAACGAGCTGAGGCTCGTCGTCCATCCCTGGCTGACGGTAGCCGTGCTGTTGAAGGTGATGAGGGCCATCTGCACGGCATCGGGGTTGGCCGTGGAGTTCTTCCCCAGCAGGTTGGTTGCGATGCCCTCCGTCGCAGCGATGGCGTTCGAACGCCGCGTCCCGCCGCCGTCGACGCTGTTCCCCATGCTGCTT
>DCZG01000018.1:3329-3679 GCA_002331575.1 Atopobium sp. UBA2090 | reverse complement strand
ATGTCCGGTGTCGCGGACAAATTGTCCGCCCCCGGCCGCCCTCGCGGACAATTTGTCCGCATCTGCCCCGCGCTCCACGAGCTGGATTGCGTCCTTGACTGCCTCCCTGCACAGGACGAACGCCCTGCCCCTCGCGCACTGCGCGGGGCAGTCCGCCTCGGCTATGAGGCCTCTCGAGAGGAGGCTCCCGAGGGACCTTCTGACCTGCCTCTCTGACATGTTCAGGAACTCTGCGCAGCTCTCGGCCGACTCGAAGTAGGTGCCGGTCTCCTCCTGGCAGAAGCTGAAGACCCTGGCGTAGACGAGGAGGTCGGACCCACGGAGCCCCAGCCCCTCCGTCATGAACCGAT
>DCZG01000018.1:0-3258 GCA_002331575.1 Atopobium sp. UBA2090 | reverse complement strand
GAGCCAGTCCATGAGGTCCTCGCGGTGTATGAAGCAGTTCCTCTGCTGCCCGAGCAGGATGCGGAAGGGGAGCGGGTCATCCTCGCGATGCGCCAGCTCCCTGATCGTCCTCTCGCTGATGTGCAGGAGGCGGGACACCTCCTCGACGGAGTAGTACTCCTTGTAGAGTACGGCGCTGCGGCTGCCTTTGATTCCACGCGAGCTTGTGGTCTGTCTCATCTCTGATCAGCTCCATTCGAGACGCCGCGCGAGACCGACCGCAGACGGGAACCGGGCCTATTTGCCATCCATGCCGAGCCAGCAGGACATCCTGCTGTCCCTGCCGAGCGTCCTCATGAGCTCCGTCCTGTCGATGCGCCATTGGTTGCCAACTTTGACGGCGGGAATCTTGCGGTCTATGCAGAGCCGCCTGACCGTCCTGGCGGAGACCCGCAGGATCCTCGCCGCCTCGTCCGCCGATATCATGTCCAGGTTGCTTCCGATTTCCCGACGAATCATCCGAACCCCCTTGCCCCTACTAGGCAGCGAGGATACGAGGTGACGGCACTCCTCTTCAGGACGGGCCCGCGGCCAACCTTCCGTAAGCTTCCACAACGGCGGCCTGCGCACAAAACGCACGACGCCGCTCCCAAAGGCGGCGTCATTGGTCCAGCATCCCGACCAGCTGGGCGATCTTCCTCGGCGAGTAGTACCAGTTGTGGCCGAACTTCTTTGCTGGGATCTGCCCGTTATGGACCATGCGCAGGACCTGGCGCTCGCACAGCCCCAGGTACCGCGAGACCTCCTGCGTGCTGAGCGGTCGGTTCATCTGGGAGAGGTCTGGTGTCTGCTCTTCCTGCATGCGTGTCGCCTTCCCTCATCTGGTGTCACCTCCCATCCTCCGATGGAGCGTGACGCCCTTGGGTTACCTGACGGTTCGCATGCTATCCGCTGGTGTCGGCACCTCTGGCCGCGTTGGCCGACCTGTCCCCACTGTCCGTATCGGCCGCAATGGCCCGGAGTTCCCCCAGGGCGCCACGATTCCTACACATGCGCCCAACTCCGAGGATACCCAAGGCCGGCTGAAAGTTCGTATGCTGCGAGCATAGTCGCGGACATTTGTCGCCAGGCGAGCACCCTTGCGGAACCGAGGGGCTGAAGGACGGGCGGATTGCACGCGTGCAGGCCAGCGGAAGAGGTTTCTAGGGCAGACGAATCGGCACATTACTGATGCGATGATCTTGCACGAAGACGCGTACCGCGACCGTTCACCGAACAGTTTCTCACGGCGGGAGAAAAGACAAAAATGGACTTCAAAAGAAACGAGGGACACGGTTTGCAGTACGTAAATAGTACGTCAAATAGTACGTATAAGAAAAAAGGTCAGAGGCTTAAGCCTCTGACCTGCGGTTTCGTGGTCGGGTGGACTGGATTCGAACCAGCGACCCCTTGACCCCCAGTCAAGTGCGCTACCAAACTGCGCCACCACCCGATTATGTCAGGCTCCCGCCTGCGAGGAACTACAATATCACAGCGTGCCAAGCATGCAAGTTGAGATTTGGCTTTGACACAAAAAGTCGTGCTAGAAGCCCTCAGCCTTTCTCGTCTTCCGGAAGATGAGGCGCTTTGTCGCGGACTCCCACTCCGTCCGCTCGTCGTCTCCTTCCAGCTCGAGACCGTACTCGATGGGTGTTGCCTTCCCGTTCTCGTCGATGCACACCTCGGTGAGGAACGCCGTGTTGATGAGGTTCCTCTCGCGCGTGTCATATTCCTCGACGTAGGAGTCGACGCGAACCTCGAGCGAGGTGCGTCCCACGTAGGTCACCTTCGCGATGATTACGACATCGTCATCGAGGTGCACCGCGTGCTTGAACTCCAGCTGGTCGACGCAGGCGGTGGTTATCGTGCTTCCGCAGTGGCGACGCGCAGCGATACCGGCGGCCTCGTCGATCCACTCCATGAGCCTGCCGCCAAAGAGTCGGTTGAATCCGTTGATGTCCTGATAGAAGACGGTCCTCGTGACCTCCGTACGTGACTGCGAGACGGTCTTCGTCCCCTTGGGGTACTGATGGGCTTCCATGTGCCTCCTATGCGAGCGCGCGTTCGAGTTCGACGGCGGTGACGACCGTGGAGCCGAAGCACTTCTCGCAGTGCTCGAGCGCCCCCTCCTGCGTCCCGCAGAGGAAGGTCATCGTGGCGTCACGCACGACGATGGTCGAATAGTTGTTGAAGTAGGCGTCCGCGAGCGTGTGAAGCACGCAGATGTTGGTGTCGGCTCCCACACCGATGACCGTGGTGACGCCGAGCTCCCTCAGCGTGAGGTCGAGGTCGGTCTGGAAGAAGCCGGAGTAGCGACGCTTGGGGATGATGACGTCGTCCTTCTCGACTTCGATCTCGGGAAATATCCTCGTGGCTCCCGCGATGCCGTGATCGCCCCAGAGGTCGAGCTCGCGGTCGGTGCCGGGTCGGTGCGCGTCGTTGCAGAAGATGACAGGGATCTTGGCGGCGTGGCATGCCGTGACCACCCGCGCGACTGCCGCGCGATAAGCCGCGGTGGCAGAATCGGGGTCGTAGAGCGAGTCCTCACCGACGGCTTCGATGGCGTCGATGACGAGCAGGGCGCAGGTGCTTGTGTCGATGTTCATGGCGAATCCTCTCGGTAGCGGCTGACCACCATGGTAGCCTGAAGCTGCTGTGTTCATGGTGACGTTTTGTGGGGGTGGGATGGCTGAGGAAGGGCTCTTCGATCGGGTGTATGACGTCGTTCGGCAGATACCTGCGGGCCGCGTGGCATCATACGGACAGGTCGCTCGTATGGTGGGCGAACCCCGCAAGGCTCGTTTCGTCGGATACGCCATGCACGCGAGCCCCGGCATGGCCGGGGGAGTACCCTGTCATCGGGTGGTCTTCAAAGACGGGACGCTCTGCTCCGGATTCGCCTTCGGCGGCAGTGACCGACAGCGCGCGTTGCTCGATGGCGAGGGCGTCACCTTTCTTTCCGACGGACGAGTCGACATGGAAGCCTGCGACTGGGAGGCGTGAGAGAGGCGGTTTGACTCGACGTCCGCTTCGTCTCATTCTCTAGGGTGTCATTTCCCTTCGTTACGAAACCAGGAACCTTCGAGATGACAAGCCTTCAGCAGCAAGCCTCCGAGGAGGAGCTCGCACACGCAGAGCGGGTCTCCCGCAGGCGAGAAGACCCCTCATGGAATAGCGTGCATGGAAAAGGGGACAGGTTGATTTTCCAGGTTTACCGGTAAACCTGGAAAATCAACCTGT
>DCZG01000142.1 GCA_002331575.1 Atopobium sp. UBA2090 | reverse complement strand
GCACTCCACGATCTTCGGAGCGACGCCCGGTCGGTGGACCGAGGTGAGCTTGCGGCGCTCGTCGGCGTCGAGCAGGCTGCAGAAGAGTTCGGTGATCTCGGGGCTCGAGCGATAGCTCGTGAGCAGCTGGCACTCCTCGACCTCGCCGTGCGAAGAGGCGAAGATGTCTCGTATCTGCGGGAACGTCGCCGTGCCCTCTTGAATAGCCTGGTGCTCGTCGCCAAGGAGGAGGAAGTGCGCTCGCGAGAAGTACCGGGCGAGCACCATGAGCTGCGTCGCGGTGTAGTCCTGCACCTCGTCGACCATCACGTAGCGGGCGTTCTTGTCGCCAGAGCCCGATATCAGGATCTTGAGGTAGACCCACTCCGCCGCTGAGAGGTCGTTCTTGTGGAGCACGCGCATGCCGATGCGGTCGATGCGCAGCCAGCTGAGCTTCTCGACCTCGTCGTGGGCGGAGGAGTAGCGGTGCTCGAGGTACTCGAGGGTGCAGGCTACGGTCTCCTCCTCGTCGGCGGGGCTGAGGGTGCGTCCGAAGATCTCGACCTGCTCCTCGACGTCGAGACCGAGCACCTCCTCCTGCATCTCCTCGTCCTTTGACATCTGGGTCAGACGGCGGTCGACCTTGTCGTGGAGCTCGTCCTTGACGAGGGCGACGAGCTTGGGTCCCACGGGGAACTGGGAGTACTTCTTGATGGCGCTGGCGACCTGGCTCACCTTGAGGACCGTGAGGTCGTCGACCTTCACGGCGCGCAGGTCCTCGTCCTCGACGGTCATGGACTGGACCGTGCGTTCGAGCTCGGCGAGCTCGGCGGGGTCGACGTCCTTGCCCGTCCCGTGGTCGGCGAGGCCGAGGCTCGCCAGGAAGCTGCGCCATGTGAAGATCAGGGGGTTGGACTCGCCCAGGGTGGGGAGGACGGTGTCGACGTAGCTCTCGAAGACCTGGTTGGGCGTGAAGAGGAAGACCTGGTCGGGCGAGAGGGTCTTGCGCTCGTGGTAGAAGACGTACGCGATGCGCTGGAGCAGCACCGACGTCTTGCCCGAGCCCGCGATGCCGCTCACGAGGAGGACGGGAACGTCCGCGTGGCGTACGACCTCGTTCTGCTCGTGCTGGATCGTGGCCGTGATCGCCTGGAGCTTCTCGGTGTGGTGCTTCTTGAGGGCGCTGAGAAGGAGCGAGTCCTCGATGGCCACCGTCGTGTCGAAGTACATGTTGAGGTGGTCTCGCGTGATGTCGAACTGGCGGCGGAGCTCGAGGAAGACCGTGCGCCTGCGGCCGTCGACCTCGTAGCTCGTCTCGCCGTTCTCCTGGTTGTAGTAGGTCTCGGCGATGGGGGAGCGCCAGTCGACGATGAGCGGGAGCTTGTGCTCGTCGGTGATGCCGGCCGTGCCGATGTAGACGTCGCGGGCGGGGCGGCCCGGGCGCATCTTGAGCCGCACCTTCGCGAAGTACGGCTGGCGCAGGAGCAGCGAGACGCGCTTGAGCTTCTCGACGGTGAAGTCGTGGTACTGGTTGTACGTGTCGATGACGGAGTTGAGCGTCTCGATGGCGGCGAGCGTCTCGATGGTCTCGTCCGCGCCGCCGAAGTCGATGCGGACCTCCTCTGACATGTCCTTGAGGTCCTGGGTGGCGTCGCGCTGCATGGTCTCTATCTGGCCGGCAAGGGCGTCGTGAATGGAGACGAGCTTGGCGTAGGTCTCGGTGAGATGAGCCTGCTCTGTCTCGAAGGTCGTGTCCATGGAGCCTCCGTACGGTCAGTCTGCCAAAACGTGACAAACTATCGTACCGCAGGCGGGACGCGCTGCCCCACCGGACGGCCCTGGAAAAGGTGACAGGTACCTTTTGCAGCACGTACAATGGACGGCGGAGGTGCGGCATGGCACTCGTGAGGGAACAGGCACTCGTGATTGCGTTCGACTCGACGACCGCCGCGCTGGCGGCCGAGCGCGAGCTGGGCGCTCGCGGTCTCCCCGGGCGAATCATCCCGCTTCCGCGTGAGGTCTCAGCGGGATGCGGCCTCTCGTGGAAGACCCCGCCAAGCGCCCGCGAGTCCGTAACGTCCGCGCTGGACGAGGCGGGCATCCCCTGGGTCGGCGCGTACGAGCTCACGATCTAGAAGGCGGACATGATCTATCTCGACAACGCGGCAACCACCCCTCACAAGCCCGAGTGCGTCATCGCGGCGGTGACTGCCGCGCTCAGCTCGATGGGCAACGCCTCTCGCGGCGCACACGAGGGGTCGCTTGCCGCCTCGCGCGTCGTCTTCGAGGCTCGCGAGAAGGTCGCTCGTCTCCTCGGCTGCGGACGAGCAGATCACGTGGTCTTCACCTGCAACGCCACGGAGGCCCTGAACATCGCGATAGCGGGCACCGTCAACGCAGGCGACCATGTGATCACGACCGACCTCGAGCACAACTCGGTGCTCCGCCCGCTCTATCGTCTCGAGGCGGAGCGGGGCGTCTCGCTGGGCTTTGTCCGCGCGGACGAGTGCGGTCGACCCGTCTACGACGACTTCGAGCGCCTCCTCCGGCCGAACACGCGAACCGTCGTGTGCACCCACGCGTCGAACGTCACGGGTGATGTCGTTGACCTGCGGCGCGTTTCCGCGTTCGCCCATGAGCACGGCCTGCTTCTCATCGTGGACGCCTCGCAGTCGGTCGGGTGCGTGCCGCTCGACATGACCGCCCTCGGCATCGACGTCCTCTGCTTCACCGGTCACAAGGGACTCTACGGTCCGCAGGGGACCGGCGGCATCTGCGTGCGCGAGGGCGTCGACGTCCGCCCCTGGAAGGTCGGCGGCACGGGCGTGAGCTCCTTCTCGCATGAGCAGCCGACGGCCTACCCCACGCGTCTCGAGGCGGGAACGCTCAACGGCCATGGAATCGCCGGTCTCTCCGCAGCGCTCGACTTCGTCGCGGAGACGGGCATCGAGACGATTGCGGCGCACGAAGCCGCGCTTGCGAGCCGGTTCGTGGAACAGGTCGCGGCGGTTGACGGCGTGACGGTCTACGGTGACGCCCTCGTGCCCGACCATGGCTGTCGTACGGCGACAGTCAGCATCAACGTCCGAGACTACGACTCCTCCGCGGTGTCGGACGCGCTCTCCCAGACCTACGACATCGCGACTCGACCAGGTGCCCACTGCGCTCCGCGCATGCACGAGAGCATGGGCACGACGGACCGCGGCACGGTGCGCTTCTCGTTCGGATGGTTCAACACTGCCGGGGACGCTGACGAGGCGGCGGTGGCCGTCCGCGAGATCGCGAGCTAACCCTTCGACGCCTGTGCGCCGACGAGAAGGAAGTTGATCGCGCGCATGCAGGTGGCGGTGTTCTCGCTGATGCTCTCGGGCGTGACGGGCTTTTCGCAGGCCTCCTCGAGGAGCTGCCTTAGGTAGCATACCGCGAGGTCCACGTTGAGACGTCTCTCCTCCTCGTTGAGCCCGAGGTCGGACGCGTAGGGGGCGAGCTCCTTGAGGGCGCGGCGGCGGAGGTCGCCCGTGAGCAGGAGCGAGCAGGCCGAGCCGGGCGCGGTGTCCAGCTCCATCGGGTAGATTGAGTAGTACTCCTTGACGATGTCGTCGAGGCAGGAAGCGTTCTCGCTGAAGAAGAGGTGCTTGAAGACCTGAGGCCTTCTGAAGGCGTGCTTGCAGAAGACCTCCCATGCGCGGAGGTAGACCTCGCGGTGGTCGGTCGTGTTCTCGATGACTGGTCCGAGCTCGTTCGCATACTGCTCGAGGTAGGTGACGCACGCCATGAGCGTGAGCTCGCTCACGTCCGAGAAGTACAGGTAGAGCGTCGCACTGCTATAGCCCGCCGCAGAGGAGACGCGGCGGATGGATACTCCCTCGATGCCCTGCTCGTCGATGATGGTCTGCGCGGCCTGGATGAAGGTCGCGACGATGGTCTTCCGCTCCTTCTCGGAGTACTTGGTGCGGCCCACGGTATGCTCCTTCCGATTGCTGAACCGTGATAATACTATCGCGTTCAGAGATGTCTCTACCTCGGGAGTCAGTCTCCATCGTCTAGTCGCACGCCTCGGAGATGCGTCGGCGAAGCTCGTCGATGCCGAGGCCGCTTTCGGACGAGGTGATGACCATGCGCTCCGCGTCGATGCCGAACTGCCGTGCGAGCGAGGCCGCCTGCCGCGCCTGCATGCTCCGCGAGAGCTTGTCGGCCTTGGTGAGCGCGACCACGAACGGCAGCCCCTCGTCAGCGAGGTAGGTGAGCATCTGCACGTCGAGCGCCTGGGCGTCGTGGCGGATGTCGACGAGCGCCACGACCAGGTTGAAGCTGCGGTCCTGGCTGAAGTAGCTGGAGATGAGGTCCGCCCATCGCTGCCTCTCGGTGGCGGAGACCTTGGCGAAGCCATAGCCGGGCAGATCCACGAAGCGGATGCCGTCGCAGGAGAAGAAGTTGATGTTCGCCGTCTTGCCCGGCGTGGAGGAGACCTTGGCGAGTGACTTGCGGTTGAGGAGGCTGTTGAGCAGCGATGACTTGCCCACGTTCGAGCGACCGACGAACGAGACCTCGGGCGTGGTCGGCGCGGGCAGGCTCTCGATGGTGCCGAACGACGCCTCGAAGTGCGCCGTGCTGAAGTTGATGGCCATGGGACCTCCGGTGGGCGTCGGTTTGGATTCCAGGGAGGATGACCGTCGTGGCTCCTTGGCCTCCTCGTCCGGGACACAGTCACTAGGATAGCTGACGTGTGACGAGACCACGAAATCCGCGTGACGCGAGCCGTGTCCGCGGCTGTCGGATAGGTGTGCTCTCGGCATCGTCGCGGTCGGTCGGCGGTGGTTGTGCGATGCTACCAAGCAGAAAAACGAAACGAACAGCTGGGAATCCTCATATGTCTCTCGACTTCAAGCGCCGCCTCCCCATCCCCAAGGAGATTCGCGAGGCCATGCCCGTGCCCGCCGACCTCGCCGCTACCAAGCCCGCCTTCGACGCGGAGGTCGCGGCGATCATCAGGGGGGAGAGCGACAAGCACCTCGTCGTCATCGGCCCTTGCTCCGCCGACCGCGAGGATGCCGTTCTCGAGTACGTGAGCCGTCTCGCGCGGCTGCAGGAGCGCGTCTCCGACAAGCTCCTCATCATTCCGCGCGTCTACACCAACAAGCCGCGCACCAAGGGCACGGGCTACAAGGGCCTTCTCCACAACCCCGACCCCGAGGGCGGCTCCGACCTGCTCGAGGGCGTGAAGGCCATCCGTCGCATGCATCTGCGCGTGGCCGAGACCTCGGGCATGTTCACCGCCGACGAGATGCTCTACCCGGCCAACTACCAGTACCTCATCGACCTTCTCGCCTACGTGGCGGTTGGGGCGCGCTCGGTGGAGAACCAGGAGCACCGGCAGGTCGCGAGCGGCATCCCCGCTCCCGTGGGCATGAAGAACCCCACCGGCGGCTCCACGGCCGTGATGCTCAACTCCATCCTCGCAGCCCAGGCGGAGCAGGACTTCATCTTCCGCAACTGGGAGGTCTCGAGTACGGGCAACCCGCTCGCCCATGCGGTGCTTCGCGGCTACGTCGGCCTCGACGGGGTCAACTATCCCAACTACCACTACGAGTACCTCGAGCGTCTCGCCGCCGCCTACACGCCCGACACGTACGAGAACCCCGCGGTGCTCATCGACTGCAACCACGACAACTCGGGCAAGCGACCGCTCGAGCAGATGCGCATCTGCAACGAGGTGCTCGACACCGTGTGTCGGTCGAAGGACATCGCACGGCTGTTCAAGGGCTTCATGATCGAGTCATACCTCGTGGAGGGCAGCCAGCCCGTCGACGGCGGCGCGTTTGGCAAGTCGATCACCGACCCGTGCCTGGGTTGGTCCGACACCGAACGTCTCGTCCTCGCCATGGCCGACCGGCTCTGACGCACCACCTGGAAAAGGGGACAGGTTACTTTTCCAGGTAATTCGAGAACCTATACCCTGGAAACGAATCCTGTCCCGTTCCAGCGCGAGGGAACCATGTCTGACGAAACAGTCTCGCTCGGCCAGCTCATACCCTGGCCCGACTCCGACAGCTATCCCAACATCCCGGCGGAGGACGCCCTCGAGCTCTTCCTCGGCTGGGTCGAGTCACGCGGCCTCGAGCTCTGGCCGCACCAGGAGGAGGCGCTCCTCAGCCTGGCGGCCGACGACCACGTGATCCTCGGGACGCCCACGGGCTCGGGCAAGAGCCTGGTCGCCCTCGGCATGCTCTTCATCGCCAACTGCACCAACCGCCGCGCCTACTACACGGCGCCGATCAAGGCGCTGGTCAGCGAGAAGTTCTTCAACCTCGTGGACCTTCTCGGCAAGGACAACGTCGGCATGATCACGGGCGACGCCTCCATCAACGCCAGCGCGCCCGTCATCTGCTGCACGGCGGAGATTCTCGCCAACCAGGCGCTGCGCGAGGGCGAGAAGACCGACGTGGGCTGCGTGGCCATGGACGAGTTCCACTTCTACGCCGACCCGGACCGCGGCTGGGCGTGGCAGGTTCCTCTGCTCACCCTCCCGCACGTGCAGTTCCTTCTCATGAGCGCGACGCTCGGCGACGTGACCGACATCGCAGCCTCGCTCGAGGAGCACACCGACCGAAGCGTCGACGTCATCGCCGACGCGCCGCGACCGGTGCCCCTCGCCTACGAGTTCGTCGACACCGCGCTCGAGGGCACGGTCGAGCTCGCCATGCGCCGCGGCGAGGCCCCGCTCTATATCGTGCACNNCGCTCTACATCGTCCACTTCACGCAGGACGGCGCGCTGAACTCGGCGCAGGCGCTCGCGAGCTACGGCGTGTCCACCCGCGAGCAGCGCGACGCCATCAAGGACGCCGTCAGGGGGACGCGCTTCTCGACGAGCTTCGGCAAGGCACTCCAGCGGCTCCTCCTCGCGGGCGTCGGCGTCCACCACGCGGGCATGCTCCCGCGCTACCGGCTCCTCGTCGAGAACCTCGCGCAGCAGGGGCTCCTGCCCGTCATCTGCGGCACGGACACGCTGGGCGTGGGCATCAACGTGTCCATCCACACGGTGGTGCTCACCGCGCTCGCGAAGTACGACGGCCACCGGATGCGCCGCCTCAACGCACGCGAGTTCCACCAGATCGTCGGTCGTGCCGGGCGGTCCGGCTTCGACACCGAGGGGCGCGTCATCGCCGAGGCGACCGAGTATGACATCGAGAACGCCCGCGCGCTCCTCAAGGCGGGCGGCGATCCCAAGAAGCAGCGCAAGGTCAAGAAATCCAAACCGCCCGAGGGCTTCGTCGGCTGGAACGCCCAGACCTTCGAGCGCCTTCAGGCCGCGGTGCCGGAGAAGCTCCGCCCGCGCCTTCGCGTGACCAACTCGATGGTCCTCGCCGAGGTCGAGCAGGGCGGCGACGCGGCCGCGCGCATGCATCGCCTCATCGACGACTCCGCGCAGACCGACGAGGAGAAGGTCGCGCTCTCGCAGCGCGCCGACGAGGTCTTCGCCACGCTCATGGACGCGGGGGTCGTGACCTGCGAGGAGCACGAGGACGGTACGGCGGACTACTTCACGACCGTCGACCTGCCCGACGACTTCGCGCTCGACCAGCCCCTCTCGCCGTTCCTCATCGCCGCGCTCGAGCTTCTCGACCCCGAGTCCGATACCTACGCGCTTGACGTCATCAGCATGGCCGAGGCCACGATCGAGGACCCCTGGCAGATCCTGCGCGCGCAGGAGAAGGAGGCTCGCGGCCGTGCCATCGCCGAGATGAAGGCCGACGGCATCGAGTACGACGAGCGCATGGAGCGCGTGCAGGAGGTCACCTACCCCAAGCCGCTCGAGGAGCTACTGGACGCCGCCTTCGCCGAGTACTGCGCCAAGGTCCCCTGGGCGAGCGACTACGCGCTCAGTCCCAAGAGCGTGCTGCGCGACATGGTCGAGACGGCGTCCGACTTCAAGACCTACATCCAGCGCTACAGCATCGCGCGGTCAGAGGGCACGCTCCTGCGCTACCTCTCCGAGGCCTACCGCGCGCTCGACAGGACCGTCCCGCTCGACAAGCGTGACGAGCGTCTCGACGACATCATCTCGTGGCTCGGGCTCGTGGTGAGGAGCGTCGACTCCAGTCTCGTCGACGAGTGGGCGAGCGCGGGCGAGGTTGAGGACGTGGCGGCGCCGGTGGTGGCGGACGAGGTCGTGCGCGACCGTCGCGGCACGACGCTGCTGGTGAGAAACGCGCTCTTCTCGCGCGTTCGTCTCGCCGCGCTGGGACGCACCGACCAGCTGGGCGCCCTCGACGCCGACTGGGGGTATCGCGAGGTCATCTGGAAGCAGGAGCTCGAGCGCTTCCACGAGGAGCACGAGGTCATTCTCATCGATGCTGACGCCCGCAGCGCC
>DCZG01000072.1 GCA_002331575.1 Atopobium sp. UBA2090 | reverse complement strand
CTACCCCGACCTCGCCGTGATCCGCAGCGACCGCATCGTGCGGCCGGGCGGCATGGCGGCGCCCGCCGAGACCGTCCTGCGCACCTACGAGAGGCTCGACGAGCGCGTGGTGGTCATGAAGCTCACGCCCGCGCTCTCCCCCACCACCTTCGACCTCCTGCGCGGCACCTGCGACGCGCTCATCCTCGAGACCTTCGGCATCGGCGGGGTCCCCGACTCCCTGCGCGAGTCCGTGCTCGGCTGGGCGGACTCCGGTCGTGCCGTCATCATGACGACCCAGGTGCCCGAGGAGGGCCTCGACCTCGGCGTCTACGAGGTCGGACGACCCTACGCCCAGCACCCCGGCATCCTCAGGGGACGCGACATGACCACCGAGGCCCTCGTCGCCAAGACCATGTGGGCGCTCGGCGAGTCGCATGACCCCGCCCGGGTCAGCGAGCTCTTCGACCGCCCCGTCAACTACGACCGCCTGCCCTGAGGCATCTGAGGAGACAGCCGTGATTCGTGAGATCGTCACCTCGCCGCTCATGCTCAGGAGGCCGTCAGAGCCCGCCGCGCGCGCCGACGAGCCCGTGGCCGCCGACCTTCTCGACACCATCGAGGCTCACCGCGCGGAGTGCGTCGGCATGGCTGCCAACATGATCGGCCAAACTCGGCGCATCATCGTCGCCGCCGACGGCCACGGCGGCTGGCTCCTTATGTACAACCCGCAGGTCATCGAAGCACGTGGCCCCTACCAGGCCGAGGAGGGCTGTCTGTCGCTCCCCGGTCTGCGCACCGTCACGCGCTACCGCCACATCCGCGTGAGCTTTGAGGACTCGAACTTCGTCCCCCGCACGCGGTCGTTCTCCGGCGAGCTCGCCCAGATCATCCAGCACGAGGTCGACCACTGCGACGGCGTGCTCGTCTAGGGTGCTCACCGCTCGCCGACAGGTGTTGACCTGAGTTCAATCTGATATCATAATGCTATCTGAGGTCAGCCCCTCCACAGGGGAGGCGGCACCTCGCGCGGAAAGGAACTGCAATGAGCGTCGAGAAGAAGGCCCATGCGGCAAGTGGCTGGGTCATGCTCTTCGTCACCATCGCGTTGTACGTCGTGTTCGCCTGGATGTTCATCGCGTCGATCGTCGTGCTGTCGGCCGCCGACGACGCCGGTCTCCCGACGCCGAACGGCGCCCTGCTCCAGATGATGAGCTGCTGGATCGTGCTCGTCGTCGCCGTCATCTTCAGCAACGGCTTCTTCACGCTCCAGCCCGGCCAGGCACGCGTCTGCGTGCTCTTTGGCAAGTACGTGGGCACGGTCCGCGACGAGGGCCTGCGCTGGGCCAACCCGTTCTACTCGCGCAGCCTCGGGCTCACCTCCGCCAGCGAGGGCGGCAACCTCGAGATCAAGGAGGACGGCGTCAAGTTCGGCAGCGGCAAGTCCGGTCACGCGCACGGGTCCAAGATCTCCACGCGCGCCCGCACCCTCAACGGCGACCGCCTGAAGGTCAACGACAAGATGGGCAACCCCATCGAGATCGCGACCGTCGTCGTGTGGCGCGTCGGCGACACCGCCAAGGCCGTCTTCGACGTCGACGACTACGAGAGCTACGTGAGCATGCAGACCGAGACGGCCCTTCGCCACGTTGCCAGCGTCTACGCCTATGACCACATGGAGGATGACGACACGAGCAACGTCTCCATCACGCTGCGCTCGAACATCGAGGAGGTATCCGACGCACTGCGTGCGGAACTCGAGCGCAGGCTCGCCCCCGCCGGCGTGACCGTGGACGACGCACGTCTCACCCACCTTGCCTACGCTCCCGAGATCGCGCAGGCCATGCTCCGCCGCCAGCAGGCCGAGGCGGTCATCGCCGCCCGCAAGAAGATCGTCGAAGGCGCCGTGAGCATGGTCGACATGGCACTGCGGCAGCTCTCGGAGGGTGGCGTCGTCGAGTTCGACGACGACCGCAAGGCGGTCATGGCATCGAACCTGATGGTCGTGCTCTGCGGCGAGTCCGACGCACAGCCCGTCCTCAACACCGGCTCCCTCTACCAGTAGGAAGCAGTCGTGGCTGCGCGCAAGCAATATCCACTGCGCATAGATCCCGAGGTCTGGGAGGCCGTGGAGAAGTGGGCCGGTGACGAGATGCGCAGCGCCAACGGCCAGGTCGAGTGGATCCTGCGGGATGCGCTCAGGCGAGCCGGCCGTCTTCCCAAGAAGGGCGACGGGCAGAGAAAGCCCTCGGACGCGGAGTGAGCTGCGGGGTCCCCGACGATGGTCGGGGACCCCGCAGCATCAGACGCATCGTTTGCCGATTCTCAAACAAAAAGTATGGATTATTAGGTAGATGCGGTACGATGAGTTCATCTACAACTCGTTTGTACTAATGACTATTTTGTTGGGACGGTATGCCATGGACCAGGCCAAGAAGGACTTTCTCGAGCGCCTCGCAAAGGGCGTGGCTGCGCAGTTCGGCAAGAACTGCGAGGTCGTCGTTCACGACCTCAAGTCAGAGGACCCCAACAGCACGATCGTCACCATCGTGAACGGCGAGGTCTCCGGCCGCTCTCTTGGCGACGGTCCCTCGCACGTGGTGCTCAAGGCGCTCCACACCGATCCCGACAAGCTCCAGGACCGTCTCGCCTACCTCACCAAGACCGAGGACGGCAAGGTGCTCCGCTCGAGCACGATCTTCATCCGCGACGAGAAGGGCGTGCCCGAGGCCGTCTTCTCGATCAACTACGACACGAGCCTGTTCATGGCCATGGTCGACAACCTCTCCGACTTCCTCACCCTCTCCGACGACCCCACGGCCAAGGACCCCGAGGAGATCTCGCACAACGTGAACGACCTTCTCGACGAGCTCATCGAGGAGAGCGTCCGCATCGTGGGCAAGCCCGTCTCGCTCATGACCCGCGAGGACAAGGTCCGCGCGATCGGCTTCCTCAACGACAACGGGGCCTTCCTCGTCACAAAGGCCGGTCAGAAGGTCTGCACGTACTTCGGAATCTCCAAGTACACGCTCTACAACTACCTCGACGAGGCAAAGCAGGGCCGCGAGTAGCGAGAAGGACCTGGCCCGCGCACGAGAAGCGCCCCGCGCCGACATTCCGGCACGGGGCGTCTTCGTGTCTCCAGGGTCTTCTCGCCAGCTTGCCTCTCCCGCCTCTCCCGCTTCTCCCGCTTTCAGGCGGATCTTGTGGTGTTCCGTTCATTTCGAAGGCCTCTGGAAGGCGAGAAATGAACGGAACACCACAAGATCCGCCTGAAAGGACGGACGGCTGGCGAGAAACTACTTCTCCGCAGGGGGCTTCTCCCCGTCCGCACGGACCGCGTCGACGGCGGGCATGTCGCGGGCGGCTCCCTTGTAGAGCGCCGAGACGCCCTCGCGAACGACCTCGTCGGCTCCCTCGACGGCTTCGACGACCTCCTGGTCGGGGCCACCCTTGGGCAGCACGAGGTTCAGGACGATGGCCACGAGCGCCGCGATGGTCACCGCGGAGTCACCGAAGACTATGCTGATCCAGGCGGGCATTCCCGGGCCGGCGAGCGCGCCGTCGGTGAGCGCGATGCCCATGCCGAGAGCGACGGAGAGCCCGGCGATGGCGGACTTGCGGGGCGTGAGGCCGCCCTGCGAGAGAATCCTGATGTCTGTCATGGTGATGGTCGCGAAGACGTTGACGGTGGCGCCGCCGATGACCGCCTGGGGAATGCCCGAGAGGACCGCGGCGAACTTCGGCATGAGGCCGGCGAGGGCGAGAATGATCGCCGCGGCGGCGAAGACCTTCCTGTTGATGACGCGGGTCTGCGTGACGATGCCCACGTTCTGACCGTAGGTGGACGTGGGGAGGGCGCCGAAGAAGGCGCCGAGCATCGTGACGACGCCCTGGGAGATGAGGCCGCCCGACAGCTCCTCGTCCGTGGGCTCGCTGTCCATGCCGCCCATCGACGCGCCGGAGAAGTCGCCGATCGCCTGGACGGACGCCACGACGAAGACGATGGCGAGGCTCGCGATGGCGGAGGGTACGAACATGAGCTCAAAGGGGACGACGCGCGGCAGCTCGAACCAGCCGGCGCTCGCCACGGAGCCGAAGTTCTCCGACCCCGAGCCGCCCGCCATGTAGCCGATGGCGACGGTATAGAGCGAGAGGCCGATGCAGAACACGACCGTGCCCGTGACCACAGGCGGGAAGAGCTTGCGAATCTGCTTGAGGAAGAGGCCGAAGAGAATCGAGACCACACCGCCCGCGAGCTCCGCGCCGAGGATGGCCCCGATGCCGAACTCGCCGCCGATGGAGACGAGCGTGGGCACGTAGGCGAAGCTCGCGCCCATGATGATGGGCAGGCCGCTGCCGAGCTTGCCGAAGAGCGGGAAGGCCTGGAGCAGCGTGACGATGCCGGCCATCACGAGCGCCACCTGGATGAGCATGGTCCTCTCGTCGCCCGAGAGTCCGCAGGTGTTGGCCACGATGATGCCCGGCGTGATGATACCCACGACGGCGGCGACCACATGTTGGAGCGCCAGAGGTATGAGCTCCTGGGGTGTGGGGGTACCCTCTTGCTGGAACAGGACGGACGTGCCGTGGTTATCGCTCATGTGCCTCTCCTCGCGCCACACGGGACGCATCGCGCGCCCTGACTTCTGGATGACTATATTACAAACTGTTTGCCTTCTCTCAAAACTTTTTTTCTTCTTCAGCCACGGGCGGCATGGTCGGTGACGCGAGCGGTCACCGCGAGACGTCGGCGGCGGCGAGCGCCTGACGGCGCGTCGGGAATGGAGAGGGGTCAGCTGCTCCAGGAGGCGTCCGAGGAGGGCCGGCGGGCCTGGGCCAGCGCCGTACCCCTACAGCACGCGGTCGACGAACGAGACGGCGTTGCCGAAGAAGATCTTCTCGGCGAGCTCCTCGCCAAGGGACGAGACGAACCGCGCGCGGACGTCGGGCATCGACTGAACGCCGACGACGCCCTCGGGGAAGAGGCCCTGCGAGCCGTCGAAGTCCGCGCCGAGCGCGAGCACGTCCTCCCCGCCCGCCTCGAGCACGTAGTCCGCATGACGGAGGAGGTCGTCGAGGGTCGGGAGTCCGTCGCCGCCCACGAAGGGCGCGAAGAAGTTGAGGCCGATGAGCCCGTCTCGCCGCACGATCTCGTCCACCTGCCAGCGCGCGAGGTTGCGCGGTCTGCCCGCGACGTCGCGCACGTCGGAGTGCGAGGCCATCACGGGTCCGTCGACAAGCCCGAGCAGATCCTCGACCCCGGCGTCGGAGAGGTGGGAGACGTCGAGAACCACGCCCTGCTCGTCGAGGGAGCGCACGAGCGCGCTGCCCTCCTCGGTGAGACCGCGCCGCTGGTCGCAGGCGGCACCGCACGCGTAGCGGTTGTCGTGGTTCCAGCAGAGCATCGCGAAGCGGAAACCCAGCTCGTAGAGGCTGTCGACGTGACCGCCCATGAACGAGACGTCCTCGATGGAGAGAAAAGCCGCACCGAGTCCCGCCTCGAGAGCGGCATGCATCTCGGCGGCCGAGCGCACGAGCGACACCCGTTCGGACTGGTCGCGGAGAAGGCCCATCGCCCTCTGGTAGCAGGCCATGAAGCGCTCGTCCGTCTCCTCGGGCGGGAAGCGCGCCACGTCCTCCCAGAGGGCGAATATCTGCGCATAGCTCTCGGCAAAGGCCCCGACGCGCGTGAGGTCGAGGTCTCGGCCGTTGGAGAGGAGCGTCTCGTCGTCCGAGATCTCGGTCAGCGCGTCCGTATGGCAGTCGAAGTAGTTCAGCGAAAGAGCTCCAGATTAGATTGCCAACGAATGCCGATGATCCTACTGGCCGTAGGACTTGAGCCGCTCGAAGGAGCTCGCCATCTCCTCGTGCGAGATGAGCCTCGGCGTTCCCGCGCACATTGCGCGCCACTGGATCTGCGCGGTGAACTCGAGGTCCACGGCGAGGGCGAAGGCCTTCGCCATTCCCGACTGGCAGCAGATGAGACCGTGGTTCGACATGAGCACGGCGCGGGTGTCAGGGTGCTCGTCGAGGGCTGCGGACACGGTGTCCGCGAGCTCCTGGGTTCCGAAGGTGACGTAGGGCACGCAGGGCACCTCGTCGACACCCGACCCCATGATGGCAAAGTGGACGGCGCGAATCGGCTCGCGGAGGGCCGCGAGCGTGGTCGCGTAGGGCGAGTGCGTGTGAACCACGGCACGAGCGTCAGGTCGGTGCAGGTAGAAGGCCGAGTGGAGCGCGAACTCGGAGGACGGCCTGCGGGTGCCCTCCAGGACATGGCCCTCGAGGTCCATGATCACGACGTCAGAGGGCGAGGTCTCGAAGTAGCCGATGCCCGAGGGACTTATCGCCATGGTTCCGTGGGCTGGGTCATAGACGGACAGGTTTCCCGACGTGCCCACGCATAACCCCGACTCGTAGACGCGCTTCCCGTATTCCACGATCTGCTCGCATGCCTCACGCATGAGCATGGGTGCCTCCCCCATCGAGTGCCTTCGCTGGTATCATTGTCGCAGTCTTCATCCTGTGGTTAAACGAGCCGCAGGTCGAGTCTACCGAAATTCTTGGGATAGACGGCATGAACGACCGCTCGCGATGCTACTGTGGAAGCGTTCTCACACGTGACTGGGCATTATCCCCACTAACTATATGAGAGCGTTCTCACATTAGGCCGAGGAGGGGCGGCATGGACATCAACGAAATCGCGCGACGCGCGGGTGTTTCTCGAGCGACGGTGTCAAGGTATCTCAACGACGGCTACGTCTCGCAGGAGAAGCGCGAGCTCATCGGTCACATCATCGACGAGACGGGCTACGTCCCCTCTCAGCACGCCCAGTCGCTCCGCACGGGCAAGACCCGGCTCGTGGGCGTCATCATCCCCAGGCTCAACTCCGAGTCTGTGAACCGAATGGTCAACGGCATCACCAAGGTCCTCGAACGCAAGGGCTACCAGGTCATTCTCGGCAACACCAACAACGACGAGAAGCTCGAGGTCGACTACCTCACCATGTTCTCCGAGCGCAACAAGGTCGACGGCGTCATCCTCATCGCCACCGTCTTCACCCCAGCGCACAAGCAGGCGATGGCGGCAATCAACGTGCCCGTGGTGGTGCTCGGCCAGGAGCTTCCCGGCCATTCCTGCGTCTTCCAGGACGACTACCACGCCGTCTACGACCTCACCCAGCAGGTGCTCCTCACGAGCGGGCAGCCTGCCTTCATCGGCGTCCTCGAGAACGACATCTCTGCTGGTAAGATGCGCCACAAGGGCTTCCTGGACGCCTGCCACGACGCGGGTGTCGAGCCCGCGCCCGGCGCCACCGTCATCGGCGACTTCAGCGTCGACGCCGGCTTCTCCTGCACCGAGCAGCTCCTCGACACCGTGCCCGGAGTCGACGCGATCATCTGCGCGACGGACATCATCGCCTTTGGCGCCATCACCTGCCTTCGCGAGTTCGGCCATCCCGTGCCAGAAGAAGTCCAGGTCACAGGCCTCGGCGACTCGGTTCTCTCGTCCATCTCCTTCCCCAGCCTCACCACGGTGCACCACTTCTACGAGACGAGCGGGCGCGAGGCTGCGAGCATGCTCGTCGACGCGATGACCAACCTCGACTCCGTGCCTCGAGAGCTCAAGATGGGCTACGAAGTGCGAAAGCGCGAATCAACGCGATAGGTACCGTTCACGGAAGATTGGAGTCCGTCCACAGGGATAGTGCTTCTCCGTTTCTCCATATGCCTGGATTCGTTCTAGTATGTGTTCAGACATGAGAACGATTCCACATCGGACTCATCGAGCTGGCACCGCACAACGTTGGTTCGGCTTTACGCGTCAGTCAGTCTGGGGAAGAAAGAGAGGAACACATGGCACTCGACCACAAGCAAGCTGCCAAGGAGATCCTCGAGGCCGTCGGTGGCCCCGGGAACATCGTCTCCGCCGCACACTGCGCCACCCGTCTGCGCCTCGTAGTCGCAGACGATTCCAAGGTGGACAAGGCCAAGGTGGACAACGCCGTTGGCGCGAAGGGCAGCTTCCAGGCCTCCGGCCAGCTGCAGGTCATCTATGGCACGGGCACCGTCAACAAGGTCTTCGACGAGTTCATCGCCCTGGCTGGCATCTCCGCCAGCTCGAAGGACGAGGCCAAGGCAGCCGCTGCCGCCAAGGCCAACCCGTTCCAGCGCGGCATCAAGGCGCTCGGCGACGTCTTCGTCCCCATCATCCCGGCCATCGTCGCCTCCGGCCTGCTCATGGGCCTCACCGAGGGCATCAACAACGCCGTGGGCGGTGCGCTTGACACCAACTCCTGGTACATCCTGATCCATACGTTCTCCAACGCATCCTTCGTGTTCCTGCAGATCCTCATCGGCTTCTCGGCCGCCCGCGTCTTCGGTGGCAACGAGTTCCTCGGTGGCGTCATCGGCATGATCATGAACCACACCTCGCTCATCAACGCCTGGTCCATCCCTGGCGCCGTCAAGGCCTTCGGGAACGCCGCCTATCAGATCGTCGGTACCCAGAGCGCCGCTGACTGGCTGACCTCCGTCACCGGCAAGACCGTCGACGCTGCGGCGGCGACCTCTGGCGCAATCATGTCCGCCGGCGGCATTCCGCAGGTCCAGCTCTTCGGCTTCTACAACGTGACGCTCCAGGGCTACCAGGGCCACGTCATCCCCGTCGTCATCGCCGTGCTCATCATGTGCATGCTCGAGAAGTGGCTGCACAAGCATGTTCCTGACATGCTCGACCTCTTCGTCACCCCGCTCGTGACCGTCCTCGTCACCGGCACCCTCACGCTCACCGTCATCGGCCCCGTCTTCTCCTGGATCGAGAACGGCGTCATGTACGGCTTCCAGTTCCTGCTCGCCATCCCGTTCGGCCTCGGCGGTGCGCTCGTCGGCGCCATCTACCCGATAACGGTCGTCCTCGGCGTGCACCACATGTTCAACGCCCTCGAGGCCACCCTCATCGCCAACACCGGTGTGGACAACTTCAACCCCATCATCTCCTGCTGCAACGTCGCACAGGGCGCCGCCTGCCTCGCCGTCTTCGTGAAGACCAAGTCCATGAAGACCAAGGAGCTCGCTCTCCCGTCCGGCATCTCCGGCTGGCTGGGCATCACCGAGCCTGCCATCTACGGCGTCAACCTGCCTAACATGAAGCCCTTCATCGCCGCCATGATCGGTGCGGCTGTCGGTGGCGCGCTCGTCTCCATCCTCGGCGTCGTCTCCATCGCCTATGGCATCACCGGCATCTTCGGCTTCCTCATCACCACCGGCTACACTGTCCAGTACGCCATCTGCATCCTCACCGCTGCCGCCATCGCCTTCGGCATCACGTGGGTCCTGTACAAGGATCCCGAGCCCGCCACCCCCGAGGTAGCCACCACCGTCGCCGCCACCGCTCAGGCTGCCGCCGGCCAGAACGCCGTCGTTGCCGAGGCTGCCACCAGCGCCGCCGGCGAAGCCGCCGTCGCCACCGCTGCCGTGAAGGCCGAGACGATCGTCGCTCCCATGGCTGGCGAGTCCGTCCCCATGGAGACCGTCGAGGACCCGATGTTCGCCGCCAAGGTCATGGGCGACGGCTGCGCCATCAGGCCCACNNGCACCGAGGGCAAGGTCTTCTCGCCCGTCAACGGCACGATCACCGTCCTCGCCGAGACCGGCCACGCCATCGGCCTGCTCTCCGACAACGGCTGCGAGCTCCTGCTCCACATCGGCATCGACACCGTCAACCTCGAGGGCAAGCCCTTCGCCGCGCACGTCGCGGTGGGCGACAAGGTCACCGTCGGCCAGCTCCTCATGGACGTCGACCTCAACCAGATCAAGAAGGCCGGCCTCCCCACGACTACGATGGTGATCATCACCAACACCGACGCCTACACCAAGGTCACGTCGACCACGGGCGTCAAGGTCGCCGCGGGTGATAAGCTCATCAGCATCGAGTAAGCGCCCTTCGCATCTCCCCTTCGCCAGAGGCGACAGGTTTCGGGCGGTCGCGCGAGCGGCCGCCCGTTTTTTCTCACCAGTCCGTGACACCTTGGAGGTCCGCCCACATGACGATGCACGATTCGTTTGACAAGAAGCACAACTGGCGCCTGAACTTTCACCTGCAGGTCGCCGCGGGTGACATGACCGATCCCAACGGGCTCTGCGAGCTCGACGGGACCTATCACTTCTTCCATCAGCACCGTCGCTTCTGGCCGAACCCCGGCCACGGCTGGGCGCACTGGGTGAGCGACGACCTCGTCACCTGGCGCTGGATGGGCGCCCCGATCATGCCCGACTGCGAGCTCGACAAGAACGGCTCGTACTCCGGGTCGGCCGTGGTCCGCGACGGCGAGATGTGGTGCTACTACACCGGCAACCAGCTCCTTCCCGGCGACCATGACTACGACTACTCCGGCCGTCTCGCCAACGAGACGCTCGTCCGCTCCGACGGAGAGCGCTTTGGCGAGAAGCGCCTCGTGCTCGGCAACGAGGGCTACCCCGCGTACTGCTCGTGCCACGTGCGAGACCCCAAGGTCTGGGAGCAGGACGGCACCTGGCACATGCTTCTCGGCGCCCGCGTCAAGGGGGACCGGGGGGCGGTCCTGCTCTACGGGAGCCCCGACGGCCTCGACTGGAAGCTCGAGGGCTCGGCGACCAACACGGGCGACGCGGCCTTCGGATACATGTGGGAGTGCCCCAACGTCGCGCGCATCGGCGGGAGGGAGTTCCTCCTCGTGTGCCCGCAGGGCGTGCCCAAGCGGCCCTTCTCGTTCGAGAACATCCATGACTCCGGATACTTCCCCATGGAAGGCACGGTCGTCGACCTGCTCTCCCAGGACCACGGCCTCATGAACGCCGACGGTCCCTACCGATGCATCGACGAGAAGGACTTCGTCGAGCTCGACTACGGCTTCGACTTCTACGCGCCGCAGGTCTTCGAGGACGAGACCGGGCGGACCATCCTCGTCGGCTGGGCGAGCCTCCCGGACATCGAGACGCAGTACGACAACCCCACGCGCGAATGGGTCCATACGCTCACCGTCCCCCGCGAGCTCGTGCTCAACGACGCCGGACGCATCTGCCAGCGGCCCGTCGCCGAGGTGGACTCCCTGCGCGGCGAGAAGGTCGAGCTCACGCCCGAGGGCGCTCGTGGCGCGACCGGAACCGTCGGTTCGTCTCCCTACGACCAGTTCGACCTCACGGGAGCCGTCGGCGAGACGTTCCCGGGGACCTGCGACCTCGTGCTCGGGGGCATCTCCGGCGAGGGGCGCGTGCTTCTCAACGCCGACCTCGAGCTTCTCGTCACCGAAGGCCTCGTCGAGCTGTCGTTCACCGGCATGGCAGGCGCTTATCGCACCGTCCGCCGCCTGCCGTCCACGGCGCTCTCCGCGGGTCGCGTGACGAGCCTGCGCGTGCTCGTGGACACCTCCATCGTGGAGATCTTCGTCAATGACGGCGAGGTCACCATGACGACACGCTGGTACCCGCAGGACACGAGCAGGCTGCGCGTGACGTCTACGGTTCCCTGCGAGTCTGCGACCGCTTGGAAGATGGGCAGCTACACCTTCGAGAACGTGAGCTAGAACCGCACGCGTGGCCGCACTTTTACCGGACAAACGCAACGTGCGCGGCGATCGTCGCGACAAGGTCGAGCCACGCGTGCCCCACGGGTCTCCCGAGCACGCGTGGCCGCACTTTTACCGGACAAACGCAACG
>DCZG01000130.1 GCA_002331575.1 Atopobium sp. UBA2090 | reverse complement strand
GGGCGTCGGCAAGGCTATCATGCTGCACAGTCGGTCGTCGTCTCGCACGACGCGTAGGTGAGAGGGAGCCATGCACAGAGAATTCCTGATGGGAAACGAGGCCATGGCGCTCGGCGCGCTCGCCGCCGGGGTCAACGTGGTGGCCGGGTATCCGGGAACGCCCTCGACCGAGGTCCTCGAGACCGTCGCCAAGAGGAATCCCGGCAACGTCTACGTGGAGTGGTCGGTCAACGAGAAGGCCGGCATGGAGGTCGCGGCCGGTGCCGCCTACTGCGGCGCCAGGACGCTCGTGACCTGCAAGCAGGTGGGTCTCAACGTCGCATCCGACCCGCTCATGAGCCTCGAGTACATCGGGGTCAAGGGCGGGATGGTCGTCCTCGTGGCTGACGACCCCGGCCCCATCTCGTCCCAGACCGAGCAGGACACGCGCACCTTCGGCATGTTCTCCAAGGTGCCCGTGCTCGATCCCTCCTCGGTCCATGAGGCCTACCAGATGATGCAGGACGCCTTCGAGCTCTCGGAGCGCATCGGGAGTCCCGTCATCGTCCGGCCCACGACCCGCGTCGACCATGGGTACGAGGCCATTCTCGTCAAGGACCAGGACGAGTGGGAGACCAAGGAGTCCGAGGGCTTCGTGAGGGACTCGTCTCGCTGGGTCATCTTCCCTCGTCTCTCGGTCAAGAACCATGCGCTCATCGAGGAGCGCAACGCCCGTCTCTCCGACGAGCTCTCCGACTATGCAGGGAACTTCGTGGTTTCCGCGGGACCTTCCGCCCCGCGCGTCGGCATCGCCACGCAGGGCGTGAGCTACGAGTACGTCGAGGAGCACCTTGCCGGTGACGAGGGACGTCCCAGCGTGCTTCGCGTGGGCACCCCGTTCCCGTTCCCCGAGAGGCTCGCCGGCGACTTCCTCGAGGGGCTCGACGAGGTCCTCTGCGTGGAGGAGCTCGACCCCGTGATCGAGCGCGCCCTCGTCTACGTCTGCGGCAGGCGGGGAATCTCCTGCCGAATTCGCGGCAAGCTCACGGGCGACGTCCGCCCCTCGGGCGAGAACACCGTGGAGTCGGTCGCCGCAGCCATCGACGCATTTCTCGGCCGCGACGTCACGGTCCCCGCGCCTGACGACGTGCCACAGCTCCCCGTGCGTCCGCCCGTGCTCTGTGCCGGCTGCCCGCATCGTGCGAGCTTCTATGCCGTCAAGCGCGCCATGGCCGGCCAGAAGACGATCTTCTGCGGGGACATCGGCTGCTACACGCTCGGCAACGCCCAGCCCCTCGACATGTGCGACACCTGCCTCTGCATGGGGGCCGGCATCGACATAGCCCAGGGTGTCTTCCACGTTGAGCCTGACACCAGGGCCTTCGCCTTCGTGGGCGACTCGACGTTCTTTGCCTCGGGCATCACGGGCACTGTCAACGCCTTCTACAACCAGGCCGAGATGACCCTCGTCGTGCTCGACAACTCGACGACGGCGATGACCGGCCACCAGCCCCATCCCGGCACCGGCCGCACCGTCATGGGCGCGGCCGTGCGGCCGGTGAGCATCGAGGGGGTCCTGCGTGGCATCGGGCTCACCACGGTGGAGACGGTGGACCCTCTCGACCAGAAGCTCGCCGTCGAGACGGTCCGTCGGGTGTCTGCCGAGCCCGGGGTGAAGGCGATCATCTTCCGCTCTCCCTGTGTCGTCCTCGCCAAGCCCACGGCGAGGAGCCATGTCGACGCGAGCGCCTGCATCGGCTGCCAGCGCTGCGTGAAGCAGCTCGGCTGCCCCGCCCTCGAACCCCAGGAGGACGGACGCGTGAGCATCGACCAGTCCCAGTGCACCGGCTGCACGCTCTGCGAGCAGGTCTGCCCCGTGCACGCCATCTCGGGAGGCGAGCGCCTGTGAGCACGAACATCGTCCTCTGCGGCGTGGGCGGGCAGGGTACCGTCCTCGCGTCGAAGCTCATCGCCACGGCCGCCATGGGCCGCGGCATTCCCGTGAAGACCGCTGAGACCATCGGCATGGCCCAGCGCGGCGGGTCCGTGTTCAGCCATGTCCGCGTGGGGGACGGCGCGGCCTCGCCGCTCGTCGGCCGCGGGACTGCCGACGTCATAGTGGCCTTCGAGCCTGCCGAGGCGGTCCGCCAACTCCCCTTCCTGAGGCGCGGCGGCGCGGTTGTCGTGAGCAATCGTCCCGTGGTCCCCGTCTCCGCGATGACGGGCGGGCCCGCCTACGACCCCGAGGCGATCATGGGCTACCTCCGCGCCCAGGAGGCCTCCGGTCGCATCGGCGACCTCGCCGTGGTTGACGCGGACCGTGCCGCTCAGGAGCTCGGCTCCGCGAAGTGCCTCAACGTCGTGCTTCTCGGCGCAGCGGTGCGCTCGGGCGCGCTCGGACTCTCCGCCGAGGACGTGCGCTCCGCCATCCACGAACGCGTTCCCGAGCGCTTCTGGGAGCTGAACGACCGCGCACTCGCATGGGCCGAGTGACGGGAACGGAACAGCGACAGCAATCGGCCGTGTGGCCGGCAGACGAAAGGTGACGTGCATGCAGATCAACGAACGGCAGCTCGAGCTCGTCAACAGGCAGATCGAACGCCTCATCGCGGCGGACAACTTCTACGGTCGCAGGCTCAAGCAGGCGGGCATCACGGGCTGTGACTCCGTGGAGGACTTCGTCAAGCTGCCCTTCTCGCAGAAGCAGGACCTTCGCGACGCGTATCCTCTCGGTCTCGCCGCGGTTCCCGAGGAGAAGATCGTCCGCATCCACTCGAGTTCGGGCACCACGGGCACCCCGGTGATCGTGCCCTACACCGCCAAGGACGTCGACGACTGGGCCACGCAGTTCGCGCGCTGCTTCGAGTTCGCCGGCTGCACCAACACCGACCGAATCCAGATCACCCCGGGCTACGGCCTCTGGACAGCCGGCATCGGCTTCCAGGCGGGAGCCGAGAAGCTCGGCGCCATGGCCATCCCCATGGGACCGGGCAACACCGAGAAGCAGCTCCAGTTCATGGTCGACATGAAGTCCACCGTCCTCTGCGCCACGTCTTCATACGCCCTGCTTCTCGCCGAGAAGATCCAGGAGCGCGGTCTCCAGGACAAGCTCAGCCTCAAGCACGGCGTCATCGGCTCCGAGCGCTGGGGTGCCAAGACCCGTCAGCGCATCCAGGACGGCCTCAACATCGACCTCTTCGACATCTACGGCCTCACCGAGGTCTACGGCCCGGGCATCGGCATCAGCTGCAAGTACGGGACGGGCATGCACATCTGGGACGACTTCGTCTACCTGGAGATCGTCGACCCCGAGACGGGGGAGACGGTACCTGACGGCGAGTGGGGCGAGATTTGCCTCACGACCCTCGTCAAGGAGGGCGCGCCGCTCATCCGCTTCCGCACCCACGACCTCTCGCGCATCATCCCGGGCGACTGCCCCTGCGGCTCGAAGTTCCCCCGCATCGACACGATCTCCGGCCGCTCGGACGACATGTTCAAGATTCATGGCGTCAACGTCTTCCCGCGGCAGATCGAGGAGGTTCTCGCCACGTTCCCGCAGCTCTCGAGCGAGTACCAGATTAGGCTCTCGCATCTTGAGGGCAAGGACACCATGCGCATCTACGTCGAGACCGACGGCACGCAGGACTTCTCCGACGTGTCGGAGGCCGTGGCGGAGGAGACGAAGTCCCGCATCGGCTTCACGCCACTCGTGAAGGTCGTCGAGCTCGGAGTCCTGCCGCGCAGCGAGAAGAAGACCAAGCGCGTCTTTGACGAGAGGTACGAGTAGGGCCATGTATCGCATCCCCTTCGATATTCCCTTGATGAGCTACGAGGACGCGCTCGTCACGCTTCGCATGTCGCTGAGGTTCGGGATACAGCCCATGCTCGAGTCGGTGGAGGACATGCTCCTCGACCTGGGCGATCCCGACCTCGCCTTCCGGAGCCTTCAGATAGCCGGAACCAACGGGAAGACGTCGACCGCTCGTTACACGGCGGCGATTCTCATGGGAGAGGGCCTGCGCACCGCGCTCTACACGAGCCCGGAGCTCGTGAGCTACACCGAGCGCATGGAGGTCGACGGACGCCCGGTCTCGGAGCGTCAGTTCGCGCGCGGCATCGCGGCGGCGGCCGAGGCGGGTGCGCGCGTCAACGCTCGTCGCTCCGCGGCGGGCGAGCGGCCCTACGACATCACGGAGTTCGACCTGCTCACCGTCGCCGCCTGCGTGGTGTACGCCGAGGCGGGAGTCGACGTCGCCGTGCTCGAGTGCGGCATGGGCGGTCGCTGGGACGCGACCTCCGCGGTCAGGTCCATCCGCTCCGTCGCGGTGACGGGCGTCGGCCTCGACCACATGAGGATCCTCGGCGACACGCTCGAGGCCATCTCCGGCGAGAAGGCCGCAATCATCAAGCTCGGACGCAGCTGCGTGCTCGGCGTCGGCACGGCGACGCCCGACTCGGTGGAGGACGTCTTTCTCGATAGATGCGGCGAAGCGGGCGTCACGCCCGTCCTTCTCCGACCGCAGCGGCTCTCGGACGCGGTGGGTGAGATGCATCCGGGTGTCCCTCGCGAGCATCCGGACCTCCCTCGCGCGAGCTACCTCATCGACCGTCTCCCTGGACGCATCGGCGGTTCGCTCGTGCTCGACGTGACCACGCCGTGCGCGACCTATGTGGGCGTGAGCGCCCTCAAGCCATCCTACCAGGCAGCCAACATCGCCTGCGCGGTGGTGCTCTCCGAGCAGTACCTGGGACGTGCGCTCGACTCAGAGACGCTCTTCG
>DCZG01000158.1 GCA_002331575.1 Atopobium sp. UBA2090 | reverse complement strand
GCCCACCTGCGGCCCCTGCCTAGGCGGATACATGGGCATCCTCGCGGCGGGGGAGCGGTGCGTCTCGACCACGAACCGCAACTTCGTGGGACGCATGGGGGACCCGACCTCCGAGGTGTATCTCGCCAGTCCCGCCGTCGCAGCCGCCTCGGCAGTCGCCGGCCATCTCGCCCTGCCCTATGACCTCACGACCGTTGAGAAAGGATGACTCATGCAGTTCAGGGGAACCGTCTTTCGCTATGGTCGCGACGTCGACACCGACGTCATCATCCCTGCGCGCTACCTCAACACGTCCGACCCGTCCGAGCTCGCGGAACACTGCCTCGAGGACCTCGACGCCACGTTCGTGTCGAGGGTCAGGCCCGGCGACATCATCGTGGCCGAGGAGAACTTCGGCTGCGGCTCGAGCCGCGAGCACGCTCCCGTCGCCATCAAGGCGGCCGGCGTCTCGTGCGTCATCGCCAAGAGCTTCGCGCGCATCTTCTACCGCAACTCGATTAACATGGGGCTGCCCATCCTCGAATGCCCCGAGGCCGTCGACGCCATCTCCGAGGGAGACGTCGTCTCCGTGGACGCGGACACCGGCGGCATCGCCGACGAGACGACCGGCCGGGTCTTCCAGGCCCAGCCGTTCCCGCCGTTCATCCAGGAGATCATCAGCGACGGTGGCCTCGTGGCGCGCACGAAGCGCGTCATGGCCGCCAAGCACGCCTAAGGAGCGAGCCCCATGAGCAGCAAGACCTATCGCATCTGCACCCTCCCAGGAGATGGAATCGGCCCGGAGATCATGGTCGAGGCGAAGAAGGTCCTCGCGGTCGTCGGCGAGAAGTACGACGTCGAGTTCGACTGCACGGACCGCCTCATCGGTGGCGCGGCCATCGACGAGACATCCGCCCAGGGCCGCATGCCCACCGCCCTCCCCGAGGAGACCCTCGAGGCAGCGCGCACGTCCGACGCAGTCCTTCTCGCCGCGGTCGGCGGTCCCAAGTGGACGAACACCGAGGTAGGCGCCGCCCGTCCCGAGCAGGGGCTTCTCGCCATCCGCAAGCGCCTCGGGCTCTATCTCAACCTCCGCCCCGTCCGCACGTTCAAGAGCCTCGTCGGTGCCTCGTCGCTCAAGCCCGAGCTCCTCGAGGGCGCTGACCTCGTCATCGTCCGAGAGCTCACGGGCGGCCTCTACTTTGGCAAGCACGAGCGCGAGTGGGGCGTGGAGGGCGCGGGCGTGGACGGCGAGAAGGGCGAGTGGGCCTGCGACACGCTCGTCTACAACGAGTACGAGGTCGACCGCGTCGTGCGCTGGGCCTTCGACGCCGCGCGTCGCCGCGGGCGCCACGTCACCTCGGTCGACAAGGCCAACGTCCTCGAGACCTCTCGCATGTGGCGCGAGATCGCCCACCACATCGCGGAGGAGTACCCGGACGTCACCGAGGACGACATGTACGTGGACAACGCGTCCATGCAGCTCATCGCCAATCCGAAGCAGTTCGACGTCATCGTGACCGAGAACACCTTCGGTGACATCCTCTCCGACGAGGCGTCCATGCTCACGGGCTCGCTCGGCATGCTCGCCTCCGCGAGCCTCGGCTCGGGCACGGCGCTCTACGAGCCGAGTCATGGTTCTGCCCCGGACATCGCGGGCAAGGGGATCGCCAACCCGATCGCCCAGATCCTCTCGGTCGGCCTCATGCTCCGCTACAGCTTTGGCATGGACTCCGCGGCTGACGAGCTCGAGACGGCGGTCGAGACGGTCCTCGACGACGGGTGGCGCACCGTCGACATCGCGGACGAGCGCACCCCCGCCGACCACGTGATCGGCACCACGGCCATGGGAGACAGAATCGTCGCAGCCATGAGGGCGGGCAGCCCTTCGACAGGAGAGTAGGAGGAGCCATGCAGAAGCTCACCGGAGCCCAGGTCCTGGTCAGGTGCCTCATCGACCAGGGAGTGGACACCATCTTCGGGTACCCAGGCGGAACGGTGCTCGACATCTACGACGCCCTCTACGACCACACCGACCAGATCCACCACGTCGAGACCACGCATGAGCAGCACGCCTGCCATGCGGCGGACGGCTACGCCCGCTCGACCGGTCGCACGGGCGTCGTCATAGCCACGTCCGGTCCAGGCGCCACGAACCTCGTCACGGGAATCGCGACGGCCTACCTCGACTCCATCCCCCTCGTGGCCATCACGGGCAACGTCGGCAACGGCATGATCGGCACCGACGCCTTCCAGGAGCTCGACATCACGGGCGTCACGCTCCCCATCACGAAGCACAACTACTTCGTGCGCGACGTCACGCGTCTCCAGGACATCGTCTGCGAGGCCTTCAAGCTCGCGAACTCCGGCCGCAAGGGTCCCGTGCTCGTGGACATCCCCTCTGACGTCCAGCGCGAGCGCGTCCCCTACGAGCCGAAGACCTGCTCGCTCACGAAGACGACGTCGACGCCCGACCCCGCAGACCTCGAGGCCGTCGCGGCCGTCATCAACAAGTCAAAGCGCCCCTTCGTCTACTTCGGCGGCGGCGTGGTCGCGTCCGGCGCGGGCGACGAGGTCATCGAGCTCGCGAACCTCATCAACGCGCCCATCGGCTGCTCGCTCATGGGCATCTCGGGCATCCCCACGAACACCCCGCGCTTCCTCGGGATGGAGGGCATGCACGGTCACTACGCGAGCACGAAGGCCATGAACCAGTGCGACTGCCTCATCGCGCTCGGCGCGCGCTTCAACGACCGCTCCACCGGCGACCGCGCACGGTTCGCCCCGAGCGGCAAGGTCGTGCGCGTGGACATCGACTCCTCGGAGTTCTCCAAGACGCTCGACGACCGCGTGGAGATCCTCGGGGACGTCAAGACCGTGCTCCAGCACCTCATCCCGCTCATCGAGACCAACACCCACGAGGACTGGAACCGCCAGGTGCGGGAGCTGCGCGCGGAGGAGAAGGGCTACGACGACTACCGCGCCACCCTCACGCCCAAGGCCATCATGGAGGTCATCAACGAGAGGCGCGACCCGGCGATGCCGGTCGTGACCGACGTCGGCCAGCACCAGATGTGGGCGGCGCAGTACCTCAGCTTCGACCGCCCGCGCTCGTTCATCACCTCGGGCGGCCTCGGCACCATGGGCTTCGGCCTCGGTGCCGCCGAGGGGGCGACGCTCGCCACGGGCGAGCACGTGATCCTCATCACCGGCGACGGCTCCTTCGCCATGAACATGGCCGAGCTCATCACCGCCGTGGACAACCGGCTGCCCATCACCGTGGTCCTTCTCAACAACCACGTCCTCGGGATGGTGCGGCAGATGCAGTCGCTCTTCAAGCGGCAGCGCTACTCGCAGACCACGCTCGACCGCACGGTCGACTACGTCGTCCTCGCGCAGGCCTTCGGTGCCGACGCCTCGCGCGCGACCACGAGGGAGGAGTTCGACAGGCAGCTCACGGACGCCCTCGCGGTCGATGGTCCCACGTTCATCGAGTGTCCCCTCGACAGGGACGAGTTCGTCACCCCGGTGCTTCAGATCGGCGCCTCCATGGACGAGCTCATCGTCAACATGGATGACGTCAAGGCAAAGATGGGCAGGTAGAGCATCATGAAGACTTACAGCATCGCGATCATGGTGCGAAACGAGTTCGGTGTGCTTAACCGCGTCACCAGCATGTTTCGCCGGCGACAGTTCAACATCACCGGCCTCACGGTGTCCGAGACCGAGACGGAGGACCTCTCCCGCATCACCGTGCAGTTCGAGGGCGAGGACCGCGCCAAGAACCAGCTCGTCGCCCAGCTCGCCAAGCTCCCCGACGTCATCTCGTGGAAGGAGTTCGATCCCGAGGACTCCATCTCGTGCGAGCTCCTTCTCATCAAGATGGCGAACAACGACGAGACGCGCTCCTCGGTGCTCGACGCCGCTGACGCCTTCCACGCCAAGGTCGTCGACTACACCCGCGACTCGATCATCTTCCGCATGGCGGGGCAGACCCGTCGCATCGACAACTTCATCGACCTCATGCGCGACTACGAGATCCTCGAGGTCTGCCGTACGGGCGTCGTCTCGCTCGAGCGTGGCCACGAGGTCATGAGGCGCTACGTGGCAAGTATGTAACGGCTTGCCGCTCTGTGAGGGACCTCACGGGCGGTGGCGGTATGGTACGAGAACCGGCAATTAGAGAGAGGTGTTCCACATGGCTTTCCAGATGTATCACGAGGCCGACTGTGACATTACCAAGCTTGACGGCAAGAAGGTCGCCGTCATCGGCTACGGCTCCCAGGGTCACGCGCACGCGCTGAACCTCAAGGACTCCGGCGTCGACGTCAAGGTCGGTCTCTACGAGGGCTCCAAGTCCAAGGCCAAGGCCGAGGCTCAGGGTCTCGAGGTCGTCTCCAACGCGGAGGCCGCCAAGTGGGCCGACATCATCATGATCCTCATCAACGACGAGCTCCAGGCAAAGATGTACAAGAAGGACATCGAGCCGAACCTCACCGCTGGCAAGACCATCGCCTTCGCGCACGGCTTCAACATCCACTACGGCTGCATCGTGCCGCCCAAGGACGTCAACGTCATCATGGTCGCCCCCAAGGCCCCCGGTCACACCGTGCGCTCCGAGTACCTCGCCGGCAAGGGCACGCCCTGCCTCGTCTGCGCTCACCAGGACGCCACCGGCGACGCCTTCGACATCGCCCTCGCCTACGGCGCGGCCATCGGCGGAGCCCGCGCGGCCCTTCTCGAGACCGACTTCCGCACCGAGACCGAGACCGACCTCTTCGGCGAGCAGAACGTCATCTGCGGCGGCGTGACCGACCTCATGCAGGCTGGCTTCGAGACCCTCGTCAACGCCGGCTACGATCCGCGCAACGCCTACTTCGAGTGCATCCACGAGATGAAGCTCATCGTCGACCTCATCTACGAGAGCGGCTTCTCCGGCATGCGCTACTCCATCTCCAACACCGCCGAGTACGGCGACTACACCTCCGGCCCGCGCGTCATCACCGACGCCGCCAGGGAGGGCATGCGCTACAACCTCGCCCGCATCCAGGACGGCTCCTTCGCGAAGGAGTTCCTGCTCGACATGTCCGACGAGTCGCACCAGGTGCACTTCAAGATGCTCCGCAAGCAGCAGGCCGAGCTCCAGCTCGAGAAGGTCGGCAAGGAGATTCGCGACATGTACGCCTGGAACGACAAGGACAAGCTCGTCAACAACTAGCGCGTCTCGCGGGGCGGGGGAGACCCCGCCCCGTCTTCATGGAAAGACGGTGGGCGGGTTTCTCGCCGATTGCGCGTTTTTCCCCGTTTCACTACAGTGGTTTCCAAGCAAGGTTGTTACTCCCCGGAGGCATTACTTGCGCGGCACGGACGATGCCGCGAAGTGTGCCCCGGGGATTTTTTATCCCGTGGAACGCAACCGACATCGTTCGTGCCAGTATCGTCATCAGTCAAAGGGTCGGTCGAGCAGGTCGAATGAGAGAGAGGACGAACATGAGGATGAAGGAAGGCTTCTTCTGGGGCGGCGCCACGGCTGCGAACCAGTATGAGGGAGCGTGGGACGTCGACGGCAAGGGCGCCTCGATGCCCGATCACATGCGCGGGGGCGACAAGAACACGCCGCGCCAGATAGACGCCGTGCTCAAGGACGGTGCGCTCTACCCGAGCCACGAGGCGACCGACTTCTACCACCACTACGAGGAGGACATCGCCCTCTTCGCCGAGATGGGCTTCACGATGTTCCGCATGTCCATCAACTGGTCGAGACTCTTCCCGACGGGCGAGGAGAGCGAGCCCAACCAGGCCGGCCTCGAGTTCTACGACAAGGTCTTCGCCTGCCTGCACGACCACGGCATCGAGCCGCTCGTGACCATCAGCCACTACGAGCTCCCGTATAACCTCATCGAGAAGTACGACGGCTGGCCCGACCGCAGGCTCGTCGACTTCTTCTTCACCTACGGCAAGACCCTGCTCGACCGCTGGCATGACACGGTCCACTACTGGCTCACCTTCAACGAGATCAACACCGGCACCATGCCCATGGGCACGGTCCTCTCGCTCGGCACGCTCAAAGGCTACAGCGGCACCATGGCTGGCGTGCCCGATGACATCCAGAGCCGCTACCAGGCGCTTCACCACCAGTTCGTGGCCTCGGCCAAGCTCATCACGTACGCCCACGAGCATTATCCCGAGATCAAGCTCGGCAACATGGACTGCTTCATCCTGAGCTATGCCGCGACTTGCGACCCGACCGACGTCCTCGCCAACGAGGCCGCGATGCGCCGCATGAACTGGTACTGCTCTGACGTCCAGGCCCGCGGTTACTATCCGAGCTACGCGCGGCGCTTCTGGAAGGAGAACGGCATCGAGCTCAAGATGGAGCCCGGCGACGAGGAGCTTCTCCGCGAGGGCACGATCGACTTCTACAGCTTCAGCTACTACATGTCCAACATCGTGGGCACGCATGGCGTCGAGGAGACCGCGGGCAACATGACCTTCGGCGGCAAGAACCCCTACCTCGAGAGCAGCGAGTGGGGCTGGCAGATCGACTCCAAGGGTCTCCGCTTTGCCTTGAACGAGATCTACGACCGCTACCAGCTTCCCCTCATGGTCGTCGAGAACGGCTTCGGCGCACTTGACACCGTCGAGCCGGATGGCTCCATCCACGACCCCTACCGCATCGACTACCTGCGCAAGCATGTCATCGACATGGAAGAGGCCGTCGAGGACGGCGTCGACCTCATCGGCTACACCTGGTGGGGACCCATCGACCTGGTCTCGGCCGGGACGGGCGAGATGCGCAAGCGCTACGGCTTCATCTACGTGGACAAGCACGATGACGGGACCGGCGACCTGCACCGCTCGCGCAAGGACTCCTTCTTCTACTACCAGAAGGTCATCGCCAGCAACGGCGAGGAGGTCTAGCGACGTCGTGAGGCGTGTTGCCTCTTTGGACGGACGCTTGGGGGGCGGTGTTGCCGGTGTGGCAGCTCCGCCCCTTTTCGTCTCGCCCCTCGCGTTTTGTCTCGCACGATACGTTTTTGTACACGAACCTATCGTGCGATACAATCCGTGGCCGCTGGCGTGTCGTGCGATACGTTTTTGTACACGAACCTATCGTGCGATACAAATCGGGGCCGCTGGCGTGTCGCACGATACGATTCCGTACGTAAACCTATCGTGCGAGATATTCAGATGAGTCGGACCCACTCCCGACGCTCCGTCTCGTAAAAATGTCAAAAATGTTCTTGCGCCTGGATTGGTTCCTGTGCATAATGAACACCAGCAAGATTGTTACTCCTCCGAGGCATTACTTGCGGTCGAACATGTTAGATGTTCCCGCCGTATGTCTGGAGGTTTTTTATGCTCCTAACCAAGAAGATCAACAACAACGTGGCCTTTGGCGTCGATGACGCCGACCATGCGATCGTGGTCTTTGGCAAGGGCATCGGCTTCCATCACATGCCTCACGAGGTCGCGGCCGAAGACGACATCCAGCGCGTCTTCCATGACGTGAGCTCGAGCATCGCCTCCGCTATCGTCTCCATCGACGACGACGTCCTTCTCGCCTCATCCGACATTGTCGCCCTCGCAAAGATGGAGCTCGAGTGCAAGCTCAACCCCAATCTTCCCTTCACGCTCGCGGACCACATCCAGTTTGCGATCGAGCGCCGTGAGGAGGGGCTCGACATCGAGAACCCCCTCTCGGGTGACGTCGCCTTCGTCTACCCCACTGAGCTCGGCGTCGCCCGCACCGGCGTAGCCATGGTGAACAAACGCGTCAAGGGTGCCGACCTCCCCGAGGACGAGGCCTGCGCCATCGCCTTGCACATCGTCAACGGCGAGGTGGGTGGCGCGAACGATGAGAGCTCGATCAGCCTCGTCATGACCAGCGCGAAGATCATGACCAAGGTTACCGCCATCATCGAGGAGCAGACCGGCGTCAAGCTCAACCGCGAGTCGTACGCCTACAACCGCTTCGCCGCGCACTTCCGCTACCTCACGGCGCGCCTCATGAAGAACGAGGAGGAGAAGACCGGCAACAGCTCGCTCTTCGAGCAGGCCTCCTCCGACTTCCCCGAGGTTTATGCCTGCGTCGAGAAGATCAACGGCTATCTCACCGAGGAGTACGGCTGGCAGTGCTCGCGCGAGGAGCTCCTCTACCTGATGATGCACGTCAATCGCCTGATCACGGCGAGATAGGCATCAGCACACCCACATTTTCGGAACCACGGCCTCGCCGCTCGAGGCCTGGGCAATAGCAGCGTGAAGCAGTTCACTGAGGGAAAGGAACCGGCATGGCACAGGGCAAGTACGACGATCTGTCGCAGCTCATCATCGACAACGTTGGCGGGAGGGAGAACATCAAGAGCGTCGCGCACTGCATCACCCGCCTCCGCCTCAAGCTGAAGGACACCGGCAAGGCGAACACCGAGGTCATCGAGAAGGCCCCCGGCGTCATCAAGGTCATGGACACGAACGGCCAGTACCAGATCGTTCTCGGCAACAAGGTCGAGGACGTCTACGACTCGTTCCTCAAGGTATCCGGTCTCTCCGGCGCCGGCGAGGTCGCAGTGGACGACGAGGGTGATGACACCGAGAAGAAGAACGTCGCCTCCGTCCTTATCGACCTCATCTCCGGCATCTTCGCCCCGTCGCTCGGCATGCTCTGCGCCGCCGGCATCATGAAGGGCATCCTCGCCCTCGTCGTCTTCCTCATCCCCACATTCGCGAGTGACGGCGCCTACAAGATGCTCTACACGGTCGCCGACGGGTTCTTCTACTTCCTGCCGGTCATCCTCGGCTACACGGCCGCCAAGAAGTTCAAGATGAGCGAGTTCACGGGCATGGCGATCGGCATCGCCCTCGTGTATCCCACGATGGTCGCGCTCACGGGCGGTGACGTCCTCGGCAGCGTCAACCTGGGTGTCGCCGGTACGTTCTCCTGGTACACGACGTTCCTCGGCCTCCCCGTCATCATGCCCGCCGCTGGCTATACGAGCTCCGTCATCCCCATCGTCCTCATGGTCTTCTTCGCCTCCAAGGTCGAGTCGTGGTGCAAGAGCTGGATGCCGGCGTCGCTCAAGATGTTTTTCGTACCCCTGCTGACCTGCACGATTGCGGTCGTCGCTGGTTACCTCGTCATCGGCCCCATCGCGACCCTCCTCACCAACCTGCTCCAGTCGCTCTTCGTCGGCATCATCTCCATCCCCTACGTCGGCAACGCGCTCCTCGGCCTCATCGTCGGCTCCTTCTGGATGGTGCTCGTCATCTTCGGCTTCCACTGGTCCCTCGTGCCGCTCGTCATCGTCAACATCTCCACGCTCGGCTACGACTTCATCCTGCCCTGCATGCTCGGTCACTCCTTCGCCCTCGGCGCCGTCGTCTTTGCCATGTACCTCAAGAACAAGGACGAGAACTTCCGCGAGCTCGCGCTTCCTGCCATGATCTCCGCGTTCTTCTTCGGCGTCACCGAGCCTGCCATCTACGGCGTAGCCCTGCCTGACAAGAAGGCCTTCATCAACGCCTGCATCGCCTCCGGCATCGCCGGCCTCTTCATCGGTCTCATGCATGCCGACGTGTTCATGATGGGCGGCCTCGGCGTCTTCAACTGGCTCTGCTTCATCGACTCCAGCAACGTCCTCGGCGCCGGCATCAACTACATGATCATCGCGATCATCGCCTCCCTCGGTGCCGCGGTCATCGGCTTCGCGCTCGAGATCGTCTCCTACAAGCCCGAGAAGAAGCTCGCCTAGTCACAAGCGTTACCGTCGCCTGACGGGCGGTGGACAGGTTTCGGGCGGACTCCGCGACGCGATTGCGGGGCCCGCCTTCCCACCATTCGGATTGGAGCACATGATGTCGTTTCCCGAGAACTTCCTCTGGGGCGGTGCGACCGCGGCCAACCAGGTCGAGGGTGGCTACGACGCGGACGGCAAGGGGCTGAGCGTCCCCGACGTGATGATGGGCGGCACCGTGGGAACGCCGCGTCGCATCACGCCCAATGGCGTCGAGGAGGGCTGCTACTACCCGAGCCACGAGGCGACCGACTTCTACCACCACTACAAGGAGGACATCGCGCTCTTCGGCGAGATGGGCTTCAAGTGCTACCGCATGTCCATCAACTGGAGCCGACTCTTCCCCGAGGGCGACGAGGACGAGCCGAACCCGGCGGGCGTCGAGTTCTACCGTCACGTCTTCGAGGAGTGCCACCTGCACGGCATCGAGCCCATGGTCACCCTCAGCCACTACGAGTTGCCCCTCGGGCTCGCGAAGAAGTACGGCGGCTGGTCGAACCGCAAGCTCGTGGGCTTCTTCCTCACCTACGCGCGGACCTGCTTCACCGAGTACCGCGGTCTCGTGAGGTACTGGCTCACCTTCAACGAGATCAACTGCGCCATGATGGGCGGCTTCGGCAACATCATGGGTCTCGGCATCCTTCCCGACTACGACTGGGACATGGACTTCGGGTCCTGCGATTGGGATGATCCCCAGCGCCGACTGGAGGGCCTGCACAACCAGCTCGTGGCGTCGGCGCGCGCGGTCATCCTTGCCCACACGATCGACCCCGAGAACAAGGTCGGCAACATGATTGCCGGCCAGGCCTGCTACCCCTACAGCTGCGACCCCGACGACGTCCTTCTCGCCCAGCGGCAGGTCGATGCCAGCAACTTCTACTGCGGTGACGTGCAGTGCCGCGGCGCCTACCCATGCTGGGCCCCGTCGCTGTGGAAGGAGCTCGGGGTCGACCTCACGAGGCAGGCCGAGATGGACGCCGAGGTGCTCAAGGCCGGCACGGTCGACTTCTACAGCTTCAGCTACTACATGAGTTCGACGGCCTCCGCGCATCCCGAGGCGGCCGAGGCGGGCGGAAACGTCTTCGGCGGCAACGGCAACCCCTACCTCGAGAAGAGCGACTGGGGCTGGGCCATCGATCCCAAGGGTCTGCGCTGGTACCTCAAGACGGTCTACGACCGCTACCAGAAGCCCCTCATGATCGTCGAGAACGGCCTCGGCGCCAACGATGTCCGCGCGGAGGACGGCGACTTCCACGACGGCTATCGCATCGACTATCTCCGCAAGCACATCGTGGAGATGGGCAAGGCGGTCGACGAGGGCGTCGACCTCATGGGCTACACAATGTGGGGCTGCATCGACCTCGTCTCCGCCTCGACGGGCGAGATGAAGAAGCGCTACGGCTTCGTATACGTCGACAAGGACAACGACGGGAACGGCGATCTCCACCGCGAGCGCAAGGATTCGTTTGCATGGTACAAGAAGGTCATCGCCAGCAACGGCGAGGACCTCGCCTAGGCCTATCATGAGAGACAACGTCCCACACCGAGCTGGGGTTCGGGGCAGGTGCGGGGTCACGTCCGTTTGGGGCGCGTGACGCCCAGAAGAGAGGAAACCATGGGTCTGTTCGACAAGTTCAAGAAGCCCTCGAAGCCCGCGGCACTGAGCGTCGAGGCACCGGCGGGAACGGTTCTCGCGCCGGTCGCAGGCAACGTCATCGCCCTCGGAGACGTGCCCGACCCCGTGTTCAGCAGCGGCGTCATGGGCAAGGGCTGCGGCATCGAGCCGAGCGGCGAGGTCGTCTACGCCCCCGTCTCCGGAACGCTCAGCGCCATCGGCGCGCCCAACTTCCACGCCGTGGGCCTGGTCGGGGATGACGGTGCCGAGATCCTCATACACGTGGGCGTCGACACGGTCGAGATGAAGGGCGACGGCTTCACGGTCTTCGCCGAGAAGAACGCGCACGTGAAGGCCGGCGAGCCGCTGCTGAGCTTCTCGAAGAAGAAGATCGTCGCGGCTGGCCATGCCACCACGGTCATCATCGCCCTCACGAACACCGACGACCTCGCGTCCGTCGAGCTCGTCAAGACCGGTGCCTCCGAGGCTGGCGAGAAGGTCATCGCCTTCCAGAAGTAGCGCTGCGGGTTCTCGCGTCAGCGGGCCTGGCACGTACGTGCGTCATCATCGACGGGGGACGGCTTCCGAGAGGGGCCGCCCCCCGTCGTTTGACCGGTGCATCTCCGGCAAACGCCTGGGATAGTTCACAGAAGCGCAAAGGACGAGCGTTACCATAGGACGCGCGGTCTTTCCGCACGGAACCGTCACGCTGTCGCGCGCTGGGCACCTGGTACACGTGCCCGCCCGCGGAGGGAGTCACACCATGAAGTCTGATGCCATCAAGCTCGGCCCCGAGAACGCCTCCCACCGACTGCTCTACCATGCCCTCGGCTGGACCGACGAGGAGATCCACCGTCCGCTCGTCGGCATCGTGAGCTCCTACAACGAGATCGTCCCCGGCCACATGAACATCGACAAGATCGTCGAAGCCGTCAAGATGGGCGTGGCCATGGCGGGCGGAATGCCCGTCGTCTTCCCCGCGATCGCCGTCTGCGACGGCATCGCCATGGGCCACGTCGGCATGAAGTACTCGCTCGTCACGCGCGACCTCATCGCCGACAGCACCGAGGCCATGGCCATGGCCCACGGCTTCGACGCGCTCGTGATGGTCCCCAACTGCGACAAGAACGTCCCCGGCCTGCTCATGGCCGCCGCCCGCCTCGACCTGCCCAGCACCTTCGTCTCGGGCGGGCCCATGCTCGCCGGGCACATCGACGGCCACAAGACGAGCCTCTCGAGCATGTTCGAGGCTGTCGGCGCCTACACCGCGGGCAAGATCGACGAGGAGCGCCTCCACGAGTGGGAGTGCAAGGCCTGCCCGACCTGCGGCTCGTGCTCGGGCATGTACACGGCCAACTCCATGAACTGCCTCACCGAGGCCATCGGCATGGGCCTGCGCGGCAACGGCACCATCCCCGCCGTCTACTCCCGCCGGCTCGAGCTCGCCAAGCATGCGGGCATGGCCGTCATGGACATGCTCGAGAAGGGCATCACGGCTCGCCAGATCATGACGAAAGACGCCCTCATGAACGCGATGACCGTCGACATGGCCCTCGGCTGCTCCACCAACACGATGCTCCACCTGCCCGCCATCGCCCACGAGTGCGGCGTCGACCTCAACCTCGACATCGCGAACCAGATCTCGGAGCGCACGCCAAACCTCTGCCACCTCGCCCCGGCCGGCCCGACCTACATGGAGGACCTCGACGAGGCGGGCGGCGTCTACGTCGTCATGGCCGAGCTCGAGAAGCGCGGCCTGCTCAACACCGACTGCATGACCGTCACGGGTCACACGGTGGGGGAGAACCTCGCCGGCGTGGTCAACGAGAACCCCGAGGTCATCCGTCCCGTCGAGCACCCCTTCTCCGAGACGGGCGGCATCGCCGTACTCCACGGCAACCTCGCTCCCGAGGGGTCCGTGGTCAAGCGCTCCGCCGTCGCCCCCGAGATGCTCGTCCACGAGGGGCCCGCGCGCGTCTTCGAGTGCGAGGAGGACGCCCAGACGGCCATCAACTCCGGCTCCATCAACCCCGGTGACGTCATCGTGATCCGCTACGAGGGCCCCAAAGGCGGACCCGGCATGCGCGAGATGCTGACCCCCACCTCCGCCATCCAGGGCATGGGCCTCGGCGGCTCCGTCGCCCTCATCACCGACGGTCGCTTCTCCGGGGCGACGCGCGGCGCCTGCGTCGGGCACATCTCGCCCGAGGCGGCATCCGGCGGTGCCATCGGCATCGTCGAGGAGGGCGACGTCATCTCGATCGACATCCCCGCGAACACGATCGAGCTCAAGATTCCTCAGGAGGAGTTCGACGCCCGCATGGCGGCGTTCGTTCCCAAGACAAAGCAGCTCACCGGCTATCTCAGGCGCTATGCCAAGCTCGTCGGCTCTGGTGCCACCGGTGCCGTCCTCGACGAGGAGAAGGCATGACGTTCATCGAGTTTCTCGACCTCCACTTTCGCCTGAACACGCTCACCGTCTTCCGGGCGGTGCTCGACGACCCCGTCATCAATGCTCTCGACCTGTGCGTGGCGCAGGCCTCGACGGTTGCCAGCCTCCTCGAGGAGGACTCCGAGGACGAGGACGAGAACACCCCCGACGTCGCGGCGGAGTCATACCAGCTCTCGCTGGACTACGCCGAGTTCGTCTCGCTGCTCTTTGCCTCCGAGGCCAAGGGCCTCTCCGCCTACGTCCTCAACGCGATCGTCGACGACGAGAACGTCTACCTGCGGCGCGTTGGCGCCGGACAGAAGGTCGCGCCGGCGATGACGACCGCCGTCGAAGCCGAGCTGGCGACGTTCCAGGAGCTCTCCGACCTCATGCCGTCCGACTTTCTCGACATCCTGCCCTCGGTCATGGCGGACTCGCTCCCGGTCTTCGACACCGAGCACGTGGACCTCGTGGGCACCTACCACGACCGCGTGACGCACATCGGCAGCTACGGCTACGGCATGTATGCCCGCTACCACGTCTTTCGCGTGGATGACGACGGCAGCATCGTGCCCGTGCGCCATCCCGACCCGATTCGCCTCTCCGACCTCGTGGACTACGAGCGGGAGCGCACGATCATCCTCGACAACACCCGCGCGCTCGTGGCGGGCCTCCCCGCGGCGAACATCCTGCTCACCGGCGATGCGGGCACGGGCAAGAGCTCGACGGTGAAGGCGGTCGTCAACGAGCTCGCGCCGGAGGGCATGCGCATCCTCGAGGTCCGCAAGGAGCAGCTGCGCAGCATCCCCGCCATCCTCGACGAGCTCACGCGCAACCCGCTGAAGTTCGTCATCTTCATCGACGACCTCTCGTTCTCCAACGACGACGACAACTTCGCGGCGCTCAAGGCCATCCTCGAGGGCTCGGTCTCGGCGAAGTCGGACAACGTGGCGATCTATGCCACGAGCAACCGACGCCACATGGTGAAGGAACGCTTCTCCGACCGCGAGGGCGACGACGTGCACCGCAACGACACCATGCAGGAGATCATCTCGCTCTCCGACCGCTTTGGCATCCGCGTCTCGTTCTCGAAGCCCGACAAGGCAACCTACCTCGACATCGTCCACAAGCTTGCCGACGACGCGGACATCGAGATGGACCAGGACGAGCTCGACCTTCTCGCCGAGCGCTTCGCCACCCGTCGCGGCGGCCGCTCCGCCCGTGGCGCGCGGCAGTTCGTGGACTCGCTCCTCTCGCAGCAGCAGTAGGACGTTCCCGGCGTCACCGGTGGGCCATCGGAGGGGGTGTTCGCATGCGAAGGTCGTTCGTGCTCGTGCTCGGCAACCACAAGGGCTCGTTTCTCGAGGCGTACCGCGTCTTCGCGCGCGAGGGGCTCGACGTCGTGCGCGCGAGCTACAACAAGGTCATCGACGTCCACACCTTCTTCGTCGAGGTCGAGGGGACCGAAGGGCAACTGGCTGCCGCCGAGGACGGTCTGCGCGGGCTGGACGTGCTCCCCGAGCAGCAGCACGTCGGCGGGGTCTATCTCGTCGAGCTTCGCGTTGACGACGCACCCGGGGTTCTCGACCCGACGCTCGAGCTCGCCAACAGCCACGACCTCAACATCACGTACTTCAACGTCAAGGTGTCGAGCCCTGGCGAGCAGGTCGTGCGCCTCGGGGTCTATGCGCACGGCATCGACGAGCTCGCCGACTTTCTCGCGGACGTGCGCCGCATCTGTCCCGCCGAGGTCCTCGACTACGACCGGAACGAGCACGTCATCGACACCAGCCTCTTCTACCTCACCTTCGCGCGCGGCATCTCGGAGCTCATGGGGCTCTCGCCGCACCAGGAGGAGGAGATCCTGGTCGACGCCAACCGCATCGTGCAGAACCTCGAGCACACCAACAACGACCCCTTCAGGCCCTTCACCTACATCGAGCGGTTTGCTCGGGACATCCAGGCGTACCGGGGGCCGGGCTATGCCGCAGACGTTCGCGTGACCCGTTTCTCGACGGCGAGGGGCACCAAGGGGCTGCTCGTCGAGCCGCCTGCCGGGAGCGACACCTGGGTGCTCGAGTGCGACGACTGCCTGCTCCTCGTCGACTCCGGCTTCTCCTGCTACCACGACGAGCTTCTCGCCGTGCTCCGGACGGCCTATCCCGACTGGGACGGGAGACGTCGCGAGCTCTTCCTCACCCACGGCGACGTGGACCATGCGGGGTGCTGCGACCTCGCGCCGCGGGTCCACGTGATCGACCGCGTGCTCGAGCACTTCCTCCTGCAGCTCGAGGGCGAGCCGGACTGGCGCATGCAGATACCGGCCCACATGCCCTACGCCGGCCTCGGGAACGTCCTGTCGGGATACGAGCCGCCCCGTCTCGACGGCTTCGTGTCGCTGGGGAGACGTCCGGACGGCTCGGAGGAGCCTCTGGCGCGGTGCGTGTCGCCGCAGGGCGGACCCGCCACGCTCGACCTCGCGCCGTTCAGCTTCGAGGTGTGGGAGGGTGCGGGCGGGCATGTGCTCGGCGAGACGGTCCTTGTCGACCGCGACCAGCGCATCTGCGTCTCCGGCGACATCTGGGTCAACGTCCACGGCGAGACCAAGCCCCAGGCTCGGTTCAACTCGCTCGCGCCGTTCCTCATGACGTCGGTGGACTCGAGGCCCGCGCTCGCCCGCGAGGAGCGCGCCCAGCTGAGGGAGATTCTCGGCCCGGGGCACTGGCAGGTGCTCGGCGGCCATGGCGCGGTCATCGAGGTCGACCTCTAACCGACGCCCGGGTGGCAGCTCTCGTCTCGCAACGATTTTGGAGCATGGTTCACGGTCTTATCGACACGCTTACCTGCGGAAACGTGAGGAGCCAAAATCGAAACCAAGGTGCGATTCTGGCTCCCGCAGGTCAGGCCGTTGCCGAGATGAGCCAAACTCGCCTCGAGCCGGGCCCGGCGCGGATTATCGTACATTTTGCCTGGCACCGGCGACAAAAGCCCAGGGCGGATTCTCGTTACGAAT
>DCZG01000154.1 GCA_002331575.1 Atopobium sp. UBA2090 | reverse complement strand
CCAGGCTCGCGCTCGCGAGCGCTGGGGTCAGACGAGGTTCCAGCTCTCCGACGAGTTCTACGTGGACGCGCACGTCACCGTGCCGCCCGCGGAGACCTACGATGGCTACCCGCAGTTCTATGACGGGATTGGCATGCTCAGGAGCTTCCTCGATGACGTCGCCCGCCTCAGGCGCCAGAGGGGCGAAGATGTGGCGAAGGTGGGGGAGACGCTCGTCTCGACGGGTCGGAAGGTCGTTCTTGTCTGCGGCGAGGCAGCTCGCGAGACGGTCGACGCGCTGTGCGCCTGCTGGGAGAAGGGCCTCGTCACGACCTTCGCCATCCGCAACGACTTCTTCGGCGGAGACGTGAACGTGACCGGACTCATCGTCGCGGAGGACCTTCTCGCCCAGCTGCCTGTCGTTCTTTCGGCCACGCTCGTCGTGCTCCCCGAGACGATGTTCAACTTCGACCACGTCACCCTCGACGGCGTATCCGTCGATGACCTGACGCGCGAGCTCGAGCTCCGCGGGGCGGCCGTCATCGTATCGCAGACGAGCCCCGACGAGCTCGTGGACGCCCTCACCGTCGTCCTCGCGGAATAGGAAAGCCGCCCGTACGTGCTAGACTCTACGTGAATGAGCAGCAAGGAGAAACCATGACCAAACCTATCGTCGCCATCATCGGCAGGCCCAACNNGGCCGCCCCAACGTGGGCAAGTCCACGCTGGTGAACCGCCTCGCCGAGAAGCGCGACGCCATCGTGCACGAGTCTCGAGGCGTCACGCGCGACCGTTCGTACCACGACTCCGACTGGAACGGTCGCGAATTCACGATCGTCGACACCGGGGGCATCGAGTCCGTCAAGTCGCAGGACGTCTTCGCGCCCCGCATCCGCGAGCAGGCGCTGCTCGCCTGCGAGGAGGCGGACGTCATCGTCTTCATCGTCGACGGCTCCGTCGGCATCACCGAGGAGGACGAGGAGGTCGCCCGCATCGTCCGCAAGGTCGACAAACCGGTCTTCCTCGTCGTCAACAAGAAGGACGACCCCGTCACCGAGGACGAGGGTCTCTGGGACTACTACGCGCTCGGTGTCGGCGACCCGATACCCATCTCGGCGATGCACGGCCACGGCACGGGCGACCTTCTCGACAGGATCGTCGACTGCTTCCCTGACGAGACCGAGTCAGAGCCCGAGGACGACTTCCTGAGCCTGGCCATCATCGGCAGGCCCAACGTGGGCAAGTCCTCGCTCGCCAACCGTCTCGCCAACAAGAAGCGCTCGATCGTGTCGGACGTGGCGGGCACGACACGCGACGCCGTGGACACGATGATCAGCTGGCGCGACCAGACCATCCGACTCGTCGACACGGCGGGCATCCGCAAGAAGAACCTCGTCCATGAGGACGTCGAGTACTACAGCTACGTCCGTGGCCTGCAGGCCATGGACCGCGCCGACGTGTGCCTCCTCGTGGTCGACGCCACGGCGGGCGTGACCGAGCAGGACCAGAAGCTTGCCAACATGGCCGTCGACCGCGGTTGCGGTCTCGTGCTCCTTCTCAACAAGTGGGACCTCATCGACTCCGAGCAGAAGCGAGACGAGGTCATGGCGTCGATCGACAAGCGCCTGGCCTTCGCCACCTGGGTGCCCTACATCAACATCTCGGCGCTCACGGGCAGGGCTGTCGACAAGGTCCTCGACTCCGCGCTCTCCGTCGCCGAGCATCGCGCGATTCAGCTGCGCACCTCCGACCTCAACGACCTGCTCACGCAGATTCGCGAGTCCGGCCACACGATCAGCTACAAGGGACGTCGCCTCAAGATCCACTACGCCACGCAGACCGGCTCGAAGCCGCCCGTGGTCTCGTTCTGGTGCAATGCCCCCGAGCTCGTCGATGACAACTACGAGCGCTTCATGGAAAACCGTCTCCGCGAGCGGTTCGACCTCACGGGCACGCCGGTGAGGCTCAAGTTCCGCAGGAAGGTCGAGGGCGACAAGTAATCATGACACTCTACGTCGCGACGGCCGTCGCATGCCTCCTGTCCTATCTCATCTGTGGCGTTCCCTTCGGTCTCCTCATCGCCCGCACCTCCGGCGTCGACGTGCGTACCGTTGGCTCCGGAAACATCGGGACCACGAACGTCGCCCGCTCCGTCGGCAAGGGCGAGGCCGCGCTGACGCTCGGATGCGACGTCGGCAAGGGCCTCATCTGCATGCTGGTCGCCCGTGCCCTCATTCCGCTGGTCTCCGGCATCGAGTGGGCGGCGTTCTGCCCGGGCTGCGGCTTCGGCTGGATCATGTCCTGCGTGTACCTATGCTGCGTTCTGGGCCACGTGTTCTCTCCCTATCTCGGCTTCCATGGCGGCAAGGGCATCGCCGTCGGCTTCGGCGGGGCGCTTGGGCTCTGCTGGCCCGTGGCGCTCGGAATCATCGCGGTCTTCGCCGTCTTTGCGGTCCCCACGCGCTACGTGTCGCTCGGCTCCGTCTGCGCCGCCGCCTCGCTTCCGCTGTGGAGTCTCGTCTTCGGGTTCTCGACGGCGTCGGTGCTTCCGGTCGTCGCGGTCGCCGTCGTGGTCATCTGGGCGCATCGATCGAACATCAAGAAGCTCGTCAACCACGAGGAGCGCAAGTTCTCGTTCCACCATGAGGACAAGGGGGACAGGCAATGAGGAAGGTAGCCGTCATCGGGTCAGGCTCGTGGGGCACCGCCATGACAGGTCTCGTCGCGCCGAGCGTCGACGAGGTCGTCCAGTGGGCGCTCGAGCCCGACATCGTCGAGTCCATCAACACGAGACATCACAATGCTCGCTACCTCGTCGACTACGAGATGGCCCCCAACGTGCGTGCGACCTCCTCGATGGAGGGGGCAGTCTCCGGCGCTGAGGCCGTCATTCTCGCCTCGCCCTCGGGCTTCCTCAGAAGGGTCTGTCATCAGCTCGCGCCCTTCCTCGGCACAGACGTGCCCGTGCTCGTGCTCTCGAAGGGCATCGAGCTCGGCACCCACTATCTCATGCACCAGGTGGCCGCCGAGGAGCTCGGCAATCCCGCGCGCGTGGCAGCGCTCTCCGGGCCGAACCACGCCGAGGAGATCTGCCTTCACAAGATCTCGGCGGCAGTCGTCGCCGCGGAGGACATGCACGCCTCCGAGTACTTCCAGTCGCTGCTCGTCTGCCCGAGCTTCCGCGTCTACGTGAGCGATGACATCTGCGGCATCGAGACCTGCGCCGCAGTGAAGAACGTCGTCGCCATCGCCTGCGGCATCGCCGTGGGCCTTGGCGCCGGCGACAACACGCTCGCCGTCCTCATGACGCGCGGCATCGCAGAGATCGGGCGCGTCGTCTCGACGCTCGGCGGCAATCCCATGACCTGCATGGGCCTCGCGGGCATGGGCGACCTCGTGGTCACCTGCACCTCCGAGCACTCGCGCAACAGGACCTTCGGCGAGGCCTTCGCCAAGGGCGAGACGCTCGAGCAGTACGAGGGTCGCACGAGGATGGTCGTCGAGGGCGCCCGCGCCTGCCAGAGCGTGTGGGAGCTCGCGCAGGAGCGCGACATCGAGGTGCCCATCACCAAGGCGGTGTACGGCCTTCTCTACGAGGGACTGCCACTCCAGGACGCCGTCGACAACCTGCTCGGTCGCGTTCCCAACAAGGAGTTCTACGGCATGTCGGACGAACGATAGAGGGAGGGCATCGTGCTTGATGACGTCAGAATCGCACCATCGGTACTATCGGCGGACTTCACGTGCCTGGGAGATGAGCTCGCAAGCATCTCGAACGCCGACTATGTGCACTACGATGTGATGGACGGCCACTTCGTCCCGAACCTCTCGTTCGGGCCCACCGTTCTCGCGGCCGCCAAGTCCGCGTGCGACCTTCCGTTTGACGTCCACCTCATGATCACCAACCCCGACTCCATGGTCGAGCGCTACATCGACGCGGGAGCGAGCATCGTCAGCTTCCACATCGAGGCGACGAACCATGCCAACAGGGTGGCGAACCTCATCAGGGATCATGGAGCCATGCCTGCGATCGTCATCAACCCCGCCACGCCCGTCTCGGCACTCGACGCCATCATCGAGGACGTGGACATGGTGCTCGTCATGAGCGTGAACCCCGGCTTCGGCGGTCAGTCGTTCATCGAGGGCACCCTCGCCAAGCTGCGCAAGCTCCGCGCGCTCTGCGCCGAGCACCATGTGAGCCCCCTCGTCGAGGTCGACGGCGGCGTGACCACGAAGAACGCGGAGCAGATCGTGGCGGCTGGTGCCAACGTGCTCGTGGCGGGAAGTGCCGTGTTCAACCAGCCCGACCGCGGGCGCGCCATCGACGACCTGAGGCGCATCGGCAGCCGAGGCCTTGCGAAGAGAGCATAGGAAGCAACGTGTCTGACCAGAAAACCGTATATCTCGACTACGCTGCGAGCGCTCCTCGCCGGCGGGAGTCGATTGCCGCCGAAGAGGCCTACGAGCTCGAACGATGGGCTGGGGCGAACCCCAACTCGCTGCACACGCTCGGACGAGAGGCGGCTCGTGCGCTCGATGGTGCGCGCGCCGACATCGCCCGATGTCTGGGAGGAAGGCTGAGACCATCTGACGTCGCCTTCACGTCAGGCGGCACCGAAAGCAACAACCTCGCCGTCTACGGGCTGGCCGAGGGTGCCCGAGGAAGCGACCGCAAGCGTCGAGAGGTCATTCTCTCTGCAATCGAGCACGACTCGGTGCTCGACCTCGTCCCATCGCTCCGTGAGCGCGGCTTCGAGGTGAAGCTCGCCCGTCCGGATCGGGACGGCGTGGTGACGGCGGAGACCGTGGCATCCCTCGTCGGGCCCGAGACCGCGCTCGTCTCCGTGATGTACGCCAACAACGAGACGGGCATCGTCCAGCCCGTCTCCCAGATTGCAAAAGTGGCGCATGCCGCCGGAGCGACCTTCCACACCGACGCAGTCCAGGCGTTCTGCCGCATCCCGCTCGAGCTCGGTGACGTCGACGCGGTGAGCGTGGCCGCCCACAAGATCGGCGGGCCCGTCGGCGTTGGCGTCCTTGCGATTCGGGGTCGCGTGCCGTTCAGGCCGCAGTCGTTCGGGGGAGGTCAGGAGGCAGGTCGCCGACCGGGGACGCAGGACGTCCGTGGTGCCCTCGCCTTCGCGGCTGCGGCGCGGCACTGTGACGAGCGGCTCGCGGACTCGCGCGCGATGACGCAGACGATCGCCCAGGAGCTCTATGACGTGGTCTGCGCCGAGGGGACGGGCATCGTCCCCACGACCTCGGCTCGGATGGGTGAGGCACGTCTCCCCGGCATCGTGAGCTTCATGGTGCCCGGTCTCGACTCCGAGACCCTCGTGCTCGGGCTCGATGCCGCCGGCTTCGAGGTGTCTGCGGGTTCGGCCTGCTCGAGTGGGTCGCTCGACCCGAGTCACGTGCTCTCGGCCATGGGCATCCCGAGAAACGACGCCCTGGGTTCGCTTCGTGTCTCGTTCGACGAGCGCGTCAACCCGGATGACGTTCGTGAATTCGCGCGTGTGCTCGTCTCGCTCGTTGGGAACCATCTCGGCGACGCACGGCGTCGCTTGCGTTAGGCTGAACATGACCGCTACTGAAGGAGAACAGATGAGCGAAGCCGCGTCCCTCGTGCGCCTGCAGGAAATCGACCTCAAGCTGCTGCGCTATGCGTCGACCCTGGCGGCGATGCCGCAGCAGAAGAAGATGAAGACCATCGACCTCGCCAAGCGCAAGGTGGCCAGCGAGCTCTCGAAGATCGTCGGCCAGCGCAAGGACGTCGAGATCGACATCGCCGACCTCGAGGAGAAGCTGAACCACTACAAGGAGAAGACGCTCGAGGTCCAGGCGTCTGCCGCCACGCGCGAGCAGAACTACCGCAACGTGCAGGACCTGGAGTCGCAGCTCACCTCCCTCGCCAAGAGGATCGAGAAGACCGAGTTCGACCTCGGCCCGCTCCATGAGTCGCTCGAAAAACTCCAGCTCGCCGAGCGCAACGCACGTCTCACCGCCGACCGTCTCGACCAGGAGCTGACGAACACCCGCAGCTCCTACGAGAAGGACTCGGCGAGCATCAAGAAGCAGATCGTCGAACTCTCCGAGGAGCGTACCGACGTGGTCGCCGGCATCACGCCGGCGGTCATGGCGACCTACGAGACCACGCGCAAGCGGTTCAAGGGCCTCGCGGTCGAGCGTCTCGTGGGGAACGTCCCGAGTGTCTGCCGCGTCAAGCTCCAGCCGGCGCTCTACCACGATCTCACACACGGGCCGTCGATCGCCGAGTGCCCCTACTGCCACAGGATGATCGTCACCGAGGAGGTGGACGAGTGAGCGCGAGCGTCGCCCACAAGGTTCTTCTCGCCGTTCCTGGGGGAATCGCCGCCTACAAGGCCTGCGAGGTGCTTCGCGGCCTGCAGAAGGCGGGTTGCGACGTGCGTGTCATCATGAGCGCTGATGCCGAGAAGTTCGTCGGCACCACCACCTTCGAGGCGCTCTCCAAGCACCCCGTGGCTGATGATCTCTATGGCTTCGCCGAGAGTCCCATCCCGCACATCTTTCTCGCTGACTGGGCTGACCTCGTCCTCATTGCGCCTGCGACAGCGAACGTCATGGCGAAGATGGCCGCGGGCATCGCGGATGACTGCCTCTCGACCACGCTCCTCGCTGCACACACCCCCGTTCTCATGGCTGCCGCCATGAACGTCCACATGTGGACGAACCCCGCCACCCAGTCCAACGTGGCGACGCTCCGCTCTCGTGGCGTCGACTTCGTCATGCCCGAGACGGGGCTTCTCGCCTGCGGGGACATCGGGGAGGGCAAGCTCGCTGACGTGGCCGTCATCGTCGACGCAGCGCTCGACGTCCTCGACGGACGCGAGCGCGACCTCGCAGGTCGCAGCGTCGTGGTGACCGCGGGGCCCACGCACGAGGCCATCGACCCCGTGCGTTACATCGCGAACTCAAGCACGGGAAAGATGGGCTACGCCCTCGCGAGGCGAGCGGCCAGGCGAGGCGCCTCGGTCGCGCTCGTCTCCGGGCCGACCTCGCTCGAGACGCCGAATGGCGTGACGCGGGTGGACGTGGTCTCGGCACAGCAGATGTTCGACGCGACCACGGCGGCCTTCTCCACGGCGGACGCGGCCATCTGCGCCGCCGCGGTGGCCGACTACACGCCGAAGGTCACGGCCGACCACAAGCTCAAGAAGGCCAAGGAGCGTCTCTCGGCCGTTGAGCTCGTTGAGACGAGGGACATCCTCGCCACGCTCTGCACGATGCGCGGGTCTGGCCAGGTGGTCGTCGGCTTCGCGGCCGAGACGGACGACCTCGTCGAGAACGCCCGCAAGAAGCTCGTCTCCAAGGGAGCCGACCTGATCGTCGCGAACGACGTCTCTCGTCCCGACTCGACCTTCGGCTCGGACACGGACCGCGTTGCGCTCGTCACCTCCGCCGGCGTCGACCAGCACGAGACGCTCCCGCTGGACGAGGTCGCCGACCTGGTCCTCGATGCAGTGCGCGACCTTCTCGCGGAGGCAGGCCGATGACCCAGGACCAGGAGCACACCTTGACCGTCGGCTGCCATCTCTCGACATCCGACGGCTATGAGGCCATGGGCAGGACCGCCCTCTCGATCGGCGCCACCACCTTCGCCTTCTTCACGCGCAACCCACGCGGCGGGACGGCTCGGACGCTCGACCCCGATGACGTCGCAGGTCTCAGGACCATTCTTGCCGAGAACGGCTTTGGCCCTCTCGTCGCCCATGCCCCCTATACGATGAACCTCTGCTCGGCGAAGCCCGAGACCGTCGAGTACTCCCGCACCTCGCTCGCCAGCGACATCGAGCGAATGGAGTCCTTCCCGGGCAACTACCTCAACTTCCATCCCGGCAGCCACGTCGGCCAAGGGGTCGACCGCGGTATCGAGCTCATCTGCGAGGGCCTTGACCAGGTGCTCGTTCCCGGCCAGGCGACGACCATCCTCCTCGAGACCATGGCGGGCAAGGGTACCGAGATCGGTCGCAGCTTCGAGGAGATCGCCCGCATCATCGATGGGACCCACCACGACGAGCTCCTCGGCGTGTGCCTCGACACCTGCCATGTCTCCGACGGCGGCTATGACGTCATCGGCGACCTCGACGGCGTGCTCGACGAGTTCGATCGCGTGATCGGCCTCGGCCGTCTCGAGGCGCTCCATGTGAACGACTCCAAGAACCCTCCCGCGAGTCACAAGGACCGCCACGAGAAGATCGGGCAGGGGACGCTCGGCGTCGATACCTTCCGCGCCGTGGTCACGAACGAGCGTCTCCGTGACCTGCCCATGATTCTCGAGACTCCCAACGACCTCGACGGATATGCCGCGGAGATCGCACTTCTGCGCCGCATGGCGGCAGGGGAGGCGGAATAGTGGGCATCCTCGTTGGCTGCGAGCACCTGAGTCACGAATGGCCCGGCAAGCGCGTGCTCTCCGACCAGACCATCGGCATCAACGAGGGCGACCGCATCGGCATCGTGGGACGCAACGGCGACGGCAAGTCGACGCTCGTCGCGCTCATCTCCCATGAGCTCGAGCCTGATTCCGGTCGCGTCGTCTGGCGCAACGGCATCACGGTGGGGACCCTCGGACAGTCGGACTCGCTCGCGGACTCCGACACCGTCGGGCACGCCATCGTCGGCGACTCCCCCGAATACGTCTGGGCATCAGACGCCCGCGTTCGCGGCATCATCGACGAGCTCGTCGGCGACCTCGACTGGGATGGGCTCGTGGGCGAGCTCTCGGGAGGACAGCGCAGGCGCTGCGACCTCGCTCGCCTCCTCGTGGGCACCTGGGACGTACTGTGCATGGACGAGCCGACGAACCACCTCGACATGCATGCCATTCGCTGGCTCGCCTCCCACCTCAAGAACCGCTGGCAGGACGGGCATGGCGCGCTTCTCGTCGTCACGCACGACCGATGGTTCCTCGACGAGGTCTGCGACCACATGTGGGAGGTCCACGACCGGTGCATCGATCCCTTCGAGGGGGGATACTCCGCCTACATCCAGCAGCGGGTCGAGCGTGACCGTCAGGCCGCGGCGACCGAGGAGCGCAGGCAGAACACGCTCCGGAAGGAGCTCAACTGGCTCTCCCACGGGGCGTNNCGCGTTCGAGCAAGCCGAAGTTCCGCATCGACGCGGCCATGACGCTCCTTGCCGACGACCCGCCGCTGAGAAACCCCATCGAGCTCAAGCGCCTTGCCGTGAGCAGGCTCGGCAAGCAGGTCATCGAGATGAAGGATGTCTCGTTCTCCTACCCGGGAAGCACGGGGCGGGTCATCGATGACGTCTCGTGGATCGTGGGCCCCGGAGACCGCCTCGGCATCCTCGGCGCCAACGGCGCGGGCAAGTCGACGCTCCTCTCCCTCATGTCGGGCAAGCTCCAGCCGACGTCCGGCACGGTCAAGATCGGCAAGTCGGTCCGCTTCGGCTGGATGTCCCAGAACCTCGACAGCCTCGCCGAGAGGGGAGACTGGCGCGTGCTCGAGATCCTCGGCCGCTATCGGAACAGCTACGTCATCGACGGCAAGCCGCAGAGCCCGACGCAGCTCCTCGAACAGCTCGGCTTTGACAAGCGGGAGCTCACCAACTTCGTGCACGACCTCTCGGGCGGGCAGAAGAGGCGCCTTGCGCTGCTCTGCGTGCTTCTCGACGAACCCAACGTGCTCGTGCTCGACGAGCCC
>DCZG01000119.1 GCA_002331575.1 Atopobium sp. UBA2090 | reverse complement strand
CCGCGACCTTGTCCATCACGGCGTCTCGCGCGGTGAGCATGATGACGGGCGTCGTCTTCTCGCGGCGGATGCGGCGGAGGACCTCCATGCCGTTGAGCTGGGGGAGGAGTATGTCGAGAAGAACCAGGTCGTAGTCACGGGAGAGGGCCAGCTCGACGCCGGCCCTGCCGTCGGGCGCCTTGTCCACCTCGTAGCCCTCGTGCTTGAGCTCGAGCTCGACGAAGCGCGCGATCTTCTCCTCGTCCTCTACGACCAGGATCCTAGTCATTCTTGGTGACGTCCTTCTTGAGCGACTCCGCTGCGTCCGCTGCCTTGCCCATGGCGTCGTTCACGTCGACGGTGACGGGGTTCGCGCCGTCGATGTGGTAGCGCACGCCAAAGAAGAGGCCGATGATGAGCAGCCAGATGGTGGCGCCCCAGACGAAGATGCCGATGATGGGGACGAGCACGGGGACGTTGAGAATCGTCTCGCCGTGGCGCTTTGCCACGAACTTGCACTCGACGCTCTTGCGGAGGACCTTCTTCACGGTCTCCCAAGCCGCGTCCATGTCCTCGGCGAAGTGACTCTTCTTGCTCGACTCCTGGTAGGCCGCCTGCGCGGCCACCATCTCTGGGGAGGCGGCGTCGGGTGCCGGAGCGGCACCGGTCGTGTAGCTCGCCGACTCGCCCTGGACCTTGCCCTGCTTCTCAAGCCAGATGATCGCGTCGAGCACGTCGTCGTTGCACGCGTCGAGAGCTGCCTTTGCGTCCTCGTAGCTGGCTCCGCACTTCTGACGGACGAGCTCTACCTTCTCGAGTTTATCCATGACCATGCATCCTTTCGGAAATCCCAGGGCCCCTGCCCTTGGCTGACTGTATGGTCCGACTTCAAGATTAACCGTTCCTTGGGCCAGGATTAATCTCGGATGAGGTTTGACCCCTCGATGGTGTCGCTCGTGTCGACGGCATGTGCCAACTGCACTTGGTTTGTTACCAGAAAGAGTCGTGTATTCGCGGAAAGTGGGGTGCTCGTGTGCCAAGCCCTATAGTCATACACGCACGTACTACTGAGGACAGCCGCGCGAGCACGTCTCGTGCGCCACTCTTGACGAGGAGGCCAACGTTTATGAACGTTCTTATCGCTCACTGCGCTCGTGTCTCCTGCCGACGCCAGAACCGACGAATCAGCCCCGCGATGCCGTGCGTGCTGCTCTAGGTTCTTGCCTGTCGGATGATCCAACACCAAGAAGCTATCGTCTGGCACCTGGCATCGTCGGGTGTTCTCGCATCGCGAGCCCGTTTGGCTTGCGACTGTCCTCTCTGCGTGCAAAGGGTATCAAGGCCCACATATGAGAAAGGTGAACGAAATGGCTGAGAAGGAAAAGGTAGTACTCGCGTACTCAGGCGGTCTCGACACGTCCGTCATCGTCAAGTGGCTGCAGATCGAGAAGAACATGGACGTGATTGCCATCTGCGGAAACGTCGGTCAGGACGAGAAGGACCTCGAGTGGGTCAAGCAGAAGGCACTCGACATGGGCGCCATCGCCTCCGAGGCCGTCGACATGCGTGCCGAGTACGCCGAGAAGATTGTGTCGAAGGCCATCTGGGCCAACGGCAAGTACGAGGGCGTCTACCCGCTGCTCTCGGCCCTCTCGCGCCCCATCATCTCCAAGCACCTCGTGGACATCGCGCACAAGTACGGCGCGAAGTACATCGCGCACGGCTGCACGGGCAAGGGCAACGACCAGGTGCGCTTCGAGACCTCGATTCGTGCCCTCGACCCCACGATCGAGCTCATCGCGCCCGTCCGCGTGTGGGACCTCACCACGCGCGACTCCGAGATGGAGTGGGCGCAGCAGAACGGCGTGCCCGTGCCCACCACCCACAAGAAGCCCTACTCCATCGATGACAACCTCTGGGGCCGCGCCATCGAGTGCGGCGTCCTCGAGGACACCTGGAACACGCCCCCCTCGGACATCTGGACGATGACCTCCAACCCCGAGGACTGCCCCGCCGAGCCTGAGACCGTCGTCATCGGCTTCGAGGGCGGCATCCCCTCGTCCCTCAACGGCGAGAAGATGGACCTGCTCGACCTCATCATCAAGGCGAACGAGATTGCCGGTCGTAACGGCTTCGGCCGCATCGACATGATCGAGGACCGCGTCGTGGGCATCAAGAGCCGTGAGTGCTACGAGTGCCCCGCCGCTCTTCTCCTCATCCAGGCGCACCAGTCGCTCGAGACGCTCTGCCTCGACGCCGAGACGCTCAAGCAGAAGGCCAAGCTCGACGTCGAGTGGGCGTCCACCGTCTACCGCGGCCTCTGGTTCTCGCAGAACCGCAACGCGATCGACGCCTACAACGCGTACACGCAGAAGTTCGTCTCCGGCGAGGTCCGCATCAAGCTCTGCAAGGGCGGCCTGTTCGTCGACGGCCTGCGCTCCGACTACAGCCTCTACGACTACAACCTGGCCACCTATGACGAGGGCGACACCTTCGACCACACGGCCTCCCGCGGGTTCATCGACCTCCACGGCCTCCAGTCCAAGACCTGGTCGCGCGTCCAGGGCCCCGGCTCCGGACTCCAGCCCGTCGAGTAGGGCTTCTCGCCTCGCACGTGCTCTTTCGGGGTCGCGGTCTTCGTGCCGCGGCCCCGTTTTGTGCGGCGGGAGGCGCGCGTTGGACTGGTGAGCGCGCCGTTTTGCGTGCGCCGGCCTGCCTGTGACGGTGTGGCGAATTGAAAAAATTTGATAATGCACATTTTGCC
>DCZG01000048.1 GCA_002331575.1 Atopobium sp. UBA2090 | reverse complement strand
CGACAAGCTCGACGCCGACATCGCCCATGTGATGATGGGCCTCAACGCCGTCAAGGCCGTGAACGAGGAGATCGCTCCGAAGGTCATCGGCATGGACGCTTCCGATCAGCGCGCTCTCGATGAGACCATGATCGAGCTCGACGGCACCCCGAACAAGGGCCGTCTGGGCGCCAACGCCATCCTCGGCGTGTCCCTGGCCGCTCTGTACGCTTCCGCCGAGTCCGCGGATCAGCCGCTGTACCGCTACATCGGCGGCACCAACGGCCACATCCTGCCGGTCCCGAACATGAACATCATGAACGGTGGCGCCCACGCTGACTTCGCCACCGACATTCAGGAGTACATGATCTCCCCGTACGGCTTCAACACCTACAGCGAGGCTCTGCAGGCTGGCGTCGAGGTCTACCACACCCTGAAGAACGTCCTGAAGAAGCAGGGCCTGAACACCGGCCTCGGCGACGAGGGCGGCTTCGCCCCCGACCTCGCCCACAACACCGACCCGCTCGACTACATGAGCCAAGCGGTCGAGAAGGCCGGCTACCGCCTGGGAGAGGACTTCCGCTTTGCCATGGATCCGGCAAGCTCCGAGTTCTATGACGCGGACCGCAAGCTCTACGTGCTCGCAGGCGAGGGCCGTGAGCTCACGAGCTCACAGCTGATCGACTACTACGAGGAGATGGTCGAGAAGTACCCCATCATCTCGATCGAGGACGGCCTCGAGCAGGAGGACTGGGAGGGATGGGAGGAGCTCACCGGGCGACTCGGAGGTCGCATTCAGCTCGTGGGCGACGACCTGTTCGTGACCAACGTCGAGCGTCTCTCGCATGGCATCGAACGTGGGGTGGCGAACTCGATTCTCATCAAGGTCAACCAGATCGGTACGCTCACCGAGACACTCGACGCCATCGAGATGGCCAAGCGCGCCGGCTACACGGCTGTCGTGTCGCACCGCTCGGGCGAGACCGAGGACACCACGATCGCCGACCTCGCCGTGGCGACCAACGCCGGTCAGATCAAGAGCGGCGCCCCTTGCCGCACCGACCGCGTCGCCAAGTTCAACCAGCTCCTCCGCATCGAGGACGAGCTCGGAGGATCTGCGACCTACGGCGGCCTGGCGAGCTTCTACAACCTGAGGAGATAGGGAGGCCGCTTCGAAGCTCCGCATTGCCCGACTGTGAATGAGAGGTCGGTGCACTCGTGCACCGACCTCGGACGTCTTCGTCCGGATGGCTCGCGACAGGTCCCGATAACGCGGGCCTAGAACCACTCCTTCTTCTGAACCTCGTACAGCTGGTAGAACTCCTCGTCCGACTTGGTGAGGTAGATGATTCCCTCGATCAGTGCGATGACTTCCATGACGAGGGCGGCGATGCCCATGGTCGCAAAGCTGCCGAGAAGCGTGATGCAGAGGGTGATGACACCCGCCTTGGTGAAACCGAGGTAGAACTTATGGATGCCGAGGCCGCCCAGGAAGATGGCGAGCAGGCCGGCGGCTATCTTCGACTTCCTCTCACCCGTCAGGGAAGATGAGGGAGCGAGGGAGGCACCTAGTTCACCGTCGCGCCGAACGGCATCAGGCTGAGCTTGGCCATCTTGAAGAGCTGCAGGCCAAAGGGGATGCCGACGATGGTTATGCACCAGGCGAGACCGTTCAGCACATAGAGGGCCGCCATCCACATGCCGGCGAGAAACACCCAGAACAGGTTCGCGACGAAGCTCGGGACGCCTCCGCCATAGATGACCTCCCTTCCGAACGGCGTGAGCGTCAGCGACGCCATCTTGAAGGCCTGACGGCCAAGGGGAACGCCGACGATCGTGATGTAGAAGACGAGACCGACGAGGCACCAGCAGAGCGCCGTGAGCCAGCCGCCGGTGAGAATCCAGATGATGTTGCCGAGCGTGCGCATGGAAGGACCTTCCGCTGGAAGACAAGACAGATAGGATACGCCAATCGAGGTCGACCTGCAGCGGCTTGCCTACTTCCAGGGCCGTCCCCTCGCGTGCCAGCCGCGCTCCTCCCAGTAGGACCAGTCGGGCTCCTGCTTCCAGATGCCCCTGTGAAGAAAGCGCATGACGGCGAACCAGTAACGGATTCTCAGGCTCACGTGGTCGCGTCCACCGTGAACGACATCGTATCGACTAGCATACCGCTCTTGGGTGGATGCCAACGGAGCTGCGAGCCCTCGTGCCGACAGACACGTGCGCCATCCGGCGGGGGTGCGCGAGAACCACACGATACCTGCACGTCATTCCCGTTTGTGGTTAAGTCCCGCTTCAGGTCGGAACCCTACCATGGGGACCCAGCACGAGCTTTCGGTGAAGGTGCCATACCAATTGGGCCGAGAAGGGCGAGGAGGTCGACGTGGAACACGCGGCAGGGTGCGTCTCGCTGGTGATTCCCTGTCTCAATGAGGAGGAGAGCCTTCCGACATGCCTCGACGCCGTGCGCGATGTCGCCACGAGCATGAACGAGAAGTACGGTCTGACGCTCGAGGTGATTCTCGTCGACGACGGCTCGACGGACGGAACGCTCGACGTCTTCCGTCGCGCCCAGTCGCAGGAGTCCGACGTCCTCGTTGTCCGATGGATTTCCTTCTCGCGGAACTTCGGCAAGGAGGCCTCCCTACTCGCAGGCTTCTCCCACGCGCGTGGTGACTACGTCGCGGCCATGGACGCGGACATGCAGGACCCGCCCGCCCTCCTCCCGAAGATGTACGAACTGCTCGTGAGCACGGGCTGCGACAACGTGGCCGCACGTCGCTCGTCACGTGAGGGGGAGTCTCCGATTCGCTCGGCGCTGTCCCGCAGGTTCTACGGGGTGGCGGACGGCCTGTCCGACGTTCGTTTCGTCGACGGCGAGAGGGACTATCGCCTCATGAGGCGTCCCATGGTGAACGCGCTGCTCGAGATGGGGGAGTACAACCGCTTCACCAAGGGCATGTTCAGCTGGGTCGGCTTCACGACGGAGTGGATCAGCTACGACCACGTCAGCCGCGTCGCGGGAACGACGAAGTGGAGCCTGAGGCAGCTCCTGCGCTACTCCGTCGACGGCATCACGTCATTCTCGACCAAGCCGCTCGTTCTCGCGGCAAAGATCGGGCTGTGGTGCTGCGTGCTCTCGATAGTCATGCTCGTCCTTGTCATCGTGCGTCATCTTGCCGCGGGGATATCCATCATGGGATGGTCGTCGGTGCTCTGCGTCGTCATCTTCGTCGCGGGGCTGCAGCTGATCTTCCTCGGCGTCATCGGCTACTATCTCGCCAAGGTCTATCTCGAGACGAAGCACCGTCCCCACTACGTGGTGAGGGAGCAGAGCGATGCGACCGAGTGACGGGGCTCGCTCGCGCGAGCGAGTCTACGGTGTCGTCCTTCTCGCCGTGGGCACGGCAGTCCTCCTGATCTCCGCCTTTCAGGCCAACATCTGGTTCGACGAGAGCTACTCGGTGGCCATCGCCTCGCACCCGTTCGCGGAGATCTGGAGCATCGGCTCACATGACGTCCATCCGGTCCTGTACTACTGGATGCTCCATGTCGTCTATCTCGTCTTCGGGAAGAGCATCGTCGCCTTCCGCATCTTCACCCTGCTGGGCTCCGTCGCCATGGCCGCGCTTGGCATCACCTGCATCGCGAGGGACTTCGGAGAGAGGACGGGGCTGCTCTTCACCTTCCTCTCGCTGTTCGTGCCCATCGTGGGGTTCATGTGCCTGCAAGTGCGCATGTACTCGTGGGCGTCGTTCGCCGTCGCCCTGACCGCTGTCTACGCCTATCGGATCTCGACCGTCGCGATGTTTCATGCCGATTCGGGCGACGGCGAGGCGCGCACCCAGGGAGAAGTGCCTCTGCGCTGGTGGGCCGTGCTCTTCGGCGCGAGCCTCGCCTCCGCGTACCTCCACTACTACGCGGCCATCGCGGCCTTCCTCATTAACGTCTTCCTGCTGGTGGACCTCGTCCGTGGCAAGGCCGCCCGAAGGGAGGTCCTGTCCTTTCTCTGCGGTGCCGCAGTCACCGTTGCCTGCTATCTTCCCTGGATGGTGGCATTGAGCGGCCAGGTGACCCACGTATCCAGCGGCTTCTGGATCGAGGTGTCATTCCCCGAGACCCTCTACGAGGTGCTTGACTACCTCGTGGTCACGCCCGTGACGCAGGAGGTCATCGAGGGAAGTTGCGGGAGCGTCGTCCAGATGGTCGCCGTGGTCTCCTCGATTGCTCTCGCGCTTCTCACCGCGGCCTTCTCCGTCTGGATGGTCGTCCGCCTCTGGCGTCGCGCGCGGACGAGTCGAGAAGCCCGTCGGAGTCCCTCTCCCGACGACCGCACGCGAGCCGCTGCCTGGTGCGGCATGGGCGTCTACGGTGGCATCATCGTGGTCGCGCTCGTCCTGTCGCAGGTCATCGGCCAGGCGATTCTCTACTACCGCTACCTGTACGTGGCCCTCTGCTTCCCGCTGTTCTTCCTCGCGGTCGCTCTGTCCCACGTCGACGGTCGCTGGGCCACGTGGGCGTTCTGCGGGCTGACGCTCGTGGTGTCGGTCATCAGCCAAGCTGCGCTGGCCAAAAACTGCTACGCCCCGGAGGATCGCGCGATCGTTGACTCCTACGACGAGATCGTCGGAGAGCTCTCAGACGGAGGGAACAAGCCGCTGGTCGTCTCTGAGAACATCGGCATCGCGGGCGTGCTCGCCGAACGAGATCCCACCGTCAGCATCGAGTATCTCGACGTCTACTGGGACACCGCCGAGGCGTACGAGGCATACGCGCCGACCATCAGCATCGTCGAGTCGCTCCACGACACGCTCGACGACTACTCGGGACGCTACGTCGTGGTGGGGAGCACCGACACGCTCGGCGATGACCAGTCCGTCTACGTCTTCGCCGAGGAGTACGACTCGGAGGTCGTCGAGGTCCGGGACTTCGCATATCCCTACTCGAGCGAGGATGGCTACTACGTCATCGCCGTCCTGGAGCGTTAGGACTCCTCGCCGAATCACTCCAGGGAGAGGAGCATCCCCGAGAAGCGCGGAAGCGAGCAGGTGAGGATGCCGTCCGAGAGCGACGCCCTCGTCGCCCCCTCCGGCGTCGACCCGCCGAAGCGCTTCGAGTCGGTGTCGAGAAGGACGCGCGCGCCATGGGCACCCGGTATGGCGACCTTGTAGCCTTCCTGGTCGTCTCCGCCCAGATTGAGGACTGTCACCAGGCGTTCGTTGCCGTCGGTCCGCTCGATCGCATAGATGCAGCGCCCCTCCTCATGACAGTCGAGCCACGAGAAGCCCCGGTCGTAGTAGTCCCACGCCCAGAGCGCGGCATGGGCGAGGTAGGTCTTGTTGAGCTCGCACATGTAGCGGTAGAACGCGTCGTGGTCGGGATAGGCGAGAAGGTCCCAGTCCTGCTGTCGCGTCTCGTCCCACTCGCGCACCTGGGCAATCTCGCCTCCCATGAAGTTGAGCTTCTTGCCGGGATGCGCCGTCATGTAGAGGTAGAGGGCGCGCGCCTGGGGGAACTTGCCCTCGTAGTCGCCCCACATCTTGTTGAAGACCGTCGCCTTGCCGTGCACGTTCTCGTCGTGCGAGAAGGGCAGCAGGTAGCGCTCGTTGGGGTAGTACATCATGGAGAACGTGAGCTTGTGGTAGTTGTCACGACGCTCGTCAGGCGTCTTCTTGAAGTAGTCGAGGGTGTCGTTCATCCATCCCATATCCCACTTGTAGTCGAAACCGAGGCCACCCTCGCTGACGGGTCTGGTGGTCCCCGCGAAGTTCGTCGAGTCCTCCGCGGCGAGGATGCATCCGGGATCGAGCTTCTTGAGACCGGAGTTCATGGTCTTGATGAAGTCGACGGCGTTGGCGTTGACCCCGCGCGCCTCGTCGCCCTGCCAGTAGATGATGCGGCTGATGGCGTCCATGCGCAGCCCGTCAAAGTGGTACTCGCTCAGCCAGTAGTGCGCGCACGACTGCAGGAAGGAGCGCGTCTCGCCGCGCGAGTGCATGAAGTTGCAGCTGCCCCACTCCGAGACGCCGACCGCGTCGTTGGGGTACTCGAAGAGCGCCGTCCCGTCGTAGTCACGGAGCGCGTAGCCGTCCATGGCAAAGTGCACGGGGACGAAGTCGAGAATGACGCCGATGCCAGCCAGGTGCAATCGGTCGACGAGGGCCTTGAGCTGATCTGCCGTGCCAAATCGACTGGTGGGGGAGAAGAAGCCCGTGTCCTGGTAGCCCCAGCTCTGGTCGACGGGGTGCTCCGCGAGCGGCATGAACTCAACGTAGTTGTAACCGCTCTTCGAGAGGTGGTCGATGAGGGGGTCCGCGAGCTCGTCGTAGCTGTACCAATCGGCAGGGTCGACGATGCGCGACGCGCCGCCGTCCTTGTCGGGATCGACCGCGCCGTCCCTGCGTTTGCGCCACGAGCCCGCATGCAGCTCGTAGATGTTGAGCGCCTCGCCGATGCGCGGCGTGCGGGCTGCCATCCAGTCCTGATCGTGGAACGCATAGGTGCTCGTGCCTCGGATAATCGACTTGTGGGCTGGTCTCAGTTCCATGCCGAAGCCATAGGGGTCGCAGTGGTCGACGTGACCGCCGTCGCGGGTGTAGATGCGATACTCGTAGGCGTCGCCAGGGCGTGCTCCCTCGACGTAGCCCTCCCAGAAGTTTCCGTCTGCGATGTGACTCATGGGCGTCTCGAAGCCGTTCCGCAGGATGGTGATGCCCGCTGCCGCGGGCGCGAAGGTGCGAAACACCGTGCCCGTGGGAACGATGTGCGCGCCGAGCTGCTCGTGCGCGTCGAATGAGTTGCCCTGGTAGAAACGCTGGATGTCCATGTCCATCGCGGCATGCCTCCGCTTGCTCGTCATCTCGTCTGGTTCCCTGCTGAGTTTGCCAGCCATAACTTATCCATGATGGCATGTTCGGGGGCGTGGTCGCGTCCGATGCGATGGATGGCCGCGGTTTTTTCCCGTACGGGGGAGAGCGCCGGGAGCCGAGGGCTGTCGCGGATGCAGGTGAAGGCGCTCACGTGCGCTCGTTGAGAAGGAGTAGGATGTGCCGTGCTGGTCAGGTCCGTACCGGAGTGAAGGAAGGGTGCCGATGGAGACCTCTCGCCCCAGAGAAACGCCCTCGCTCGAGTACGTCTTCGAAATCGCGCTCCGTGAGCCTCACGCCGTCGAGGTGCGGCGTCTTCTCGAGAGCTGCGGCAGCGAGTTCGTGCCGCCCCTCTCCACGCGCACGTCCACCCATCAGGCCGACTTGCGCGGTCTCGAGGAACGGGACAATCGACCCGGAGAGTACTTCTCGGAGCTGTCTCACCAGCCGTTCGTGCTCGCCCTCTCGGACGGTCGCGTCGTCGCCTTCCTCAGCTTCATCGAGGACTATCCCGTCATGCGCGGGGAGGAGCGTCTCGTGACCACCTACGTCACGACCATCTGCGTCGCCCCCGAACGACGCCTTCACGGAGTCGCGACCGACCTCTACCGTCATCTGGAGCGTGATGCGTCCTCGAGGTACCTCTCCGTCAGGACCTGGTCGACGAACGCCGCCCAGATGACCCTCCTGCAGTCACTCGGGTACCGGGAGCTCGCGCGCATCAGTGACGACCGTTGCGAGGGAATAGACACCGTCTTCTATCTCAAGGATCTGTCCGACGACGCCCGGTGACGACGGGGGTCTTCGTCCCACATCATCGCGAAGAGCTCATTGGAGGCTCTCATGACACGACAGGAACTCAATCCCTATCTTCCATCGTTCGAGTACGTTCCCGACGGAGAGGCGCACGCCTTCGGTGGTCGCGTCTACCTCTTTGGGAGCCACGACCGCTTCAACGGCGCTCTGTACTGCCTGAACGACTACGTCTCATGGTCGGCAGACGTCCACGACCTCTCTGACTGGCGCTATGAGGGGGTCATCTTCCGCAAGGACCAGGACCCCCGAAACCCCGACGCACGCATCGCCTCCGATGACGTCAACGATCTTGACGAGGGTATCCTCGAGCGCATCCGTCATGGCATCACCGAGCTCGACCTTCCGGGCATGCATCAGCTCTGGGCTCCGGACGTCGCCCGGGGATCGGACGGTCGCTACTACCTCTACTACTGTCTCGACTGGCGAATGCCCGAGGTCGGCGTCGCGGTATGCGACGAGCCGGCGGGAGCCTATGAGTTTCTCGGCTTGGTGTGTCATGCTGACGGCATCCCCCTTGGCGACCGCGATGGCGACCTCGCGCAGTTCGACCCGTCGGTCTTCGTCGATGATGACGGCAAGGCATATCTCTATTCCGGCAGTGCCCCCATGTTCGCCCGCGAAGACCTTCGCGACCTGCCCATGGGAAGCCAGGTCATGGAGGTCGAACCGGATATGGTGACCGTACGCGAGGGCACCTGTCGCCGTCTTTTGCCTTCGGTCTTCACGAGTGCGGGAACAGGATTCGAAGGACACGAGTTCTACGAGGCCAGCTCGATTCGAAGGGTGGGGGATGCCTATTACCTCACCTACTCGTCGGTGAGAAGCCAGGAGCTCTGCTATGCGGTGAGCGACAGGCCGGACCAGGGCTTCCGCTTTGGGGGAACGATCGTCGACATCGGAAACGTCGGCTACGCGGGACGTACGCAGGAGAAGTCCGAGAACCCGGTCGGCAACACACACGGCGGCATCGAGCTCATCGACGGCCAGTGGTACGTCTTCTACCACCGCCAGACCAATCGCACTGACTGCAGCAGACAGGCCTGCGCCGAGAAGGTATTCCTCGACGAGACCGGCAGAATCGCCCAGGTCGAGGTCAGCTCCTGCGGCTTGTCTAAGGGGCCTCTCGCCGGACGTGGCTTCTACCCCGCCTACGCGTGCTGCCATCTCTCGAGTGCGGACGGTGCCGCGCCGGTTGGGCCGGCGGCGCTCGACGAGCGCTACCCCTACCTCACCCAGGACGTTCCCGATCTCGATCCAACCGAGGAGAACATGGCTCGAGACGGGGTCGATCCCATCCAGTACGTGGCTAACCTTCGTGACGGCGCCGTCGTGGGCTACCGTTCCTTCGCGTTCCGCGACCTTCGCGAGATCACCCTCTGCTGCAGAGGGGACGCAGATGGGGTCATCGAGGTGCTCGCGAGCGAGGAGGGCGAGCCGAGCGGGGTGGTCTCGCTCTCGCTCGAGCCGAGCAGCTCATGGCGGGAGGTGTCCGGCTGCGTGAGCGTACCCGACGGCGTGCGCCCTCTGTTCCTCCGCTATCGGGGGTCGGGGTCGCTCGACCTGAAGGGCTTCGTGCTGAAGGACGTCGATGACATCTCGCGGGGCTGATGACGCTCTGCGTGCCTTACTCCGCGCAGTAAGCGAGAATCGCGTCGTGGAGGAACTGCGTCGCTCCAGGAGCGACGGCGTCGTAGTACGCCCTGAAGCGGTTGTCCGCGAGGTATATCTCGGCGAGCCCCGCGTGTGCCGCCCTGCTGTAGGCGCTCTCTCCCCAGAAGCGGCACAGCCACCGGCGGTGGAGATCGCAGAGCCGGGCCGCCTCAGAGCCGGTGGGATCGCCCGTTGCCATGGCAGTGGCGAGTGCCTCCTTGATATCTGCCTCAAGGGAGACGGTCTGGTCGTACTGCTCGCGCGTCATGCCCAGAACCCTCTCGTTGGCCTCATCCGCCGCTGCGTTCCCGTATCTCTCACGGACTTCGCTCCCGTACTTTCGCTCGTTCTCGTCCACGAGACCTCTCTTGAAGCCCTCGAACTTCTCGTCGTCCCTCATCGCTGTGCTCCCCTCAAGATCGGCGATCGTCCTGTCGACCGTCGCAATCACCCCGTCGAGTCTCTCCCGCTCACCCATCAGACGCTCGCGCTGTCTGACGAGCTGGTCGTGCACAAGACCGCCCTCGTCGATGCAGCGGCCAATCTCGGCCAGCTTCATGCCCGACGCGCGGTAGACGAGAATCAGCTGCAGGCGGTTCACCTCGTCGGGACCGTAGGCGCGATAGTCGTTCTCCCTGCGCTTCGGGTGGAGAAGGCCTATCTCGTCGTAGTGGTGCAGCGCGCGCACGCTCACCCCGGCGAGGTCCGCCAGCTGCTTCGTGGTGTAGGTCCTGGCCGTGTTCACGTGGCCCCCTCCGTATTCTCTGACGAGACCTGTGCGATACAGCTGCAACGCAGATTTGTGTCGTGCGATAGGTTTGCGTACGGAATCCTATCGTGCGACACACTTGAAGCCAAGATTTGTGTCGCACGATACGTTCGTGTACAAAAACCTATCGTGTGACACAAAATCGTGTCCGCTGGCATTGCGCGTGCTGCGAGAATTCAAGTGACGAGACCAGCGTAAACCATGACGTAACGTCATGGTCAAGGGATGACCAGAGAGATTCTGGAGTGGCCGTCGAGAGCTTTGGTTGTGAGAAGAGACGCGAGCGCCTTGGACTAGGATTCGTCCTCGTCGAGCTTGATGTGCAGAATCTCGTCGAGGTCGGCGTCGAGTTCTCGCAGGTGCTTGGCCTTCGGATGCGCGATGAGCCTTCCCGCCATCATGACCTGCTCGACGTTGCGCAGAACGTCGAGATTGTCGAGGGGGTTGCCCGCCACGACGATGAGGTCAGCGGACTTGCCCGTCTCGACCGACCCGGTGACGTCGCCGACGTGGAGGAGACGTGCGTTGCCGAGCGTCGCGGTGTGCAGCGTCATCGTGGTCGAGGCGCCCACGAGCTCATGGAAGTACACGAGCTCGCGCCAGAAGTCGTAGTGGGTGATGTAGGGGCAGCCGGAGTCCGTGCCGAGACCGACGGGGATGCCCGCCTCGAGTGCCTGCTTGGAGGCATCGACGATGCCGCGGAACACGACGTCGGCGTTGAGCTTGACGACCTCCGAGGAGTGCGTCTTCTCGCGGTCCATGCGCGCGAGCGGGATGGCAGGCGAGATCGTGGTCGTGAGGCTCGAGGAGAGGCCCACGCCGTTGTGGTGGAAGAGCTCGATGATCTCGGGCGTCATGTGGGCGCCGTGCTCGATCGTGT
>DCZG01000115.1 GCA_002331575.1 Atopobium sp. UBA2090 | reverse complement strand
CACGGCCGTCGCCGACGCCGCGCGCGTCCCGCCGGCCGCCGCCGCGATCGCCGCCGAGGCGAACCGCCGCCTCCACGCGCGCTACGCCAGTCTGGCCGCGAGGGGAAAGAGGCCCAACGTGATCAACGTCGCCGTGGCGCGCGAGCTGGCGGGGTTCGTCTGGGCGCTCGCCCTCTGCGAGGGCTGAGCGGGCCGGGACGGAATCCACCTTCCCGCGGGCCTCGTTCGATGGCGCGTGGGGCGACCCGCGGCGACCCTATGCGCGGCCGGTGACGGCCATGCGCGACACTAGACCGGCGGAGCTCCCCAGCCGAAGCATCGGAATGCGTTACCCAACACGCGGATATCAGACTCGCAGTCGTGCGTCGAATCAGACACGCTGGAGACGGCCGGCAGGCGGGAAGTGGACATAGGACGAGGAGGGCCAGCCGCCGAATTCGGGGGCTGGCCCTCTATTGCCTCTTGACATGAGAATCTACATATCAGGTTCGTTCGCTCTCGCGAACCTTGCCTTGAAGATATTGCATGGCGGTGATAAAGAGGATTCCGAGGATGCTCGCGGTCATGCTCGCGAGGAGGATCGCGCACTTCGCCGCGAGCCGCTCGGGACCATCGCCGAACGACAGCCCTGCGATGAGGATGCACATGGTGAAGCCGATGCCGCCAAAGATTCCGACGCAGCACATCTGCGCCCAGTCGGCACCCTCGGGAAGTGCGGCGAACCCCGTCTTGCTGAGAATCCAGGTGACGAGCACGATGCCGATGGGCTTTCCTAGGACGAGTCCGAAGAACACGCCATGGGCGACGGGGTCGCAGACGAGAGACGAGGAATCGATTCCAATAATCCTGAGCTGGGCGTTGGCAAATGCGAATAATGGCAGGACGAGAAAGTTCACAGGGGTGCTGATGGCGCTCTCGACCCGCTGGAGTGGCGGCGTCACCTGATGCATCACGCGTTCGACACGACTTGCCGCTGACGTGAAGTCATGCTGGCCGAGGACGTGCTCCTCGTCGCGGTAGACCCTGCTCATCTCGCTTCCTTGGTCATGGAGCCAGGCCATGACCTCGCTCAGCTTGAGCTCGCTGCCATCGGGAAGGAAGAACGCGAGGATGACGCCGGCCAGCGTCGCATGGATGCCCGAACGGAACATGCATGCCCAGAGGAGGAGACCCGCGAGCAGATACCAGCGCGTTCGATAGACCTTCGCGCGCTTGATCGCCGCAAGGACGATGACCATGGCAAGCGAGAGCACAATCCACGGAAGGCTCGGCGTCTGCCCATAGAACAAGGCGATGATGAGGATGCCGATGACGTCATCGGCGATGGCGAGCGTCGAGAAGAAGACCTTGGCGGCCGGCGCGACCTTGTCGCCCATCAGGCTCATGATCCCAAGGGCAAACGCGATGTCTGTGGCAACGGGAATCGCCCAGCCCTCTGGGTGCCCCCCTCCCATCGTGTTGACGAGAAAGAAGATGAGGGCCGGGCATGCGACACCGCCGCAGGCGGCGAGCATGGGGGCTGCCGCCTGCCGTGGCTCGGTGAGAACCCCCACCGTGAGCTCGTATTTGAGCTCGACGCCCACGAGCAGGAAGAAGATCGCCATCAAAAAGTCGTTGATGAACCCCTCGATCGTAATGCTCACGCCGATGCTTCCTATGCCGCACCAGATGGGGGTCTCGAGAAGGTCATGTATGGGGTAGTAGGCATCGGTGTTGGCCACGACGATTGCAGCAAGGGCTGCTGCCACCATTACGGCCGCAGCAACGCTCCCGTTTGACGTCAGGGATTCGATGGTTGCCCGGCGGATGAGCCTTCGGACGATGACCGGTTCCCCGATGATGTCCTCGGTCCGTATGGTTGTCTCCATCTGTGCCATCGCACTCACGACCTCTCGCATCCCCGGCGTTCTCTCTTTTTGAGTACCAACAGGCTCTGTAGTTGCGGTACTCTGCGCATTCAACCATGAAGGGCAAATGATTCGAGGATGAAAGAACCACTTTTCAAAGGCGTAAACACTTATTTCGAAAGGCATAAACTCCGATTTCGTCTGGTCCGAACGGCGGGTCCTTATGGCACGGTGTCACGCAACCGAGGCGGTCGAGGAGCCATGGACCTTCCCCGAATCGGTTTTCTGCTCCGGGCACTTCGCCTAAGAGAAGGGGAGAAAGATGGAAATCTTCAGTTCGGCAGATGTCACCTGGACGCTCATCGCGGCGTTCTTGGTGTACTTCATGCAGGCAGGGTTCGCGTTGTGTGAGGCTGGACTCACCCGTGCGAAGAACACCGGCAACATCCTCATGAAGAACCTCATGGACTTCTGCATCGGTTCTCCGTGCTATTGGCTTGTGGGCTTCGGCCTCATGTTCGGCGGCACGGGCGCACTCGTTGGGGCATGGGATCCCTGCATTCTGGGAAGCTATGATTTTGGCGGGCTTCCGCTCTGGGTCTATGTCATCTTCGAGACCGTCTTCTGCGCGACGGCCGCCACGATCGTCTCGGGCTCGATGGCTGAGCGAACGAACTTCAAGGCGTATTGCTGCTACTCCGCAGCGATCAGCCTGGTCATCTACCCGATCACGGGTCACTGGATTTGGGGCGGCGGTTGGCTCGCCCAGATGGGCTTTCATGACTTCGCGGGCTCGATGGCGGTTCACTGCGTCGGCGGCACCACGGCCTGTCTCGGTGCCGGCCTGCTCGGCCCCCGTATCGGCAAGTACGACAAGGACGGTAACCCTCGTGCCATTCTTGGTCACAACATGACGTCCATGGCGCTTGGTGTCTTCGTCCTGTGGTTCTGCTGGTTTGGATTCAACGCGGGCTCCACGGTCTCCATGACCGGAGATGACATCATCGCGAATACCGGTCTTATCGCCTTCAACACCAACCTGGCTGCGGCCATGGCAACGGTCACCGCGATGATCTTCACCTGGTGCCGCTATGGCAAGCCCGACGTCTCCCTCACGTTCAACGCGTCGCTCGCGGGCCTCGTCGCCATCACCGCCCCCTGCGACTGCGTCAGTCCGTTCGGAGCGTTCCTCATCGGGACGATTGCAGGCTTTCTCGTCGTTCTCTCTGTCGAGTTCTTTGACAAGATCGTCAAGATCGATGACCCTGTCGGCGCCATATCCGTTCACATGGTCAACGGCATCTGGGGAACGCTCTCGGTCGGGCTCTTCTCGACCACATCAGGACTGTTCTATGGATTCGGTCCCGCGCAGCTGGGCATTCAGGCACTCGGCACCCTTGCCACCATGGGCTACGTGCTTGTGATGATGTTCATCATCTTCAAGATCATCGACAAGACCATCGGCCTGCGCGTCTCCGAGCAGATTGAGATTGACGGCCTCGACTATGCCGAGCATGGTCTACCCACCGCCTATTCGGGCTTTGCGATCAGCGACCCGACCTATGCCGGACTTGACCTGCCAGAATCAAACGAGGGAACCGACCTCGGTGAGCCTGACTATGACAGGGCCTCTCCGGCCAAGCGTTCCGCAGCTGTGCATGTGGTGGGAGATGTCGACCTCAGCAAACCCGGCACCATGCACAACATCACGATCATGTGCAAGGCGACGGTGCTCGACGAACTCAAGGGCGCACTCAACAAGGCCGGCATCACGGGCATGACCGTCTCCCAGGTGACGGGCTTTGGAATCCAGAAGGGCGCAGACGCGATGTATCGTGGCGTCCGAGTCGATGCACGCTTCCTGCCAAAGGTGAAGTGCGAGATCGTCGTGGGCAATATCGCCGCCCAGAAGATCATCGACGTGGCCAAGAGGGCCCTCTACACCGGTCATATCGGTGATGGCAAGATCTTCGTCTACGCCGTGGAGAAGGTCGTCAAGGTCCGTACGGGAGAGGAAGACCTCCTGGCGCTCATCGACCAAGATGTCGAAGAGCGTGCCTGACAGACTCAGCCGGGACATGCGACGAGCCCCACACCCATGGGCGTGGGGCTCGTCTGTCGCGGTCGCCGTGTGCTTGTGGGCGTGCGTCTTTCGGCTGAGATGGAATGCTCTGTGACGCGCTCGCGCAGACGTCGGGCGTCATCGCGGCATCCATGCTACGGGGCGAAGGATATAAAACCCAGGAAATGGCTTCTCAGCGGCAGGTTCGGTAACACATGAAATATGCGGCAAGGTGAGAATAGCCAGCAGGGAGCGCATCTACCTTGTTGCGTAGCATGTAAACCACTGCGCCCGCCAGGTGCGCGACGGCGCCGATTCCGTTGGGATTCGTGAAGAAGTGGAGGAAGTCGACGTTGAAGGGCTCCGGGAATATGTCCAGATGCTGCATCAGCACGACCGCACCGAGAATCGCCAGAATGCTGCGATAGACCAAAGCCAGTCTTGCGTATCTATCCTCATGCTCGGTCACCTCGCAGGACAGCCAGTTTCTGCGAGGTCCGTTGGAGAAATCCTTTTTGTTCAGCGCGTAGGGCTATTCCCTTCTTGCACGCCCTGCTCCGACCAGTGCTGCACCAGCAATTATCAGGCACGCAAGGAGCGCCCGGGGTGTCTCGTCAGCCGTGTTCGGAATGCTCGCTGAGGTGGTGGAGGCGGAGGCTGCAGTCACCGCGAACTCGGAGAGCGTCGTCACGGTCACGGTCGCCATGCCGTTGGCCACCTGCTGGTCGGCGCCCTTCGTCAACGTTCCGTTATGGACCTCCCAAATCTGGACGGTATCGCCCGTTGCGGGGAAGGTCAGCGTGAGCGTGCCGAAGTCTTCCGTGGTCCCATCGGTGAAGTAGATGTCCCAGTCGCTCTGGAGCACGCGATTGCCGAGCGCGTTCATGATGATGTCCGAGGCTGGGGAGTGCCTCTTCACGACAAGTTGATTGATGGTCTTCGTGCTTCCCGTGAGCGTGATGACCACGCCGTTTTCGAGTGTTTTCTTCTGCGTGTAGGGTACCCACACCGCGTACAGCGTCACGATGGCGCCGTCGGCCGTGGCGAGGTTCTCGACCGATGCGCCGTCGGCGTAGGCCATGGAGCCGCCCTTGGCCGTGGCCCAGCCGGCGAACGTGTAGCCCGCGCGCGAGAAGGAGCATACGGCCAGATCCTTCGCGGTGCCGTAAACCATGACCTCGTCGGCCATTGAGCCCGTGCCGTCGGCGGCGTCGAAGCGGACGGTGTAGGTCGGCGGGTAATTGTACTGGGCGCTGGAGCCGTCATGTGCGCTTTCCGCATCGTCGTTGTAAGCTCTCAGCTCGACGAAGTACTTCGCTGCGCCGTTCTTCTGCATGAGGCTCAGGAAGTCGAAGGAGGTCGCTGCCGTATCGCCGCGCGAGACGACAACCGGTTCGCTTCCTTCATAGCGGTACAGCACGTAGCGGTATCCGGTCGCGTAATCCGAGGCAGCC
>DCZG01000135.1:11236-12360 GCA_002331575.1 Atopobium sp. UBA2090 | reverse complement strand
TCTCCACGGAGCCCTTCTCGTTGCCGGAGTAGGGGTTGCAATACGTCGAGCGACAGCCGTAATGCGCACGGAACTGCGAGAAGAGGGCTGACTCCCGCGTCACACCGCACATGCGTCTGCCAGCCTCGGTGGCGTTGTCGAGCACGAGCTCGGTCGGCGCTCCGCCCACGTGCCCGGACAGGGTGCGGAGTCCCGCACACAGGCACTCGGCGGCCTCCGACATGAGCGGGACGCAGAAGCGCGCGTTGGAGTGCGGGAACGACATCACAAGCAGGTGGAGCTCGGTGCGTTCGCCGCCGAGCCAAGCCGCCGCATGACCGAAGTCGACCTGTGCGATCCCGGCCGGCCAGTCGAGTTCGAGGTACCCGTCCCCCGCAGGTGTCGTGTCCTCCCGGATCCTTCTCACGAGACGTTCCACGGAGGAGCGCGAGCCGACGTATCCGTGGTCATGCACCAGGTCATCGTAGATCTTGCGCGCGGTCCTGCGCTGCTTTCTCGGTACCGCGAGGTCGTCGCGAAGCCACGCCATGACAAGACGCGCCCATGCGTCCGTGGCCGGATGCGGCGCGTTGCGCAGCATGGGTGTGACCGGTGACATGTCTGTCATTCGTACATACCTCGCCACGGTGTTCCTGCTGATCCCCAGCCTTGCGGCGATGCTCCTGTCGGAGTCGCCCCGGGCATGCATCACCCTGATATCCTCTTGAGTTGGCCTGGGCATTGTCATCCTCTCCATCCTTCCCGGCGGGGTCTCATGGAAAAGGTCCGCCGGAAAGGGTATACGCGAGCCACGATGCCCGGGCCGCCCCATGCGGCCGGCACATCCACGAGTGGCCCGGTTTGTCTGACGCGGGTGGCTCACATCTCGGTGACGGCGATGGCCCAGTTTTCGGTGACGTTGTGGCTCAGTTCACATTGAAGCAAAACAGCTGCTCCTGCGTCATGTCGCGCTCGGCGCGCAGCGCGGCCAGACGGTTCGAGAACGCGCGCCTGTCCAGTCCCCTCATCTGTCGTCACCTCCCTCGCGCGTCCGCGGCCCGATGCATCCCGCGCCGAACCCGAGCAACGTGCACGCCAGGATGAACGCCCCCTCGCGCGGTCCCTCGGGCAGCAGGGTCGAGACG
>DCZG01000135.1:0-11229 GCA_002331575.1 Atopobium sp. UBA2090 | reverse complement strand
CATGTGGCCTCCAGACGGTAGAACTTGAACTCTCTGTTCAAGCTAAGACTCAGAATATGACTTTCCGTCCGTATGTCAAGAGAAAACTAAACTTTGTGTTGAAATTCTTAGTGGATGGCTATAACATTCGGTTCAACAAAGGAGGGAATCGTGGAAATCAAGCTCAAGCAACTGAGGAGACGCGCTGGTCTCTCTCAAGATGAAATAGCGGAAAAGCTTGGCGTTAAAACGAGCAGATACGGGACATGGGAGCGCGGGCAGCGGATGATGTCCCTCGCCCAGGCGTACGTCTGCGCCGTGGCCCTGGGCTGCTCCATCGACGAGATAGCCGGCCACGAGGTCGGGCAGTCCTTCTCCGACCCGCGCGAGGCCGAGCTCCACCGCTGCTGGCAGGGGTGCACGGAGGAGAACAGGCACGCGCTTCTCGTCATGGCCCGCAACTCGGCGGGCGAGTCTCTAAATGTGGCCGAACCTCCTTGCCTTCAGGCCGAGGGGGCGTAGCGATGGGTGAGAGATTCCTCGAGGGGCTCGAGAGGTACGTGTGGCTCCTCGGACTCGCCTTGGCGATGATTGCGGCATTCGGGATGCCGACGTTCGTCGACACGACGAACCCATACACGCTGACTCTCGCCGCCGGTGCCATGTTCATGCTCGGGTTCTCCTTCGGGCGGCAGAAGCGCGAGCGCGCCGAGACCGAGAGGAGCCTCGCCGAGATTCGCCTCGGCTACGAGCGCGAGGACGCCGAGAGGGAGAGGGTCGAGGCCACGGAGCGCGCCGAGCGCGAGCGCAAGGCCGCCGAGGAGGCTGCTGCAGTCGAGAAGGCCGCGCAGGAGAGGAAGGCCAAGGAGAAGGCTGAGCGCGAGGGTCGCGAGGCCGAGCTCGTCGGCATCGTCAAGACCATGGCGATAGCCGACAAGGAGTTCGTCACCAGGCTCTACTTCGATGGACCCGTGGAGGACTGGCTCCCCGACTTTGAGATGAACGAGAGACATCCCGAGGCATATCGATATCGCTTCCTCGAGTTCGAGAGCCTTCCGCAGATGGAATACAGGTGGGATCTCACCAAGGGCATGAGGAGCTTCCTCTCTCGTCACGAGAGTCTGCTCAAGGAGACCCACGAGGCGTACCTGAAGGCAGATGCGGAGGAGCGCGAGTACCAAGAGGCTGAGGAGAAGAGGCTTTTGGAGGAACAAGCGGCTCGCGACGCGTGTACGGGTGTCAAGAGGACGCTTTCGACCGGCGGCAGGTCCGTCGGCTCGGCCGGCAGGTGATGTTCGACGACTGCCCGGTCAGGGTGCTGGGCACGGTCGTCTGGTTCCGGTCGGCAGGGGAGATGGGGTAGAGATGGGTGAGGACAACAAAGTCGAAGAAAGCGGGATCGTCAGCATCCCTATAGGCTTGCTTGTGCTTAGTTCTGAGAACCCACGAATACCTGGCATCGATGCAGCCGATTCCGGTGTCATTCGCGAAATGCTCGATGACCAGAGAAAAGCCGGAGCAAACAGACTCGTTGCCCTCGCGAGTTCAATTGCATCATACGGGTTTATAGGTAACGAGCCACTCGTCGTAAGGCCAATCGAAGGTGGGAAGTATCTCGTTGAGGAGGGAAACCGAAGGGCGACAGCAATGATGCTGTCGCTTGACCAGTCACTACTTCCAGAGAAGTACCTAGACCTTGCTCCGAAGTTTGCGAGGTTTTCCGAGAAAATGTCAACGGTGACACCGCTGTGCTACGTGACCGAGGACATAGAAAAGATAGACCTCATCAAGCGACTTAGACACAACGGACCTGGCCAAGGAGAAGGTCTCGTACCATGGAACTCAACGCAGAGGGCGAGGTTCGAAGAGGGGTCATCGGGGAGGGAGAATCGTCTGCTCTCGCTGAGAGGTCAGCTCGAAGAGTACTTCGAACCAGGAACTCCACAGAGAATGAGCATGGCATCTGTTCCAAAGACGACGTTCGACAGATTCTTTGGGTCGCCAGAAGTGAGGTTCTCTCTTGGTATCAAGGAGAATGGCGACAGGGGCTATTACTATGACGGGACGATGGACTCCTCGATTGGCTATGCTCTCGGGGAGATTGCTAACAAGGGCGAGCGCGCGATTAACTCTAAGGCTCAACGACTTACTCTGCTGAATGACTCACTGAATCATCAGGACGAGGTGGAACAAATTCAGGGGACCTTGGATGGTGCGGGTTCATTTGACACAATCGTCACTGACAATGGCACTGACAATGGCACTGACAATGGCACTGACAATGGCACTGACAGTAGTGGTACTGCAAGATCATACCCAACAGGCCGTTCGATGGTTGCGCCAAGAAGCGGGTGTCCGCTCAATACGGCTGGCGAGCCCAATATCGCGAACATATATCGCGAGCTTAAGGGAATCAAAGCCGATGACTATCCGATGGCATGTGGGCTGTTGATGAGGGCCCTCATCGAATTGAGCACCGATTACTATCTCATGGGCAAGCTTGAGGGCGAGGAATATCAGAAACTATCGTCTGGGTATGCATCAAGAATCCAACGGGCGTGCAAGGAACTCGTCAGTGATGACACCAACATGATAAATAACAACGACGTTGACTATATGAGGAAATTTGCGCAAAACAACGATACGGTACCTGTGACGCTCTCCTCATTGAGTGCGATTGCGCATGGGACGTCTGGTTGGCCCGACGGGAGGTCACTCATCCTGCTCTGGGATAAGACGTATAAGGTAATCCGTTCGATGCTTGGTTCTTGCAGATAGCAGCCTATGTCCAAGCGTGGACATGACAGGTACGATTGACTGAGGAGGTGTCATCATGCCGACAACCTATACGCCGCTCCGGTTCCCCGGGGGCAAGTCGAAGATCTACCCGCTTGTCGACTCCATTATCGAGGAGAACGACCTCGTCGGCTGCACCTACTCGGAGGCGTTCTGCGGCGGCGCTGGCCTGGCCGTGAAGCTCCTCCTCAAAGGGCGCGTTTCCCGTATCGTCCTCAACGACATCGACCCTGCCGTCTACAGCGCGTGGGACGCCATCGTCAACCATGCGAACGAGCTCTGCCGGTTCGTCTCGGACGTGCCGCTCGACATCGACGAGTGGAAGGCCATGCGCGAGTGCTACCAGACGCACGAGTTGCCCTCCCTCGAGCTCGGCAAGGCGGCATTCTATCTCAACAGAACTAACCGGTCTGGGATCCTCGGCGGCGGCGTCATCGGTGGCCTCGGGCAGGATGGGGTCTATAGGATGGATGCCAGGTTCAATCGCGACAACCTCGTCGAGAAGGTGCGAGCAATATCGGCGAGGCGCGACGACATCGAGCTCCATAATTCCGACGTGCACGACTTCATGGCGGACGTGGCCACGCAGCTGCCGGAGGACTCCCTCCTGTATCTCGACCCTCCGTACGTCGAGAAGGGCCCCGGCCTCTACGAGAACTCGTTCGACGAGGGAAAGCATCGCGAGCTCGCCGATGACGTCAGGGCCTACGACGGCAACTGGATGGTCACCTACGACGACGACGAGCTCGTTCGCAGACTCTACTCGCCGACCCCCGACTGGCGCATCGACGTCGAGGACATCGCCATAGGCTACAGCGCCGCCACACGCCGCAGGGCGAGCGAGGTGCTCGTCCTCGGCCCCGGCATGGTCTCGTCCTGGTTCGATGGGGGAGTGGAGGCGAGCTGAGATGGTAAGCGAAGAGGGAACATCTCACAGGGGCGTCAACGTCTACTGTGACGAGAGCAGGGTGACGTCAGATCCAGCCGACGAGTTCATGACGATAGGAGGCGTCGCATGTCCCGAGGCGTCGAAGAGATCGATAGTCCTCGACATCGACGGGCTCAGGTGCGAGTACGACGTGCAGCGCGAGTTCGGCTGGAAGACGGTGTGCCCGTCGAGAATCGAGTTCTTCAAGAGGCTGACAGACCTTCTCTTCTCCGACCCCGATATCCACTTCAGGTGCGTCGTGGCGAGCAGGAAGAAGACCGGCTTCGACTCGGACGAGGAGAGATTCCAGAAGCTTTACTACCAGGTGTTCAACAACTGGCTTGACCGGAGGAAGACGTACCGGGTGTTCATCGACAGGAGGGTCGATGACCAGTCACGGGTCTCGACGCTGAGAAGATGCCTCATGCACACATTTGCCTTCGGTGACTCGGTGCAGCGCGTCGAGGAGGTCGAGTCGCGCGAGAACGACATGATTCAGCTCGCCGACGTGTTCGTTGGCGCCGTCGGCTATGCATGGTGTGGGAGGTGCGGGAGAGAGGGAGGCAGCGCGGCGAAAACAGAGCTCTGCGACTACATCGCTCAGAAGATCGGCTGTCCGACACTTGTTGGGTACCAGACAGGCCCGAACGAGGAGAAGTTCAACGTCTTCCACTTCGTCGGCCGTAACAACATACAGCGGTGACGTAAATGTCTTGGTCACTCAACAGCGATGGACATCTCGACCTGTCCGGTTGCTATCTGTCGAGGGGGTATGACTGGTTTTCCGTCGAGGGGGTCGCGAGGGAGTATTACTTCTCTGAGATGGCCGGACTCGTCGCATGGGACGGCAGGGAGGTCTTCGGTCTTTTGGATGAGAGGAGGTTCTGCCACCTGATTTGCAGGCATGGGCGTGGGGAGCTTCCGCTGAACCCCTTGATGGATATAGACATTAACAGGGTCGAGAGGCTTCCCATCATGAGGGGGGCGATTCGTGGCGAACTTCCGGTCGACCTGTACAGGCAGACAGAGAGGAAGAAAGAGGACATCATCGAGGTCGTTGTCGGCGCGATGGACAAGAACTACGTCGTCGTGCTTGCTCTCATCGATGGTAGATATCGTGTGCGGACTGCCTATCCTGCAGGTGAGAGGTATGTCACCGGTAGGGTCATGAGGGACGGAGAGCACATCGGGAGCATATCTCCTTGACATACGAATGCCCCGGATTACGGGCTCCGAGGCAGGCCAGGTCCAAAGCGTTAAGCAAAGGGCTCGATATGAATATATCCCACAGTGGATCCGTGAGACATGAGAAGTCGGCGAAAACACGAATCTGAACGAATCGTCCCGCCGCTGCTGGAACAGCGACGGGACCGCGGCAACGGCCTTGGGAGGGGTTGTCATGGCACATTCTAGCAGCAAGCGCGACCCGCTCGGTTCGGCGTACGAGCGCACACCCGGCGTCTGGGAGATTCGCAAGCAGTGCGGGCGGCTCCCGAGCGGAGAGCCGCGCATCATCCGTGAGACCGTCCGCGGCACCGAGGCTCAGGCGCGAGCCGAGCTCTACGCCATCAGCGAGCGCATGGGGGAGGTTCCGGCCGAGGCCGATGGCATGACCGTCGAGACCTTCTTCCGACTCTACTTCGTCCCTGGGCTGCGGAAGCAGGGGCGCGCCAACGTGACGGTCTACGGCTACGAGTCGACGTTCCGCTCCCACGTCCTCCCGAGATGGGGAGTGGTCCCGCTCGACGCGGTGCGCGACGGTGACGTGCGCGCCTGGGCATGGGGCATCGATGGCGCCAAGACGGCGAGGAAGTCCGTCAAGCTGCTGAGGCAGGTGATGCGCGCCGCCTACGACTACGGCTTCCTGGAGGACGAGCCGCTGCGCCGGAGGATCCCGCTGCCGTCCGCCCCCAGGGACAAGCCGGAGGTGTGGGGAGGCCGCGAGGTGCTCGAGGCGCTTACGAGGCTCGAGGCGGCGGGGTCTCCGCTGCTGCCGGTCTTCTGTCTCATGGCGGGGGCGGGACTTAGGAGGGAGGAGGCCATGGCCGTCACGCGTGCCGACATGACGTACAGGGACTCCCTCCTCATGGACGGCAGCGAGGCGCTCACGGCGTTCGTGAGGGTCGACAAGGCGTATACGTGCAAGGACGGCCTCAAGCGCACCAAGAACCCCCAGAGCGTCCGCACGGCGGCCGCAGGGGAGCCGTTCTCGTCGGCGCTGAGGCGCTCGATGCCCGACGGTCCGATCGTGGCGGGCAGGGACGGGGCGCTGGCGAACCCTGACGAGGTCGGCCGTCGCTGGACGGCCCTGTTCGCTCCCGGGGGAGCGCTCGGGGGGATGCGCCGCATCAGGCTGATGAATCTGCGCCACACCAACGCGACCCTCATGCTCTCGTCCGGGGTCGACCCCCGCCTGACGGCCAAGGCCCAGGGGCACAGCTCTGAGGTCGAGTACGGCTACTACCTAAACCCGACCCCGGAGGACATGGCCTCGGCCGCCTCCGCAGTGTCTCGCGGACTCGCCTCGGAGGAATAGCGTGCACCGACGTTCTCCGACGTTCGTCATGAAAACGCCAGTTGTGAAAGATGAAAGTCAATAACAAAAAGTGGCATCTAGCAGTGTAAACACATTTGTGCTGTGTTCTCAAAACCCTCAGGGGGAAACCCCGTGTGGGTTCGACTCCCACCTCGGGCACCATAGTCTAGTTTCGGCGAGGTCGTCGGCGTCTTATCGATGGCGTTCTTCCAATGGGAGAACGATTGCGCCATCCCTCGGATGGGAGCGGTCCAGAGAATCGCAGGTGACTTCGGCCCCAGTAGGGGGGCATCATCGACGAGGATATTCCCTTATCGATTTCCGGCACCCGTCCCATCCACGCCACGGTGTCCCTCCGGTGTGCGGGGAAGGTGCACGCCTACATGGCCGAGATTGTGTCATCGAGGGCCGACGGCGGCAAGCTGCACATGGGGCTCACGTCATGGAAGGGGTCTCCCGAGGGGACGGTGCACGCGAGCGATGTCGACAAGGCGAAGAGCTACCTCGCCGAGGACAGGGCCGGGCGGCACGTCCTCACCAGCATGGAGGACTGCGATAGGCTGCTGGACGACTTCCTCCGCTTCAACGGGCGACAGGTGCTCGATGGCCAAAGGACTCGGCGAGAGTAGGTAGGGTAGGCGCAATCGTGCTCGTCCGACAGGGCAGGGCGGGCGCTACGGTTTCTGGGTACGAGTTGACGCCTTCAGCGCCCACCCTGGGCATCATGCGCAGGTTGTGGAGATGTGAAAACGCCGAGACTCGCAGACGCCTGCGTCTCCCATATCCTCCGAGCGCATGGCTTCCATGCCGACGAGAACGCGCGACAAACAAGAAGCCTGTTCCATGGTCTTGACTGCGTTCCCGCCCGCAGCTCGACACAGTAGGTTGGTGCTACCATGACGTGCGCATACGTGACGAACGGAGGGGGTCCATGATGGTGACGAATGGGAAGCGTGCCACGAGACGCATCCTTCTCGCGGTGGCTCTCGTGGTCGTGACCTGTGCGATTCTCTCGGTCGTATACTTCAATTTCGGTGCTGACGGACTGAGGTATGCCATCTCCATCGTCGTGGTTGCCTACCTTGGCTTCATGCTCGTGTCCTGGATCGTCTACGGCGTCCAGCGTCGCCATGAACGGAGCGACTCCGCGAAGACGTGCAGTCCCATTCTCGATGCGTACCGGGAGACGGGCGACGTCAAGGCGCTTCTCGCCTCCTATGAGGAGTGGAAGCGTGGCGAGCATGGTCGTGATCTGCGGTTTAGCTTTCCGCAGTCCATCGTGTCCGAGCTTGTGGAGGACGGATGCGTCAAGGAGGTCCGCCTCCTCATGGGCGAGGTCGAGGACATGGCTCCCGACGACAAGACGCGCGAGGCCGTTCGGGAGTGGCGAGATCGCTGCGAGCGCAAGCTTGCCGAGGACGCCCGCACGTAGCGTGCCGAGAAGATGGTCGCGCAGCGCGAACCGTCACCTGCTGGTCAGGAGCCTCTGGGGCAGTACGCGGTCAGCGTGTCCGATTGTGTTTCGCGCATGTTGTGCGGTACATCCCTTGTCACTTGGGGTGTAGAGGGCTATTCTATTCACTGTGTTTTGCAAAGCGGGATGAGACATCCCCACCTACGCGGCGCCTTTTGGTTGCTGTCTGGTCAGACAACGAACGTGTCCTCGCCTGTCGGCGAGAGCTGTCTCCCGGATGCCAAATGGTTCCGGGAGTTTTTTGTGCGGCGAAAGCCGCTGAGAAAGGAAGGTGTGTAGAGATAGCCAAGAACGATGGCCCTCGCATCAACGAGGAAATCACGTCTCGTACGTGTCGCTTGATTGGCGTCGATGGTTCCCAGCTGGGACTCTTCGGTGTGCACGATGCCCTTCGCATCGCCGGCGAGCAGGGACTCGACCTCGTTGAGATTGCTCCAAACGCCGATCCTCCGGTCTGCAAGGTGCTTGATTACAGCAAGTACAAGTACGAGCAGGACCGCAAGGCAAAGGTGGCTCGCAAGAATCAAGTCAAGGTCGAGATCAAGGAGATGAAGTTCCGCCCCAAGATCGACACTGGTGACTACGAGACAAAGAAGGGTCACGTGATGCGCTTCCTCAAGAAGGGCGCTCGCGTGAAGATCACGATCATGTTCCGCGGTCGTGAGATGGCCCATCCCGAGCAGGGTCGCATCGTGCTCGACAGGCTTGCGGAAGACCTCAGGCCCTATGCCACGGTCGAGCAGGCACCCCTCATGGAGGGTCGCAACATGCACATGACCGTCGCCCCGATCAAGGGCGTCTTCGACGAGAAGGCGGACGTGACCGACGGTGACGTCGAGGAGAAGAAGGAGAACTAACATGCCCAAGATGAAGACGCACAAGGGTTCGGCGAAGCGCTTCCGTCGTACCGGCACCGGCAAGGTCATGCGTGCCAAGGCCTTCAAGAGCCATATCCTGTCCAAGAAGTCCCAGAAGCGCATTCGTGGCTTCCGCAAGGAGGATGCGCTCACCTCGGGTGACGTCAAGGTCGTCTCCCAGCGCATGGGTAATAAGAACTAGGCGCTTTCGCGTCCCGAGATGTTTCCAACGAGGAGTTGATCAGATATGGCACGTGTCAAGCGCGCAGTCGCAGGTCGTAAGAAGCGTTCGACGCTCGTCGAGCGCACCAAGGGCTACTACGGAACTTCCTCCCGCACCTTCCGCGGCATGAAGGAGCAGTCCCAGCACTCCGGTCAGTACCAGTACCGTGACCGTCGCAACCAGAAGCGTGACATCCGTGCGCTTTGGATTCAGCGCATCAATGCGGCGGCTCGCATGAACGACCTTTCCTACAGCAAGTTCATGCATGGTCTCAAGCTCGCTGGCGTCGAGCTCGACCGCAAGGTCCTTGCCCAGATCGCCTACTCGGACGAGCAGGCCTTCACCGATCTCGCTGAGGTGGCCAAGAAGGCCCTCGCCGACGCCGAGTAGCGTCAGCAGAGACATGAGTCGCAGCGGGCGTCCCGTCCATTCGGGGCGCCCGCTTTTTTGCTGCGGGCTCCCGATGACCGAGTCCGCGCGAGGGTGCTTCTTGCGTTCTCTGGGCCCTTTCAGGCAAATCTTGTGGTGTTCCGTTCACTTGGGACCCCTTCTGGGGCCGAGAAGTGAACGGAACACCACAAGATTTGCCTGAAAGGGAATCCGCCGACGGTGGGGAGACGCTCCCGCATGCTCGGGATCACGTGCGCGGATCGGCGGACGAGGCCTACTTCTGTCGCTCGTCGTCCTGGTCGCCGATGATGGCGTCGCGAAGTTCCTCTCGCCGCTCCTCGCGCTTCTCCTCGAGCTTCTCGGCCTCTTCGTCGAACGCCTTGTCGCCGGGGGCGACAAGCTCGTCCTCGCCGGTGCTCGGGTCGTAGTGGTGGAGAAGCACCGGGTCAAAGAGGTGGAGCCGTCTCGCGAAGGCGAGCGAGGCGAAGAAGAGCACGAGGAAGATGACCGTGCGCGGTGCCGTACCCACCTGCGTCATGACGAGGGAGCCGAGGCAGAGCAGGGCTGTCCAGACGTAGACCACGAGGACGGCCTGTCGCTGGTCGTAGCCGGCAGCGATGAGACGGTGGTGGATGTGGCCGCGATCCGCCTGACCCACGCTCACGTGCGCCCTCGTCCGTCTGACGATGGCGGAGAACGTGTCGATGATGGGGATACCTGCGATGACGAGCGGGACGATGATGGTGGTGAGGCCGGCGATGCGGGTGACTGAGAGAAGCGAGATGGTCCCGAGCGCGAAGCCGAGCGTGAGCGAACCCGAGTCACCCATGAAGATCGACGCGGGGTGGAAGTTGTAGCGCAGGAAGCCGAGCGAGGCGCCCGCCACGGCCACGGCGAGCATCGCGGCATCGATGCGACCCGCCCAGGTGGAGAGAATGAACATGGTGAGTGACGCGATGCAGCAGACTCCCGCGGCGAGCCCGTCCAGCCCGTCGATGAGGTTGACGATGTTGACGTACGCGACGAGGTAGATGACCGTCGCCGGGTAGGTGACCCATCCGAGCTCGATGATGCCAGGCGCAAACGGGTTGTTGATGATGCCTATGACGAGACCGCCGGCAGCGGCGATGGATGCCGCGAGCACCTGCCCTATGAGCTTCCTCAGGGGTGAGAGCGAATAGCGGTCATCGAGAAGACCTGTCACGAATATCACCACGAACGAGAGACCGACCATCCAGTATCTGATCTGGAGGTGAGGTGACGGGGAGAGCACCGTGGGCCAGCGCCAGAGGCTGGTCCCCAGGGCCTGCATGACGAATGCGGCAACGATGCCCAGGAAGATGGCTATGCCTCCCATGCGCGGCGTGGGACGCGAGTTGACGCGGCGGGCACTCGGATAGTCGACGGCATCGACGCGCCAGGCTATCCTTCTCGCCAGAGGGGTGGCCGCGAGCGCCGTGAGGAGCGCAGCTGCAAAGACGCTGAGATAGGGCAGACTCTCAGACAAGCTCGCTCCTCCTGACACGAGACGACCGCCAATGTCGCTAATGATACAAGAAACGACGGGTTCGGGTCGTCTGCCGGGCAAGCAGCCGTGGATTTGCACAATGGGAGGGGAAGTTATGCATGATATGCGAAACAACCTTAACTATTGCCAAGCCTCTTCGACAAGTCAAGTCTTTTTCCCCACGCTGCAAGCACGTATAGTAATGGTGCCGACCCCCTGCGGTACAAACTGGGTGAACCGACAAGTTTTACTAGGGAGTCCAAGATCTCGTTTCTAGTACAGGCATCCTCCGTTGTTGAGGAAGCTGGAACGGGCGACGAGGACACCCACCTTATGGAGGTGGGTTCATTATCGTCACTGCGGGGGGCGGCTCTCTTGTCGGCAGTGCGTCAATCTGTATCTTTTTCCATGCTTCGGCCAGAGCCGTTGACATGGAGCGCGCGAATTGGGACAATGCCACATGCGCGAAAGCGCCTGGGGATGTAGCTCAGCTGGGAGAGCGCTGCCTTCGCAAGGCAGAGGCCGAGGGTTCGAATCCC
>DCZG01000010.1:32710-32937 GCA_002331575.1 Atopobium sp. UBA2090 | reverse complement strand
CGGTAGCTTCATCCAAAATGATGATAGGGGCATCTTTCAAGATGCAGCGTGCAATCGAGATGCGCTGCTTTTCACCGCCGGAGAGTGTAGCACCGCCTTCACCAACTACGGTCTGGAATCCATCAGGCAACGCCATGATGAAATCATAGCAGCGGGCCTTCTTAGCAGCTGCATAGACTTCTTCCTCTGTGGCGTCCGGTTTGCCTATGCTGATATTGTTGTAAATG
>DCZG01000010.1:0-32655 GCA_002331575.1 Atopobium sp. UBA2090 | reverse complement strand
CTGGAATACCATGCTGATCTGCTCCATCAGCTCTGCCAAAGGCACGTTCCGAATGTCCATACCTCTTATTATTATGCTGCCAGATTTTACATCCCAAAGCCGAGCCAGCAAATTGGCAATAGTAGACTTTCCGCTGCCAGAAGGTCCGACTAAAGCAGTCATAGAATCTTTCTTCATGGCAAAGCTGATATGATGCAGAACTTCTTTGTCCTGATAAGCAAATACAACATCGTTAAACTGAACTTCTGGCTGTCCCGGCTGTGCCTGTGCAGGAAGATGCTGCTTGCCCGTGTCGGGAAGTTCAGGCTCATTCAGGACTGCTTCAATGCGGTCAAGAGCTGCATTCATAACGGTAAGGCGAGATGCTTCCCCATAAAGAGCTTTCAGCGGTCCAAAGAGGTCAAACACAAACAGCAGAACACCAAGCANNTAAGCACATAGGCCAGCGGAAGTGCGCCGCGCTGTTCCAATACAATCGACAAGCCGAAAATCGCCGCAATACCAATGCCGTAAAGGATATTCAGACTCATTGTCCATGGTGTCATTTTCTGCTCAAAAGCAAGGGAGGTGTTTCTGGAACGCTGGAAATTGTCAGTCAATTCTTCTGATTTTTCGCCCAGCAGGTTGTAGCTCTTGATGACGCCAATGCCCTCCACAAAGGATAGCACCGCATCGGTCAGCCGTTCGCTCTGCTCCTGCCGCTCTGCGGCTTCCCGCAGGGAAACCTTGTTCATTCCTTTTGACACCAGCCATGCCAGAACCGTGACGGCGGCAGCAATCAAACCAAGCTGTACGTTCAAATAAAACATGAATACCAGCAGAATCAAGGAGGACAGCAGATAGCCCATCATGTTGCCCAGCGTACTCATAGCGACTTCTTCAATGAATACCATATCCGTGCTAAGAACAGAGCTGATTTTGCCAATATTCCCCGATGTAAAGTAACCCATCGGCATTTTTCTTAGATGGCTGCCCAGTTCCATGCGTTTATCCGCAAACATCAAATATCCTGCGGCACTTTGCAGGCTGTCGCTGAGGTAATGAACAAGCATTTGCACCAACACTGCTGCGGCAAGTCCAAGGCCGATATAAAGGCAAGTCTGGCTGGTCAGTGTGTCAGCTGCAAAGCGGCTTAAAACTACAAAGGCAAGAACAATTGGCATTTTTGACAAAATGGATTCCAAAAACGCACAAACGAATGCACCTTGAATACGGCCTTTATAACGGCCGGAGAGTTTCAAAATTCTTGAAAACATCGCAAACATTTAGGCTCCCTCCTTTGCAGTGTGTACTTTCCATTCGGCACTGTCCTGTGCGGCTTTCCACAATTTCTGATATTCAGGGCAGGAGCGAATCAAATCCTGATGCTTACCCGCTGCTACCAATTTTCCGTGGTCGATGACACAAATTTGATCGGCATTCATAATGGCGGGCAGTTTGTGAGCAATCACCACGAGGGTCTTGCCTTTTACAAGTTCTGCAATGGCTGCTTCCATCTTTTCTTCATTTTCGGGGTCAGCATAGGCTGTTGCTTCATCAAGAACCACAATGGGGGCATCCTTTAAGATTGCTCGCGCCAGAGAAATACGCTGACGCTGACCGCCGGAGAGCGCGCTGGGACGACGGTCGAGAAGGTCCTCGAGGTCGAGGATGCGGGCAGCCTCGCGGACCGCCTTGTCGATCTGGTCCTTCGGGAGCTTGCGGAGCTTGAGGCTGAAGGCCATGTTGTCGTAGACCGACATGTGGGGATAGAGGGCGTAGTTCTGGAACACCATCGCGATGTCCCTGTCCTTGGGCTCGACGTCATTGACGACCTTGCCGTCGATCGTGAGGGTGCCCGAGGTGATCTCCTCGAGACCCGCGACCATGCGCAGGGTCGTTGACTTGCCGCATCCGGAGGGACCGACGAAGATGACGAACTCCTTGTCCTAGATGTCGAGGTTGAAGTCCTTCACAGCCTCGAACCCATTTGGATACTTCTTTCCGACGTGTTCCAGCGTTAGTCCGGCCATTTCCGTGTGCTCCTTCTCCTCGACGACCGCAACGTGGGCAGACCGATGTATATATCTCAATTCGCCTTAAATCTCATTTTGGGATATATTATATACCATCTTGCCCCTTCACAACGAGAATCTAAACTCTTGAGATTACGTTGTCAAGAACTATTTCCCAACGGTGGGAGATTTCTTTGCAGACGGTGCCAGTGGATGGGATTCGCTGCTTTTAACAGGCCATTATGCGTGACATGCGCAGGGAGAGAACCAAGCGAGACGCGCCGTTCGGCGCTGATTCCTCCCCAACGGTCCTTGTCAAATTCGCAGGCGGCATTATTGACTTTACTCACTCATATTGGTATATATTTAGCGTATAAAGGATAATTAAACGCAATAGGAGGCTTTATTCGTGCACAACATCACCTTCGCGACGTTCCCTTACGCCGCGTTCACCGACCTGACTCCCTACCAATACGGTAGGGAGGAATGCGAGTCCGGGCACGCCTTCGGGCCGGCGCGACGCAGCCACTACCTGTTCCACCTCATCCTCTCAGGCAAGGGCACGCTCGTCGCCGACGACGAGAACGGCAACCCGGTACGCTACAAGCTCGAGGGCGGGCAGGGATTCATGCTGTTCCCCGGCCAGGTGACAACCTACGCGGCCGACATCGACGACCCCTGGCGCTACACCTGGATCGAGTTCGACGGCCTGCGCGTGAAGAGCGCCCTCGATGCGATCGGCCTCTCGCCAAGCTCCCCCATCTACAGCTCGAGCTCGCCCGAGCTGCGGGAGGTCATGCGGGCAGAGATCACGTCCATCGTCGACAGCCGAGACGCCAACGAGTACACGATGACGGGCCACCTCTACGAGTTCTTCGGCGCCCTCGTCAGCTCGATGTCGGTCGCGCAGACCGACACGAGCACGACCAAGGCCTACGAGTTCTACGTGCAGGACGCCGTCAAGTACATCGAGGAGAACTACTCCGGCCAGCTGACCGTGGAGCAGCTTGCGGAGCGGTCCGGACTCAACCGCTCCTACTTCGGCAAGGTCTTCAAGAAGGCGACGGGCAAGACGCCCCAGCAGTACCTGCTCCTCTATCGCATGGCCAAGGCGGCTGAGCTCCTCAAGCTCACCGCCCTGTCGGTCAGCGACATCTCGAAGTCCGTCGGGTATCCGAACCAGCTGCACTTCTCGCGCGCGTTCAAGACGACCTACGGCCTCTCCCCTCGCGAGTGGCGCAAGGAGAGCCTTCACGTGACGGAGCACGAGCTGCCGCTGTCGTGAAGTCCTTCTCGCCAGGCGACGAGAAGGACTGGTTTGAAGCTCAACTTACGCACGAAGGGCCTGAATTTGGCAGATTGTCCAAAAAAGGGCCCTTCGTGCGTAAGTCCTGCAAGACTTGATGCTTGTTCGAGCGGCGAGACGGGACAGATGGTGATGCGCGCCCCAAGGGGAACGCGACATCTCAGTTCAGGACGCTACTTGGTACACTGAGAAGAACGGCCGGCATGGGGGGCACATGGTCATTCTCGGCAGAGGCATCGTGAACTACATCATCATCGTCATCGTGGGAGTCGTGATCGGAGCGCTGCTCCGCAGCTCGCGCAAGCACGACGCTCAAGCTGTCGACAAGCACGAGGTTCGCGAGAATCCCCTGCTCTTGGTACTTGCCTTCCCGGTTCTCGTCATCTGCGCCGTCCTCGCGTGGGGACTGGACTCACAGTCTGCCGGAATCGGATGGACGGTGGTGGTGGCGATCTTCTCGCTGCTCCCCCTCTCGATGGCCCTTGCCGTCGTCAACCGACGAATCACCTACGACGACGAGGGTTTTACCACCCGTGACCTTGTGCGATGCTCCCGGCGCTTCTCATATGGCGACATCACGGGCACGCTCGCGGGAAGCGACTCCGTGACGTACCACATGGGGACGCATCGCTTTCGAATCGATGACGACATGGTGGGCGGCATAGGCTTCAAGGCTGCCGCCAGCTCATGGGCCCGCAGGAACGGTAGGACTATTCCGCAGCTCAAGAGTCCGCTCTTTGGCGGGAACGTCATCAATCCCGGCAACCTCGTCTTCATCTACGGGGTTTGGGTGGTCTGCGCCGTCGGGTTCTTCTCCCTCAGCTACGTCTTCGGGGGACCCGACGGCTCCCCCGACCATCGCTCTGGGAATCTTCCTCTTTGCGGTCATCGCCTTCGTGGCCATCGGTACCTACCTGCTCTCCCACTCGGAGCGCTACCCCATACGTCTTCTGCGACTCTTCTGCTCCAGGTGGATGATCATCGGCGAGACGAGCGACGGGCCTTCGCGAGGGACGCGACACACGTCTGGACAGAAGCACCGCGACGGTCCGCGCGCAAGACGCTGACCCCCTACTCCTTCTCGGGCTGATCGACCCTCTCGATCTTGAAGATCACGGGGCGCGTCCCGTCGTTGCAGCAGGCGACCATCATGCGCTCGTCGTTGGTCCACCCACGCATGATCGAGCCGCCCTGCAGCGCCGCGTAGATGTAGCGGCTGATGCAGTCCCAGGCCTCCGCGCAGGGGAACTTCGGGTCGAGGTCGCGGCCAAAGTGCCAGAAGTCGTCCGCCTCGGCATTACGCCGAAACAGGAACTCGTCGCCCGCGTGGAAGCACGGGCACGGACCTGACTTCGGATCGGCGAGGTAGCGCTCCTGGTAGTCCGCGAAGCACGTGCACTCCAGCACCGTGACCCTGCATGGGTACTCCATGGTCCTCTCCCCTCCCAAACGGGCATCGCCCGCTAGTCCAGGTCCGCGCCGTTCGACGCGATGACCTTCCCGTACCACCCAAAGCTCCGCTTGCGCCAACGCGCGAGAGACCCCGAACCGTCATCGTTCCTGTCCACGTAGATGATGCCATAGCGCTTGGACATCTGGCAGCGCGTGTTGGCGACGATGTCAATCGGCCCCCACATCGTGTAGCCGAGGAGCTCGACCCCGTCTTCGACTGCCTCGCGCGTCTGCCTGATGTGGTCGCGAAGGTAGTCGATTCGATAGCCATCGTCGACCGTCATGCCGCCGCAGCCGTCATCGACGAGGACGTCCTTCGCGCCAAGGCCGTTCTCCACCACGAAGAGGGGCTTCTGGTAGCGGTCCCAGAGCTGGTTCAAGAGATAGCGAAGCCCCTTGGGGTCGATCTGCCAGCCCCACTCCGACTCAGGCAGGTACGGGTTCTTCACCGCACTCATGATGTTGCCCCTAGACTGCACGTTCTTCTCAGCGTCTGCCGTCGCGCAGCAGCTCATGTAGTAGCTAAACGAGACGAAGTCGACCGTATTGGCGAGAAGGGCGCGGTCTTCGTCAGTGATATCGAGCTCGATGCCCTGCTCGCGGAAGTAACGGAGCATGTAGCCGGGGTATCGTCCGCGAACATGGACGTCGCCGAAGAAGAGCGACTGGCGGTCCTTGCGCATGGCCTCAAGCATGTCATCGGGATTGGGGGTGAGCGGGTAGACGGGGAATCCCGCAATCATGCAGCCCACCCTGTTGGCCGGGTCGGTCTCGTGCGCGATGCGCGTGACGGCGGCACTCGCGACGAGCTGGTGATGAATCGCCTGATAGAGGGTCTTCTTGTCAATGGACTCGGGATCTCCTGCGATACCAGCCCCGTTGAACGGCGCATGGAGCGTCATGTTGATCTCGTTGAAGGTCAGCCACAGGCGGACCCTACCGCGAAAGCGCTCGAAGACAACCTTCGCGAAGCGGGCAAAGAACTCGATGAGCCTGCGATCCGCCCAGCCGCCGTACTCAGTTGCGAGGTGCACCGGCATCTCATAGTGGGAGAGCGTGACAAGCGGCTCGATGCCGTGGGCGAGGAGGTCGTCGATGAGCCCGTCATAGAAGGCCAGACCCTCCTCGTTCGGCTCTTCCTCGTCTCCCCTGGGGAAGATGCGTGACCAGGCGATCGAAATGCGCAGGACCTTGAACCCGGCCTCGGCGAAGAGCTCGACGTCTCCGGGATAGCGGTGATAGAAGTCGATCGCGACGCGCTTGAGGTAGTCGTCCTCTGGCGGAATGCTCACTCGTCCGAACACGCCGTCGGGAAGGCAGTCTGCCGTTGAGGGAAGCTTTCCGCCCTCATCGACGGCGCCTTCGCACTGGTTCGCGGCAAGCGCGCCACCCCAGAGGAATCCATCGGGAAATGCCAGGTCATTCATGGTCTTCTCCTTGAAAGACGGGAGGGCCCGCGTTCGGGCCCTCCAGGACGGGACGTTGAGCTAGGCAAGAGCCTTTTCGAGGTCGCGCTCTTCTTCGACGGCTTCCGTGGTCTCGAGGTCCTTGTAGCCCCAGGCCCAGACCAGACTGAAGGTCACGACGAAGCCGATGACAATCGAGATGACGGCGTTGATGAGGTTCGTCCAGCCGTTGGGGCCGATGTAGGCCACGAGGGCGAGAAGTCCGGGAGAGCAGAAGCTGAAGCACTTGACGCCCGTGATGCCCGCATAGAGCCCGCCTGCCGCGCCGCCGACCATGACGCTCGCGAGTACCTTCTTGAACTTGAGCGTGACGCCGAAGAGCGCAGGCTCCGTCACGCCGAGGAGCGCGGTAATGCCGGTGGTGGCAGCGGTCTTCTTGAGGGCGGGGTCCTTGCTCCTGAGCGAGACGGCCAGTGACGCCGCGCCCTGTGCGATGTTGGAGGGCAGGCTACCAGGACCGGAGATCTGCTCGTAGCCATTCGCGGCGATGGACTGGAGCATGAAGGGAACGAGCCCGTAGTGCATGCCTGCCATGACCATGAGCGGCATGCAGCCACCCACGATGGTGGGGACGATCCAGCCCGCGACCGAGCTGATGGCATTGAGCCCCGTGCAGATGGCGGTGCCCGCGAGGAAGCCGAGGGGGCCGAGAGCCACGAAGGTCAGCGTCGCGGTGACGAGCATGTCGAGCACCGGCTTGAAGAAGAACTTGACGATGTCGGGGATGACCTTGTCAAAGAAGCCGTCGATGTACTTGAGTGCGAACACCATGAGCAGGACGGGGATGACGCTCGCGCTGTAGGTGGCGAGCGTCACCGGCAGGCCGAAGAGGGTCGTGAAGTGGAGGTTGAACGCGTCCGTGATCATCGCCGTGTAGCTGGGGTGCACGAGAGCGCCTGCGATGGCCACCGTGATGAAGGTGTTGACCTTGAGCTTCTTCGACGTCGTGATCGCGAGCAGGATCGGCAGGAAGTAGAGCGGGGCGTCGCCGATGAGGTTCACGAAGGTGTACGTCGTGCTCGTGGAGTCCAGGCCGAGAAGGACGGCCGCCGCGAGGAACGACTTGATGAGGCCGGCACCGATGATGGCGGGGAGAATGGGCGTGAACACCGACGCGAGGAAGTCGAAGACCAGGTCGAGACCATGCTTCTTCTCGCCATCTGATTCGGAAGAGGTTGCCGCCGCCGAGGCGGTCTTGAAACCGCTCGCATCAAGGCGGGTCTGAACCGCCTCGAAAGCCTTGGGAACGGCAGGCCCGATGATCACCTGGAACTGCCCGCCTCCCCGAGCGACGCCGAGCACGCCCGGCACGGCCTTGACGGCCTTCTCGTCCGCGATTCCCTCATCCTTGAGCGTGAACCGGAGTCTCGTCGCACAGTGCGAGATGTTGGCAACGTTGCCCGCCCCGCCAATTCCCTCGACGACAGATTCCGCGAGCGCTTTGTAGTCCATCCGTGCTCCTCCCGTCCGTGATGCCTGGGGCATCGCTTTTCCTTGGCGACAACATTACCAAGGCGGGAGCAACACAGCCTTCTAGCTGCGATTATTGGAGCAATGGACCAAAATTAGCCCTTACGGCGGTCAGGGTTCGGACCAACGGTCCGCGCGACGTCCGTGGCATTGCTCGGCGACGTCCCGACGGGATGCGGCTCGTGCATTCTCATGACCTCGAGAGCGGCATCGAGATTCTCCTCGTAGCGATCAACCATGAGCGACGCGAAGAAGACGTCGAGCACATAGCTCGTTCCGGCGACGGACGAGACCGCCTCCATGGTCATGACGAGCCGCGTCGAGGAGACGGGGACGTAGACGTCGCATGCCCCGGCGAGAAGGGACGACTCCGTACCGCCGACGCCGATGACAAAGATGCCATTCTCGCGAAGGAACGTGGCAGCGTGCACCATGCCAGCGTTGCCTCCCGTGAAGGAGAGAACGATGGCACAGGTGACAACTTTCCCCCGGTCAAAGATGGTGTGGTGCTCGTTGATACCATCGTAGGCGGACGCCTCGACACCGACGGAGAGGAACTTGAACGCCGCGGTCTGGGCGACGGTGTTCGTGATTCCCTCGCCGTAGATCTCGATTCTGTCGGCAGTCCTGAGATGATCGATCGCGAGCTGCATGCTCCCCTCGTCAAACGAGAGCTTGGTCCGGACGATGGCCTTCTCATAGATGGTGGGCAGCGTCTCGACGATGTCGGCATAGCTGCTCCTGGCGTTGAAGGGTTCCTCGCTGAGAAGGGTCTGGACCCTTCGGTACTCCTGCCATTCGTGGGCGAGCTCGAGACGAAACTCGGAATAGCCGCTCATGCCAAGCTTCTGACACAGGCGAATCACCGTGGCCTTGCTCGCAATCGAGCGCTCGGCGAGATCGGCCGCGGAGAGGCGCTGAACCTCCTCGGGGTGGGCGAGCACATAGTCGGCGACGAGGGACTCCCCCTCGGTCAAGCCCTCCTTGGAGCGCAGCCTCTCGATGACCATGGTGGTTCCCTCGATTCGTCGTGAGCACTACGCTCATGGTAATGCGGAAGCCCGAGTCATGCCAGCTTGTCATCCGCCGGAGCACGCCCCCGACCCTACAGCTCCACCCCATCCCACCCGGTCGGCTCGGGAATCCCCCGCAGCTCGACCGACGACACCGCCACGGCCAGCGCGCAGACGACGATGCCAGCAGCGATGCCTGCAAGCGCGTGGAAGCCCACCGCCGCGAGCAGCCCGCCCGCGATGGCCGGCGCAAACATCGAGAACGCCTGGGCGGATACCGTGACGGCCGAGGCAGCCCTGCCCTGGAGCTCCTCGGGGGTCTTGGCGTAGACGAAGCCGAGGCCGAGCGCGTTCATGAAGGGCGTGGGCAGGCCCATGAGCGAGGCGAACGCGAGCGTGACGGGAAACCCGTCGAGAAGCGCGAGCGGCGCCACACAGAGGGCGACGAGCGCCGTCGAGACGCAGACGACCCTGCCCACGTGCAGTCGCGCGCTCGCCCGACCGGCCACGACGGAGCCGAGCAGCATGCAGGCGCACTGCCCCGTGTCGACAAGGCCGATGAGCGTCGGGTCGGCCCCGGTCGCGACGAGCTCGAGTTGGATGCCGTAGAGCGCGACGTTCACACCGAGGTTGAGAAGGCTCGCGACCGCTATGATCCGCGGGAGCACCCGCCTGCCCGCCGCCCAGCGCCAGCCGTCGGCAATGTCTCGCGCGAGTGGGGACGCGTGCGTCGGCCGCGGCGATTCGGCAGTCTGGCGCAGCCTGAGCGCCGAGAGGCCCGAGACGCAGAAGAGCACCGCCGAGACCGCGAAGGGCGCCCACGGACAGATCGCGTAGAGTGCGCCGCCGAGCGGGCTTCCCGCCATGGTCGCCGTCGCGTCGCGGCCCTCGGCCATGCTTCTCGCCCGAGGGTAGTCGCGGATGTCGATGATCGAGCGAAGCTCCGCGCCCGTCGACCCGCCGAGCAGCCCCTTCGACAGCGCAAAGGCGACGCACACGACTCCGAGCGAGAGAAGCGTGAGCGAGCCCGTGGCGAGAAGGACGGCGGCCACACCCCAGAGCACGGCGCCGACGAGGGCGTTCAGGGCCATGAGCGTCCGACGGTCGTGGCGGTCGACCAGGGCACCGCCAGCGATGGCGGCCAGCTGCTGCGTCACGAGCATGACGGTCGACACCCATCCCGCGGCGACCACCGACCCGGAGACCGCATAGGCCACGAGCGATACGGCGAGCGTCTGGAGGCTCGCACCCACCACCGACGCCGTGTCCGACGCGAACCACGCGCGATAGTCTCGGCTCGCCCAGAGACCTAAGGCACCCATCGATAGGCCTGCGTGACCACGACGACCGGCTCTGATCCGTCGGATTCGGTATGGGCGGCCGCTCGCTCCGACCAGCGGTCCATGACGGCAGAGAGCTCTTTTGCCATGGCCGCGAGCTCGTCGGGCGTCAGTCTGAGGACACGATCCTCCCCCGCCTCCGCGTCGCGCCAGGCTGCCGGCAGGTCATGTGAGGCGTCGAGATAGCGCTCGTAAGCCTGCTCGTAGGTGATGGCGACCGTCCGCCGATACGCCTCAGAGGCCTCCTCGCCCTCGGAGTCCGTCGTGGGAACCGCCGCGCTCATAGCGGAATGGGTCGCCTTCCACCAGCTCTGACGCCCGTCGGCCCCCTCACGGCCCACGCGCTCGACCAGGCCGGCGTCCGCAAGACGGTGCAGGTGATAGCTCGCCGATCCCGCTGGCATCCCCAGGACATCGCAGACCTGGCCCACGGTCTGCTCGCCGCGCTCTCTCAGCAGTGCGAGCACGCGCATGCGCGCAGGGTTGGAGACGGCACGCATGACCTGCGTCTGAGTGATCTTGAGCACATCTCGCCCGTCATCGTGGGTGCCCATCCCGCCTCCCGATCTCGCGTCACAATTTACAATGTTTGTTGTACAACATTCATTGTACGTTGTCAACGGAGAGGTACGGAGAGTCCCGCGCCGCGAGCTACCACGACACGCGATAGCCCTGCCCGCGCTTCGTCTCGATCATCACGCCATGCGAAGCGAGCTTGTGCCTCAATGTCGAGATGTGGTTGTGAACGACGTGCAGGTCTCCGCTGGGGTCGACGTTCCAGACCTCGCGGAACACCTCCTCGGAGGAGACCCAGCGACCGCGGTTTGCGCACAGGAGCTCGAGCACGGCATACTCATGGGGCGAGAGGAGCAGGTCCTCGCCATCGGCAAAGACCTGGCGAGCCGAGGGGCGCCACTCGAGCGGGCCAGTCCAGGCGTCGTGCGAGCTCTCCCTGACCCTTCCCCTGCGGAGAAGCGCCTGCACGCGCAGGAGCAGCTCCTCGGTGAGGTAGGGCTTTCCCAGATAGTCGTCGCCACCCCGTCGCAGCCCCTCGACCACGTCCTCCGACGTGTTGAGCGCGCTCAGGAAGAGGATGCGGACGTCGTCGCTCTTCCGCAGGTCGCGGCACAGGTCGAGACCGCTTCCGTCAGGCAGGAGGACGTCGAGGATGACGAGGTCGGGATGGTCCCGCTCGACCGCCTCTCGCCCCGAGGCGATGGTGCTCGCGGTCACCACCCGATAGCCAGCCAGTTCCAGGAGGTCGCGGTTCGCCGCTCGGATGTCGGCGTCGTCTTCGACGATGAGGATCTTCTCGTCAGCCATGTATCTCAGCCCTCCCCCTCCGTGCCGCCCGCCGGGAGCGTGAACGTCACGGTCGTGCCCTCGCCGGGCGTACTCTCGATTCCGATGGTGCCACCGCCGTCCTCCACAATCTGTCGGCAGATCGCAAGACCCAGGCCAGACCCTGCGTCACCGCTCACGCCACTCTCGAAGGCATGTGCCACGAGCTCGGGCGACATGCCGTTCCCGTGATCAATCACGCTCACCTCGGCACCGCCTTGCGCGGCCCTCCTGGCACGAAGGGTGATGACGTCCTGACGGCAGTGTCGGTTGGCGTTCGAGACGAGGTTGTAGAGCACCTGCAGCACCCCGTCGGGCACGAAGCTCGCCACGAGCTCGCTGTCGGGGACGTCCACCACGATGCGATTGCCATGACGCGCGCAGACTGGCTCGCAGAACGACGCAGCCTGTCGAAGCGCGGACGCCACGTCACCGTTCGAGCGCGCGAGGCGAAGGCCCTTCTCAGAGTCCACGTTCTTCATCTGCTCGACCATGCGACCCAGACGCACCGCCTCGTGCTCGATGACGTCAAGGTTGACCACGGTGCGCTCGTTCACGGCCCCCATCTGAATCTGTCGTCTCGCGAGTCCCGCATAGCTCCCCATCACGGTGAGGGGCGTTCGCATCTCGTGGCTGATGTCGCGCATGATTTCCGAGCGCATGCGGTAGAGGTCGGAAAGCGTGCGGTTTGCCTGGAGCATCTGCTCCTCTCGTTCGCTGGCCACGGCGAGCTCCTCCTGGGCGCGTCGCATCTCGAGCGTGAGCGCGACCATGTTGAGGAAGACGAACGCCATCATCCCCACCTGGTTGAAGTTGTTGTCCAGCGTCCTGCGGTAGAGCAGCGCATCGATGATGCCGGGAATGGCGGCGGCGAGGAAGCCGGCGACGAGGAGCAGGTTCTCGGTGCGGCGCCAGTCGACCCGACGCTTAGCCACGCTCACGATGACGCCGATGCAGAACGCGGCGAGATACCCGGCGATCACATAGACGATGCCTTGCGTCATGGGGCTGTAGACCGTGGACGGGAACAGCGCATAGATCGCGATTCCCGCCAGGCACAGCACGTACCCCACGTGCTGGACGTGCTTGTTCATCGCGCCGCGGAGCACCGTGTTGTAGAAGAGCAGGAGGAACAGCATGGAGGCTATGAGGGAGACCTGCTCGAGCCGGTGTCCGAGGTACCAGTCGAGCTCGGGGAGGAGCACCATGACGGGCTTGGGGTTCACGAAGGCGTCGCGAACCATGAGCGAGAGGCAGGCGAACGAGAACCACAGGAACTGCCGCTGGTCGGTGAGGAAGAGCCCGACTCCGAGGAACAGCAGTCCTGCGGTGAGCAGGACCCCCAGCGGCAGCACGGCGGCGACCATGTTCGCCTCGGCCAGGTGGAACACCTGCGCCTGCGGCCCGAGATACAGTTCGAAGAGCGTGCCCCTCGTATGCGCGAAGTTCGCACGCTGGATCACGATCTCGGTCGGACCGTCGCTTGCGGTGAACGCCACGACGTAGTGGCGGGTGCGCGGCACGAAGCCATCAGCGCTGTCGCTCACGGTGCCCACCTCGCTGACCAGCTCGCCGTTCACCCACATCCGTTGGGCGTAGGTGGCGCTGTCCGAGCTGATCGCGAACGTCTGGCCGGCTGGCAGGTCGAGCACGATCCGATACGTCCCGAAACGACACTCCTGGCGGCTCTCGTCGTGCGTGGTCGCATCCTCGGAGGCGGGGTAGTCGGGCTCGCCCACGGAACCCGAGGCAAAGTCATCGGGGGTGTAGAGCTCCACCGACCAGAAGTCGGTCAGGTCGCGGTCAATCGAGCCGATTCCCGAGGAGAAGTCGAAGCTCTCGAGAGCCTCTCGGGTCCTCAGTGTCGTCGTGGGGACAAACAGGAGCGAGTTCAGCACCAGGAAGGTGGCGAGAAGGACAAGGGGAAGGGCGATGATGGGCANNGCAGCCATGGAACGTGGTGCCTCTGGCTCACACCCTCTGCTACCCCCTTGGTCGGCATCGTCTCTCCCCCCATAGGATGGCCGCCACCTATCGACAATCGTACACGCAACCAGCCCCGATGGGACCATGCGGCAGGAGGAACGGGGAGGAGCCGCAGCTCCACCCCGTTCCAGTGCCACCCCGCCCCTCTCATGGCCATCACGATTCGCGATGGCCTTCTCCCCGCTGATCAGGTCTAGGCCATCGAACGAGCGCGCCTCGAGACCTTCCTGCGCCTGCGACGGAAGCCCGCCGCAACGCAGGCCATGCCGATGAGCAGAGAAACGAGGGAGAGGGGCGTGCTGTCGCCAAGGGCGTCTCCGGTTCCAGGGAGAAGCCCGCTTCTCGTCGATGCGAGCTGATGTCCGCCGCCCGCGCCAACACCTTCGCCTTCACCGTTGGTGTCGCTTGCCTCGTTCCAGAGCTGACGATAGTTGACGTCCCTGAAGTTTGACCTGATGGAGACGGTGCTCGTCACGTCGATGACGAGCGGCGCGTCCTTCAGGCCGACATAGCCGTCGGCATCAATTGTGAGGTTCTCGGACTTGATGATGCCGCCGAGGATGTTACCCGTCGCGGTGATGGCCACGTCGCGGACCGCCGTGATGCCCTTGACGTACAGGACGGGCGCCCTGCTGTCGAGATACACGTCGTGCGCGGTCGCCGTCAGGTTGTCGACGTCGATGACCAGGGGCGTGCTCTTCTCGCCGATGGTGCCGCCGGCGGTGAGGATGGCGTTGTGCGCCGTGACGCTCGCACGATCGCCCGTGTTCGTGATGTTGCCGGTGGCGTCGCCCTGGAAGGTGTCGGTGGCCACGACGTCATCGAGGTGCAGGTCGTCGCCGGTCACGTAGACGTTCCGTCCGAAGGCGGAGAGCGCATCGGTCCTGACCCTGATCGGGTCGTCCTTCGCTCCGACGTCGCCGTTCACGCTGTTGAGCGAGAGTTCGGGAGCCTCGAGGTCAGCTCCGTTGCCGTCGTTCTCCACGGAGAGGTTCCTCTCGGCCGTGAGCGTGATCGACTTCGCGACGATCGGGAGCGTCCTGAGGTCGCCACTCTGCTCCAGGTTGACGACGTCGAGCGTGCCGCTCGGGTCGGTGGCGTGGAGCCCGATGACGCCGGCCACGTTGGTGGAGAGGGCGTTGCCCTTGGCGCCGATGCTCTTGGCGGTCGCGTCCAGGTTGCCGCCCGTGGTGATGGACGATGTCTGGGGAGTCGCGGCGAGCGCGTCGTAGCTGGCGCGGAGGCTCTTGGCCAGGGCGGCCTGATCGGTCGCGGTCTTGTTGAGCGCATCCGTCTCGGCCTTGAGGTCGTCGTAGGCCTTCGTCGCCGCAGCGAGCGCGTCGGTGGCCTTGGAGAGCGCATCCTTCGCCGCAGCGAGGGTGCCGTCCGCGGCGTCGAGCGCCTTCTTGGTGGCGTCGGCGGCAGCCTGCTTGGCGGCGACGTCGCCTGCCAGCGCTTCGGGAGTGATGGCGGTCGCGTCCACGCCGAGGGTAGCCGCGATGGACTTCGTGACGGCTTCGAGCGCCTGCTTCTTGTCGTCCAGCGCCTTCTGTGCCGCGTCGACCTTGTCCTGAGCGTCCTTGAGCTGCTCCGCCGTGGCGGTACCCGTGGCGAGGAGCGCCGTCTGCGCGTCCTGCGCCGACTTCAGTTCAGTCTCTGCCTTGGTGAGCTCGTCGGTCGCGTCGGTGAGGGCCTTCTGGCGTGCAGTCGCGTCTGCGAGGTCCTTCTGGGCGGCGTCGTCAGCTATCTTGGCGGCGTCGGCGGCCTTCTGCGCGTCATCCGCCGAAGTCTTGGCGGCATCGGAGGCCTTCTGAGCGGCCTGCTCCTCGGCGAGGAGGCGGGCGAGCGTGTCGGTGCGAATCGCCGCCGCCTCGGCCGCGCTCGCCGCGGATGCCTCGGCCTTCTCGGCGGCCTTGAGCAGCGCCGCGAGGTTCGTGAGCCTGTCGGCGGGGTCTGCGTCGACGAGGGAGCCGTCGGCGACCTTGAGGATGGTGTCGTTGCCCGAGGTGATGGCACCGATGCGCAGGTCGCCTGCGACCTCGGTGATGTAGATGTTCTTCGGGGAGCTTGCGTTGACGGTGTCCTGCGCCGTCGTCCCGGACCCGTTGGTGTCGACGGTGATCGGCTTGTCGGAGCTGCCGATGTCGCCTTCGGTCGTCACGAGCGTGACGCCTGCGGAGGAGATGTCGGGGACGGTTGCCGTCGCGTCGCGGGCATCGGCGATCGTCGCTGCCGTGAGGGTGACCATGCCGCCAGCGTTAACCGAGCCGATACCAAGGGCACCGGTCTTCTCGGCTACGTTGACGTCCTTGACGGCACTCGCCACGAGCGGAGAGACGCCGGTCTCGTCGTAGTTCTCTATCCAGGTGAAGTCCACCGTGGCGTTCGTGACGTAGTTCTTGGTTGCCGCGTCCCAGATGACCTTCGGTGTGACGTACTTCCCCGACGTGGGATCGATCGAGGGGTCGATCAGGTTTCCGACGGCGGTCTTGGTGACGACGCCAGTCTCGATGACCAGCGGGTCATTGTCGGTGCCGACGCTGCCGGCGGCATTGAGCCTCACGTTTGCCGCGCGGACGTTGGTGTCGTAGCTCGTGTCGGCCATGATGTCGCCGGCACTGGCATCCTTCGTCGACAGGGAGACGGTCCCGAAGTCGGAGACGACCGAGCCGACCGTCATGGTGCCGGTAGCCTGGCTGATGGTGATGTCCCCGCGGTTCGCGACGTTGGCGCTGCCCGTGGACTCCCCCACCTCGACGGTGAGCGGGCACTCCACGACCGGCGTGACGATCGCGTCGGGATAGGTGACTTTCGCCCACGCCTCGTTGACCAGGCCGTTGACGTCATCGGCGGTGAGAAGCCCGTTGACGATCTCGGCGAGGTCCGCGTTGGTGTATGCGCCCTGCTTCACGAGCAGCCCGATCACCTCGGCGAAGGTCGCGTCATCCATCGTGTACTTCTGCTGGGCGACTCCGTTCACCAGGACGGGCTGTCCGCTTTCGTCGAGGACCGGCGTCTGGGCGACAAGGGCCGGGATGATCTTGGCGACGACGTCAGCCATGGTGTCGACAGGAACAGGTGGTGTCACCGGCGTGGGGTCGGTGCCCGTACCCATGGGAACGGCGGCAAACAGGCCACTCTTGCCCGTGCCAGAGCCCGTGCCAGTACCTGTCCCCGTACCAGCGCTGGCGGCGAGAAGGGCGTCCATGACCTTCTGGATGCGCTCCGCGGTCCAGCTGGAGTCCCCGATGACCTTGGCGAGCCAGTCTGCGGTGACGCGTTCGTCATTCGCCTTCACGAGTGCCGTGAGGATGCTCTCCACGCCCGCGTTCGTGAGCGGTTTCACAACTGGGTCACGGTCGGTCAGGCGAGCGAGGATCCAAGCGGCGACCTTGTCGGCGTCGCCGTCCACCACGGTCACGCTCACGATGTCGCGGCCACCATCGCCGATCTTCGTTCCCGTCTGCGACACGCCGTTCTCGTCGATTCCGCTGACCGTCCTGGGCGGGTTGTTCGGGTCATAGCACTGGAGGTAGTAGTTCGCGACGTGCGCGATGGTAAGAGGTACCGTCTCGGGCAGGTCGATCCCGAGATACCTGGAGGCGCTATTGACGTCGCCATCCGTCGTGAAGGTGATGGCATCGCCCTCGGAGCCGTGCATGACGTCGCCCTCGATGCCGTCCTTGGCGTCGATGGTAAGCGTGGTGTCCTTGCCGAGCGCGATGTCCTCGAAGGCCACGCGACCCTTGGTCGACCTGAGCGTCACGTCNNCGTCGCCGACGCCTCCCGTCAGGTAGTTGACACTTGCGCCGTTCGTTCCATCGGCCTCGAACGTCACGCCATCCTTCAGGTTGGCGTTCGTGACCGAGATGCCGCCAGCGCTGCACGTGAGCTTCGCTGTGCTGTCATCTGCGGCGTTGATGATGTCTCCCGCGACGTAGAACGTACCGGAGGCATCGAGCGTCGAGCCCTCTCCCAGCTCGAAGTCCTGGAAGGTGTTGCCTTGCCCACCGCTCAGCGTTGCCTTCGAGTCGGTTCCGAGCTTGAGATAGCCCTTGACCTGCTGGCTGCCGCCCGTCGTGACCTGATAGGTGCCGATGACATCTCGTTTGGCTGCGAGCTCGAGGGTGGAGTTGGCCTTGGCGTTGATGGTCGTATAGATGATGTCCTCGGAAGCCGTCTGATGATAGGCGGCGTTCTCTCCCACGGTGAACCCGACAGGCAGGCGCGCGGAACCGATCGTGTCCACGTACACGTCGCCTGTGACGACTCCCACACCCGTCGCGAGATCATGGAAGTTGAGGGTCACCTGACCTCCGGGCGTGTAAGGCGCGGTCGAGAGCGGGTTCTCCGCCGTCCCGATCGGCGTGCCCCCGGCAGTGGTGATCGAGATGTAGTCGCCCGTGAGCGCAGCCTCGCCCGCCGCGGCGCCGTCAAGCACCTGCGGAGTCGTCACCTTGCCGGAGCTGTCGGTCGTGCCGGTGTCCATGAACTTGAGGATGAGCGTCTTGCCGACGAGGTTCTCCACCGTGTACGTGCTCGCGGGAACGGTGTCGACGATCCACTGCGCGGCAGACGGGTTCGCGAGCGTCACGTTGCCGTCCGAGTCGACCTTCGTACCGTCCTTGAGCGTGAACTCGATGTAGATCGTCTCGCCCGTGACCGAGTCGCGGTAGTACGTGGCCGTCAGATAGGTCTTCGATTCCTCGGAGACCGTGAACGTCGTGACGTCCGCCGTGTAGGTGAGCCCGTTCAGCGTGAGCGTCTGGCCCTCGGTGACGACGTCGGTGCTCTTCGTGGCGAGCGTCCAGTTGTCTCCGCCATCAGCGGTCACGTAGTACTTCCCGCTGACGCTCTTGGCGACTTCGGGTGTCAGCATCTCGAGCTTGACGTTCTGATCGCGGAGAAGGATGACGCTGAAGGACGTCGAGGTCATCGGCACGTTGGTCTTCGTTGAGAGGAACGTGGATGCGAAGCTGTGGGCATCGGGTACGAAGCGGGCCTGATAGCCGTTGTCGCCACGGAAGTAGAAGGTGCCGTCGGTCGCTACGTAGAGGTTACTGGTGATCTGGTAGGCAGACTTTGCGGAGTCTTCGGAGGCGTATTTGGTGTCGGTCGGGAGCGTACCGCTCTTGACCGGAACTCCGCTGATGGGCCCGACGAGCAGGAGCTTGGGATCTTCCTCATCTGCGATTCCCGCGAAGGATACGCCGTAGGTCGGGTTCCCCTTCTCGGTGTCGCCGAGGTATTCGAGTCCGAGCGACGCCTTGCCGAGTCTCACGTAGTCGACGGAGATGCTGTAGTCGTAGAGCTTCACCTTGTAATAGGTGTAGGTATGGTCATTATCGTCATTGGGATACGTCTTGTAGCAGACAGGGAGACCGCTGAAATTGACGTTCGGATACGTGGTGGCAGAGGGAGTGAACGCATCCCCGTTGTGACCGTATACCGTCGTCTGCTGCACTGTCTTCTCCAGCGTGCTCGTCCAGATGAGGCCGAGGAGCCTAGCGTAGAGAGCCTTTGCGTAGTTGTTATTCTCCACCGCGGCCTTTGCGGAATCGACGTAGTAGTACGTCTTACCACCGTCCTCATAGCTCGAGATGGCATCGAGGTAGACGGGAGTGAGTGACAGCCCTCTTCTGAGCGTGAAGGCGCCCGTCGCTTTCGGGACTGCTCCGCTCGTGTCGACACCGCAGTAGACCGTCGCCCCAGTTCCGAGGAAGTTGGCAACTGGAATGCTGTTCACCGCGTAGATGATGGTGCCTCTCTCGTTTCCGCTGTAGTTGCCGGTCATGAGATATCCGAGGAGCCTCGTGGTATCGTCCGCCTTATCGGGATCCTTATAGTGCCAGATTTCGCTTAGATAGGAAGTGCCGTCCTTCTGCCTGACATCCTTGAAGTAATCAAGATTGAGCGTTTCAGAGGCCGTGCCCGAGCTGATTCCTCCAGGGAGCACGTTGAAGGCGGAGATGGACTTTGAGGAGCTGTCATAGGCAATCAGGTAGACGAGCTGCCTGGTAGCCGCATAGCCTTCGGCAAACGAGTCGGACATGCTGAACGTGTAGACGTTGCCCTTTGCATCCGCGCCTGTCATCTCGTAGTACGTCACGGTCCCGTTTTCCCAGAGCTTCTTGATGCTCGTGGTGATGTTCTCGAATTCCTCCGCCTGGTCACCCTCCTTGACGACTGCCTTCGAGAGACTGAAGGTGACTCGACCGTCCTTGATGGCCGTCTCGAGCCAGGAGCCATCGAACGAAGACAGGAGCGTTTCGAACGACGTTCCCGCCTCGAGCTGAATCGTGCCCTTCGTGAGGTTGACGTAGGTGCCAGGGGCAATCCGCGCGACGAGGTCGGTGCCGCTCTTGGATATCACGTAGTCGGAAACCATCACGTCGACGCCACCCTCGACGATGCGGCAGACGATACCGTTCGCGTCGATGTAGATGATGGTCCCGTTGGGAAGGACGTACTGGTTGGTACCGTCAGCGACGTTGTAGCCAGACCAGTAGTCAGCCAGCTTGCTCGCATCGAGCGTGACGTCGGATTCGAGCTTCTCGACGCCAGACTTCACGTACTCGAGCGTTCCCGGAACCGGCATGGTGACGAGCGAGGATTTCGCCTCCCGATAGATGGTGAGAGGCACGTTGACCAGGATGTCGGTCGTGCCGCCGCCGACGATGTTCGACACGGTCGGACCAGGATGGCTGACCTTCGAATAGTTGCCCAGGTCCGAAACTATGGCGATGAGAACGTCGGTCACGGCGATCTTGATGTCACCGACGGCAGTGACGCTCGCTCGTGGAGCCTCACCGCCATGCCAGCACGCAAAGATGTTGAAGCGCTCGACGCCGTTGCCAGTCCCACCGACGGATTCGGCGCCACTCACGTTGAACTCGTGCGCCCAGATCGGCGCGACCGTGATGCTGGTCGAAGTCGTGGTGAGCTGCTCGCGGGCGGTCAGGAGGCTCCCGTGCCCGTCCGAATCGGTCCATCTGAACGAGACGGAGCCACGCGGGTTGGCGATGAGACCACCCACGATCACGTCCCCGTCGGAGCGGCTCTCCACCTCGATGGTCGGCAGAATGGAGGAGGACTTCTCGACCCCCACGCTTCGTCCGTTAATGGACGGGTTCAGATAGTTCTCGTTCTCGGTAACGATTGCCCCGAGTCGCAAGGAGAGGCTCGTCCGGTTGACGATCGTCACGGAGGGAAGATAGTTCTGGTCGTAGATGGTGAAGTCAGACGGTGAGCTCACATCAACGTATCTCGTGTCTCCCCAAGAGACGGATTTCACCGTGAGCCTACCAGGCAGGGGGTTGGAGATGTCCTTGAAGACGAGCGCATCGCCCACGAGAGTCCAGATGGCCCGCTCGTTCTTGAGCCCGACCTCGCGGACCGTCGGCTCATCGGGTTTTCCGGAGATGTCGATGACGATTCCCGCAGCCGCATCACCGATGTAGAAGGTGCAGTTGCTCACCAGAGTCGACGTCATCTCGTTCTGACTGTCGGGCAGCTGGTGCTTCTTTTTCGTCAAATCGCTGCCGTCTGCGACCGCGTCGAACGCGAGCGAGTCCTTCGCGTCGATTGACACGTTGGCCCCGTAGAGCGTGGAATTAGATACTGCCACACTCACGTTGAAGATGGACTTGTTGTTATCCGGGTTCAAATCGGCTTTCGCATCCGAGGCACCGATGGCTTGGATGACGGCGGTCGCATGGGCGTAGAGGTTGTTCCAATCGGAGTCGGCGCCCCCGTAGCTGACCGTCGGGACGACGGCAGAGCGGACGACCAGATTGTCATACGCACGGAGTACAGACCTTTGAACCGTAGTCGTAATGTCAAGCTTGGCGCTCATGACGGTATGCGCGTCGACGTTCGCCCCGAGCGCCCTGCATCTCGCATAGGTGGAGTCGACGACCTTCATGGTCCCGATGAACGACTCTATGTCGATGTCGCGTGCGGTTATCTCGACGTACGGATCGGTGCTCTCGCTCCCGCCGACGAGGACGTTGCCGCGCATGCTGATGACGGTGTCGGTCAGGGAGTCCGGCTTTCCTCCGACGCCGCTGACGTCCGTAAACGCGTAGTTGGTGAAGTTCTTGATGGAGCTGTCGGCATAGACGTCGACGCCGTTGAACGTGTCCTTAATGACCACGCCAGGATTGACCGTCACGAGCGCCTCGGAGGTGATGTTCGTGTAGGTGCGGACGTTCGCGTAGCCGGCAAAGCTGAAGCCGTTCCCGATGGTCGACCTGGTGGACAAGGAGTCACCCGCACCGGCGATTGCCTTGATGAGGATGTTTCCGAAGTCGCTCGTCAGATGGGCACCCGTTCCGATGGACGTGCTCACCGTACGGCCAAGGTTATTGTGGGCGACGATGCCCTTCTTGGAGATGTTGAAGCTGCCCTTTCCAACGAGTTCGGTCTTCGAGTCCTGAATGTTGTCAGCCTCTGCGAGCACGGAGATCACACGCGCCGCATCAAGTGTCGCGTTCTTTCCGACGGAGGCGCCCGTCCCCACCGTGACGTCGACGGTCGCATAGGTCGTATCGGCGTCGACGAACATGGCGAGCGTGGTGGAGGAAGCGTCGGAATCAGCGGTGCACGTTGTCTTGCCATGGACGAGGATGTCTTGACCAGCAGTCACGACCGCCCCATCCCCGACCCATGCCTCGGTGAGGTAGTACCCGCGCGTGACGAGCTTGGCCGTCACCACGCCAACGAAGCTGTACGTCTGCCCGCCCTTGACATCGGCCTTCGACGTTCCGACGTTGAGGGCATCGACGATGGCATCCTGGGCCGAGCGCACGACCGCGTTCGTATCGATGTACGCACGGACGATCTGGTAATGCACCGTGCTGGTGGTGTCCTTCACATCCTGGTAGTCAGTCTCGCCCTCTCGGTATCCCGTGAAAGCGCGAGACGAGGACGAGGCGAGATTGGCTGCCGTAGCTCCACCGGGAGAGGCGGAGAGAGCATAGACGTTCACCGTTCCGAGCGCCTTTATCTTCACGTCTCCGAACGTGGTCTTGAGGGTCACGGCGGACACGTGGGAGACGACGGAGTCGCATGCGCGAGCCTCCGCCTGAAGACCACCGGCGGCGAAGAGCCCGATGACGGATGACGCGTTGGCCTCTGCGTCAGACTTCGACCAGGTCTTGGCTTCGATAAGGACACTCCCTGCCTCGATGGTGGTCATGGCCCTGCCTGCGCCGCTGATGAATGCATCGTTGGTGCTCTGCTCCCAGGCGGTCGCCTTGTTGACTGTCACGTCAAGGAGAGCAATCGAATAGCTTGGCACTGTTTTGCCTTTGTCGTTGACTTTTGGTGCCGAGCCCGCCGAGGATCCGACGGTCGCCGTCGCGCTCACAGGCGTGTTAGCATCGCCGAGATGCGAGGTGACCTTCAGGCTCCCGGTCACGTGAATGACGCTCGCGGCCTTGGCGTCCATCTCGACGTAGGCCTTTTGGACGACGCTCATGTATGCCTGGACCTCATTCACGGCGACATTGGCAAGCGTCACCGTCACCTTGTGAGTACGTCCTTCGGCGGTGGCTGAGCCACTCCCGTTGGCCGTCACCGAAAGACTGCCGTTCACGTTCAGGACCCCAACGCCCGTGAGAGCAGCGGTCACATTCGAGGACGCAGTGGCTATCGAGACGTTGACCTTGACATCGACGAGCGAGACGCCCACGCCACCTGCAGGACCCGTGGCAGAGGTCGCGATGGAGCTGTAGGTGTCGTCGACGGTGGTCGTACCGACGTTGCTCTCCTTCGCATTGCCGATTCCGAGCTCCGCGGCGAACGTGCCTCCCGCGGTCGCATAGGTGAAGAGGAGCGTGGCATTGAGCAGCGAGATACCCACGCTTGGCACGATGATGTCGGCAGAGGCGTAGCTCCTCGCCTTGACCTTCACGTCAACGGTTCCGAAGCCACCCTTGCCGTCAGAGGTATCGAGCGAGACGCCCGAGGTGGTCGCCTTGACGGTCGCATCCATGTCGGCCGCGGCGATGGACGCCGTGCCGCCGACTATGTTCACCTTGACGTCAGTGCTCGTACCGTTGCCGCCCACCGTTGCGACGGCCCCCGTTGCGCTGGCATCGTTGAAGGTGGAGGTCACGCTGATCGTGCCGCCGTTGGTGTTGATGATGGTCTTGTCGATGGAAGCGACCTGCTTCGCAGTGACTTCCGCGAACGACAGGTTGACCGCAATCTTGGCAAAGGAGATGTCAACGGTGACGCCGCTGACGGTCGACGTGGCCTTCGCGGTACCAGTGGCCAAGACATTCACGTTGCCATGGGCGTTCAGCGTGCCCGCACCGGCAATGCTCGCCTGTGCGTTCGCGAAGCTGACGGCAGCGGTCAGGTTAGCCTCAGCTTTGATGCCGCTGAGTGAGACGCCTCCGAGGGAGGGCGTGAGGTCCGTCGTCGCGTTGGCGACGTAGTCAGTGCTCACGGTGACCGCCTTCGCGTACGCGGTCGCACCAGTCGGAAGCTCGAGCTTGGAGCTGAAGGTCGCGTCGTTGTAGGCGAAGACCATGATGAGTGCGGCTGCGAACGAGCTTCCTTCACTCACGTTGGCGGAGTCCGCCTTGGTGTTGGCGCCGCCGAAGCTCTTGACGGTGATGTCCCCGTACGCGCCGCTTCGTCCGATGCTCATCGACTTCGTGGCAGAGGCAGAGGCAATGGAGGATCCCTTGCCGTAGGCGACGGCGATGTTCACGGTGATAGAGCCACCGCCAAAGGACCCGGAGCCCGTGGTGATGCTCGCATGGGAGACGTCGGCATCGCGAACGCCGCTCTTGTTGTTGAGCTCCGAGATGACCTCGAGGGAGAGGGCGTTGACGTTCTCGGAGATGACGCTCGCCTCCTGCAGGCTCTGCAGGACGGAGACCGCGACGCTGCCGGCGATGTTGAGACCAAGGGTGGCGCTCACGCCATAGAGCGTTGCATCGGCCTTCGCCGTCCCATAGGCCAGCGCGTGCAGGCCACCGGTGGCGTTGATCGTGCCCGTGCCGAGAACCTGAGCATAGTTCTTGGTGTGGTTGTCGGCGATGGCAACGTTAAGGCTCGCCGCGAGCGCTCCACCGATGTTGGCGGAGACGGCGATAGCGGTCGCCTCGGAGGTGTTCAGTTCTTCTCCGTCCACCTTCGGGTCATCAGGCCTGCCAGCGCGAACGACGATGTTCGCACCATTGACCGTCACGCCCGTCGTGTCGATGAAGGCGCGCGTGTCCGAGTTGAGGACGTCGATCGAGGTCGTGATGCCAACCGCAACCCCTCCGGCCGTGGCCGCGGCGAGCTCGCTCTTAGCGGACGAGTGCATGCCCGCGTCCATGGTGATGTCGCCGGTCGCGTTCACGCCCTTCTGGTAGATGGCCACGTAGTTGACCGAGTTGTTGATGACGAGAAGTACGTTGCCCGAGACTGCGACTCCACCGACGGCCACGGAGAGGACCGAGGCGATGCCCGTGGTGGTCACGTCGTTCTTCATCGTGACGGAACCGACGTTGAAGGTGGTGGAAGATCCGGCAGCCCCAGGAACCGCAGATGCCTCTTTGGTTCCGATACCGGGGGTGGAGCCGATGTAGGTGAGGATGGTGGGCGACAGGATGGAGATGGCGACGGCCAGTCCGCCCGCAGCGCCGCCCACTGCCGCACCGATGAGGTACGAGCGTGCGGTCACCTTGGCGGCGGCACCCATGTCAAGGGCGTTGACGCCGTCGAAGCTGACCCCGCCGCCGACGAGGGTGTCGACGCGCATCCTGTCGATCGAGAGGCTCAGTGCGGCGTTGACGCCGACTCCGCCGGCAGCCATGGAGGCACCGAAGGTGGTCGCGTCGAACGCCGTGTCAGTCTTGACGCTCACGGCACCCGTCACGTTCCTGACGGAGGAGACGCCGATGATGCCCGCATAGACGTTGCCGTGCGCGACCACGATGGCCACGGACGCGGTGACGCCGACGCCGCCAGCCGCAAAGCCGAACACGGCAGCGGTGGTCTGGGGGAAGCATGCCGTTGCCTTGACAGTAACTTTCTCGGCACCCTCGATGTCGCCGGCGACGAACGCGTACGCGTTGCTGTCGAGCGTGAGCACGGCGACGGCGATAGAGACGCCCGCCGTGGCAGCGGAACCCGAGGCGGTGATGACGCGCAGGCTCCTGCTCGAGAAGATCGGCGAGCTGCCATCCGCATTGGTGGCGGCGTTCTTGAATGCCGCGTTGCGCTGGTGGTCGTCGGATATCGTGACAGATTTGTCCTTGTTGACCGTATCGTCCTCCGGGCCGATGGCCTTCGTGCCCGTGTAGGCGGTGACCTCGATGGTGCCGCCCGGAGCCTTGAGCGTGGATCCGTTCTTCGTATACGCCATCACGTTGGCGTAGGTGATGCCGACGACGACACCGGGCGAGACGGCTGCGAAGGCTCCGGCAGAGACGGTCACGGCGATGAGGTCGACGGTGAGGATGCTCTCGGCATGAATGGTGATGTTCCTTGCGGAGACGATGGCGTTCTCGCCGACGTATGCGCTCACGGCATCCTTGGCGTCAAAGGTCGGCACTGTGCTCGAGGAGCTGGTCTGCGCGCCAGCGCTCTTGTCGAGGAGCGAGCTCGCGCTCCCGAGGTCATCGTTGCCCGAGCCATTCGTTGCAGCGCCCTTGCCGAACTCGTTTTCCGCCGCATTGCTATTGTCGGTGGCCGACTTCGAGGTGAAGTCGCCGCTCACGTAGCCGGTCTTGTTGTCAAAGCTGCTCTTGCCGTAGTTGGTGCTATTTGTATCTTCGACGGTGGTTCCGACCTTGGTGTTCTTTGCGTAGGTCCCGTCACCGGAGAGATCGTCGTCGAGCGTGCTCGCGCTGTAGCGAGTGCCGACCCGCTTCCCCGCCGTGGTCTCGGTCCCTACGTTTGCGGAGACGGCTGCGCCGTTGTCAGCCATGAACTTCTTGGGATCGAAGAACGTATAGGAGTCGGTGCTGCTCGCACTCTTCTTCTGCCCGCGGAGAGCGTCGGCGCTGTCCTGCGAGAGCTTGCCGCCGACGACGGAGACGAGCACGGTCACACCGACGCCTACCTGACCGCCGGCGGCCGTTCCGAGATAGGCGCGGACGTCGCGGTTGGCGAGCGCCTTCACTTTTACGTCGCCAGATGCGGTGACGGTGGCATTGTCGCCCACGTAGGCCTCGACCGTGTTGTTCGAGACGCTCACGAGGACCGATGCCCCGACGCCGGCGACGCCGGAGATGGCGCCCGTCGCGACGATGCCGAGCATCGTATAGTCGTCCTTGGCGAGGACGGTGAGGTTCGTGCAGGTGAGAGTCGCGTCGTTGCCGACGAACGCACGCACGACGACCTTCGTGACGACGACGCCGATGGTGCCGGAGACCGCTGCCGTGCCGGAGCCGGTGAACCCGATCGCGTCGATGTTGACGTTCTCGACGGAGTCGGCCGAGACCGAGATGGCCCCTCCGGCCGTGACGGTCATACCCTCGGCGATGCTCGACTCGACGTGCGCCTCGAAGTAGGTGACGGCTACTGCGCCGGTGATGGCGGCGGTGCCGGAGATGGCGAGGTTGCCGACCGCATCCACGAGCTTGCTGTTGTTGGAGGAGCTGACGTCGACGTTCCCGCTCGCGTGGACCGGACCGCCGGCGAGCCGTGAGGTGACCGTGTCCTGGAAGAAGAGCACCGCGCTGCCGGCGCTGACGGCCACGGAGCCGGATGCGGACGCGCTCACGCCGACGACGTACACGTCATCGGTGCTCGACGCGTGAACGTCGATGTTGCGAGCCGTGATGACGGCGTCTGCCTCAGCGAGAACGTCCTTCTCATAGACGAAGGTGAGGACGGTCGCCCCGACGGCGACGCTTCCCGCGCCACCGAGAGATCCGCCGATGACATATGCCTTCGAGTCAGATGAGGCGGAAATCAGTAAGTCACCCTCCGCATCATCGGTGTTGGCGTCTATCTTCGAGCCGCCGTAGGCTACCGCTCTGACGCGGTTCCCAAAGACGACGGTGTTGACCACGCCGGCCACTGCGACGTTCCCCGCCGCGGCACCGGAGATCGCCGCCGCCAGGTAGGTCTCGGCGGAGTGCGCGACTATCGAGACGCCCTTCCTCTTGGAACTCTGGCCGGGCACGTCCATGCCTGTCCCGCCTCCACCAGCAGCCAGGAAGGCACCAGTGCCGACGAGCGCATGCACGTCGTTCTCGACCACGATGGTGAGAATCGTCGCGCCGACGGCGGCGGAGCCGGAGCCGGAGATGGCGCCGGCGGCCGCGTAGAGGTTNNGGAGAGGTCGGACTTGTAGTCGGAGATGACGGCGACGGAACCGTGCGTGGAGACGAGGGAGGTACCTGTCGCATCGAGAAGGGTCTTTGCCTCGCTGCTATCGGCGGGGTCGTCGACATAGGTACCTATGAGCGCGAGAACGCGGTTCAGCGAGACGATCACGGGGATGGTCCCGCTCACGGCCGTATTGCTTCCGCCCGACGCGCCGATGCTCACGACGACGGCATAGTCCATCGCGTTTGCCCTGACGACCACGTCGCCCAGCTCGGCGGAGACCTTGGAGCCTCTCCCCACCTGTGCGAGCACGTCGCGGTCGAACACGAAGACGTTGACCTCGGCTCCCACGGCGACCTTGCCGGCCCCTAAGGCGAACGTAGCGGACACCATGAAGTCCTCGGACTCCGCCTTCACGTTCACAGAGGCGGGCGTCACGACGCCCTTGTCCAGGTAAGAGCCCTTCGCGGTGAGCGTGGACCTCTCGCCGACGGTGGCCTCGGTATCGGAGCGAGAGACGATGACGTTGAGGACGGCCGCGACGGCAGCAGAGCCCTTGACGGCACTCGAGACCGACGCGCTTGCGAGGACGTCAATGAACTCGTTGGACGAGAGCGCGGCCACGGTGATCGGTCCGTTGGTGGTCTTGATGGTCACGTCGTCCCCGACATGGGCCCTCGTGGCGGTCTTGTCGATGATGATCTGGAGCGTGCCTCCGATCGCGACACCGTCCGAGTCGGCAACCGACACGGTGATCGGGAGGAGCTTGGACGTGTTCTGAGCGATGACGGCGACGCCGGAGTCGCCCGTAACCTCGCAGCCGTCGGTGATGGCGGCGTCAATCGCGTTGTCCATGTAGATGACGGCGATGGTAGCTCCCACGGAAACATTGGAGTCAGGACCGACGGCAGGAGCGACGACGATGACGAGCGCGTCGTTGTCGCCCGTGGACTCGACGTCCGCGGACCCGCCGGCGTGCACCTTCGTCTTCTTCGCGCCCACCGTGCCGGTGCCGATTCTCGCGACCGCCGTGTCCTCGTCGACGTACGAGCCGATCGAAGCGCCCACCGCGATCTTCGCGGTACCCGCGGAAAGGGCTCCGGCGATCATGCGCGTGTTGGTGCCGACCGTGGTCGCGAGCTTGAAGTCGCCTGCGACGTTGATCGTGCAGCCGTCACCGATGAGGGCCTGGATGTCGTTGAAGCCGAAGATCATGGCGATGCTGCCGGACACGGTGACCTTCGAATCGCCGCCGGCAACACTGCCGGAGATGGCCTCTGCGTAGTAGTTGGTGGAGGCGAGGAAGTTGAGCAGGTCGATGGACTTGAGGACGGTGTCTGTGTCCACGTTGATGTCGACTGTGTAGGAGGTCTTCCCATCCTTATCAACGACCGGCGTGATGGTGATGATCGCCTGGTCCTTGGCCTCGGTGATGTTCTTGTCGGGCTCGAGGCCCTTCTTCGCGGTCGGGGCGATCTTGTAGAGGGTCGACCAGTCGACGGCCATGCCGTAGTCGGTGAAGGTGACCATGGCCTTCTCGGCAGACCCGTCGAAGCTCTTCGCGGTGATGACGACGTCGTCGCCGACGAACGCGTACACCTTGTCATGCCCGTAGACGAAGGCGATGGAGGCGCCGACGCCGACCGAGCCGCCGTCGGACTTGGAGAGTGCACCGGCACGAACGGCGAGCTTGGACTTGTCGTAGGCCTTGACGACGACGTCGCCTGCCGTGATGGTCGAGCCTGTGGTTACCTGGGCAGTCGTCGTGCTCCTGGAGACGAGCACCGCGAACGCGCCGGCGACCGTCGCCGTGGAGCCTGCGCCGGAGGCGGCACCCGCGATGCTCTGCGCGCCGAGAAGCCCCGCGAACCTTCCGTCCATGTTCTGGGTGAAGGTCGAGCTCACGGTCACGCCACCGGCGCTGTTGACCGGCATCTCCCAGTCGTTGGAACCGGCGGGGATCTCGACGGTCCGCGCCTCGCCGGAGATGGTCGCGATCGCCTCGTTGCCGTTGACGCCGACCGAGACGGCCGCGCCGATGGCATTGGCGGGACCCTTCGTCATGGCGGCACCCGTGGCGTAGGCGCGGTAGTTGGCCTTGTTGATGACGAGAACGTCGATGGAGCCGGCACTCAGGAGCCCGGACATCGTGGCCAGGGCCTTGTGCTTGGTGATGTTGACGGCGATGGCGGCCGCGACCATGAGCTTCTTGTTGGCCGGCGTGGAGTTGGTCGGGAGGCTGGTCTTGTTGGTGTTGTCGGTGATGGCCTTTCCGCCCTCGTCCACCTTGGCCTTGTCCCCCGTCTTGAGGTCCAGGGCGTTGATGACGTTCGTGGAGAGCGGTGAGTTGTTCTTGGCCTTGTCCGGCTTGTTGTCCTTGGACTTGTCCTCGGTGTTGCTGTTGTCGTTCAGGCCCTTGTTCAGCTTGTTCGCGGTGTCGTTGTCCTTGTTCTTGTTCTGGTCCTTGTCCTCGATCTTGGCGTTGCCGCTGCCGAGGCTGTTGATCCAGGTCTCCATGCTCGTGACGCCGTTGCCGAACTTGCCGAAGATGCGTGCCATGTCTGAACCCATGGCGGTCGCGACTCCGTAGGCCTCGTCCTCGTTGAACTCGTACGCGCCGACGAGGCTCGCACCCTTGACGGTGCCCGTGCCCGCGAACTCGGCGTTCGTCTCGCTGATGATGATGTTGAGCGCGATCGCGGCGCCGACGGCGGACTGGTTGCCCATCGCGAAGCCGGATGCGTTGGCGAGCGAGGAACCCGTGGTCTTAGCATAGATGGCGACGTTGTAGGCCGCGTCCTTGTCGCCAGGCCACGTGATCACGTCGTCCTTGAGGCTGCCGTCGCTCTGCTTGATGCCGCCCGTGGTCGTGAGCGTGCTACCCGAGGCGAAGGTCGCCTTGGTCTTGATGTCCATGATGTCGACGGCGATGGACGCATCCACCGCGACGTCCTTCTGAACCGTGGTCGTGTCCTCGAGCGGGTCGGTGCCCGCGACCGAGTAGATCGTGCTCTTGTTGGTCGCCACGGCATGCTGGTCGAGGGCGGCGGTCGTGATGACGCGACCGGTCTCGACCGTCGCGGTCGTCGTGAGGTTGAGAATGTTCAGGGCGAAGGCCGCGCCGACGCCGACGGTCTTGCCAGAGTCGGAGTTGCTCTGGGAGCCGGGCTCTTTGGCGCTGCCATCCTTCTTGACGCCCGCCTTATCCTTGGCGTCCGTGCCCGCGACCGGCTTGGTGCCAGTTACATTGCCCTTGTCATCCTTCACGTCCTCGGTGGGAATCTTGTCCGTCGTCCCCGTGCCGGTGTCGGCCTTCTCTTTCGCGTTCTTGTTCTTCTCGGGGGCGCCCGCATCGGTGACCGCAGCGGTCGCCACGGTGTCGAGCGTGTTGGCGGTCTCGGTGGCGACCTGGGTGGTTCCGCCGACGGTGATGGTCGATGGGGTCGAGCCGTCGTGCTGGGCGATGGTCGCTTTCATCGTCCCGTTGACGACGGCGATGGCGACGCTGCCCGCGACGCCGACGTTCGAGGCCCCAGCGCCTGCGATGGCGTAGGTCACGGCCTTGTTGGCGGCACCCTCGGGTCCCGATGCGAAGACCGTGCAGACGAAGCCGAGAAGTGCGTTGCGAAGCGCGGTCTCCGACTGCGTCCAGGTCTTGCTCGCCGCGGCCTGGACCTCCTTCCAACCGCCGGTACCAAAGAACTTGCGCACCGTGTTGAAGTCGAAGAGGTCCTCGCACATCTCGCTCACGAGGTCGTTGACGATCTTCTGGAGGTCGGCGCTGAGCTTCTCGTCCTTGAAGATCTCGGGGACGCCGACCTTGGAGGCGAGCGTGTTGAAGAGGGCGCGAACGACCGCCGAGTAGACGGGGGCCTTCTGGCTGTCGACGAGGTCGGGCAGCTCTTTCCACTTGGCGTCGAGCTTCTTGACGAGCGTCCCGTTGATGAGGTTCGCAATGCCAGTGAGGCCGGAGTTGGTGATGGCCGCATTCTTGACTTGGGTGATGAGCTGCGTGAGATAGGTGTTGAGAATGGCCATGACATCCTTCTCGACACCTGCGACCTTGACGTCGTTGTAGATTCCGGAGTAGACGACGAGCCCGCCGCCGATGGTGGCGGTCGAGTCGCCGAGGTAGGCGGTCGTGTCGTACGTGATGATGTTGATCGCGACGGCGACGCCCACGCCGATCCTCGACTTGGTCGCCGACGCGTTCGCGGTCGTCGAGCCGTCCGTGTCGCCGAGGGCGATGACGGAGAGGTCCTTGGCGATCACGAAGCTGAGGCCGTCGCCGAGCCTGGCGAGAATCTCGTTGTGCTGGATGTTGAGGGCGAGCCCTGCGGCAACGGAGACGCTGCCCTCGCTGGTCTCGGCCTTCTGCCTGTTGGCGGTCTGACCGTCGAGTTTGTCGGCTCCCATGTTGGTCTTGCCGGTGTCGCCAGCGAGCCCCTTGAGGGAACCCATCGTCTTGTCGGCCTGTTTGTCAGCGGCGCCCGAGTTGTCTGACCCCGATTGGTCACCCTCCGACGTGCCGCCGGAGCTGCCTCCGGAGCCGCTGCCGGAACTGCTCGACCCGCCCGCTCCGGAGACGCCCGCCTTGGAGACGATGGTCGACCTCGACACACCCGTGGCGTTGACCTTGAGGTTCTGGGCCTTTATGGAGCGATCGACCCTCGCGTTGGAGGAGTCGCGGAACACGGAGACCGAGAAGGCCCCGCCGACGCCGACCGAGTCACCGGCCGCCGCGGCGTCCGCGTTCATGGTGCGCGTGACGAAGTTCTTCGTCGTGGCCGAGACGTCGCCGGACGAGATGATCTCGTTGCCCTTCCCTATCGTCGCCTCGACGTAGGCGCCGGAGACGGCGGCCGCGAGAACGGGGGTCACGGCGGTGCCACCGGCAGAGCCGGCCTTGGCGGTCACGATCTCGGTCCCCTTGTGGTTGGCCGACACGTTCACGCCGCCGAGCGAGTTCTTGAGGTAGGTGATGGTGAGGCCGTCTGGCAGGCT
>DCZG01000125.1:852-27189 GCA_002331575.1 Atopobium sp. UBA2090 | reverse complement strand
CGGCGGATTCTCCGGCGGGGGCGGCGGGGGCTTTGGCGGCGGCGGGGGCGGCGGCGCCTTCTAGTGCACGACTACCACAGTTCCATGTGTTCTCGATTCCAGTGTCCCTGCTCAGCTCAGGGTCTCGCGAGGGGTATCAAGACTCTCGCAACCCTCGCCGGCGGAGACCATCAACGTTTGAATGTATGGAACAAACGACGTGTCTCCGAGCGATTCCCCAGCTCTCGGGCATACCGTCAGATAGCGTACAAATCATTCATTATCAGTCAATAAAGTGCATGTCACAGGCATGATGTCATCTGTACTCTGCTTTGGAGTGACATTGCTCTGTAATCGATTCCTCTATAAATGTTGCCCTTGGTCGCCACTTACCGAAGAATAGATTCACTGAAAGGCAAAAATACCGGAAATACCGGTTTTAGAGATTTCGTGGAGACTATCTTGTCTTTCAGTGCAGACGTGAGTGCTTTCGCGAACTCTCTTTTGCTTTCGGTCGAGGGCCGATGGTTGCTTTCTGGGTTTCGATGCCTGTGAGTCGACAGGCTTGAACACTTGAACACGTTCGTTCAGATGCGGAAGAAAGGGAGTTCACATGCGATATCTGCTCCTCATTAGCCACGGCACGTTCGCGCCGGGCCTCCACAGCGTCCTCGACATGCTCGTCGGAAAGCGTGACGACATCCTTAGCACCAGCATGGAAGACGGGATGGGCGCTGACGTCTTCGTCGAGAACCTCAAGCAGACCATCGAACCGATCGGCCCCGATGACGAGGTCTTCGTCTTTGGCGACATCATCGGTGGATCTCCCCTCACCAACACCCTGAACACGCTGACCGAGAAGGGCCTGCTCCCGAGGACGACTGCCTTCGGAGGCATGAACCTCCCGATGGTGCTCACGGCGGCGATGGAATCCGATCTGGACAGCGAGTCCCTCAAGGGAGAGATCATCTCTGAGGGCCAGGCTGCAATAAGGGAGGTGGAGCTTGACCTCGACGATGACGAGGATGAAGAGGACCTGTAGGGACTGAGGAAGCGCTCGCGCTTCGAAAAGGAAGGGGATTAGAACTGTGATTACATTCGTACGCATCGACGACCGCATGATTCACGGCCAGACCGTCACGAGATGGTCCCTTGAGTACCCGTGCGACGGCATCATCGCCGTCAACGACGCGGCCGCCAACAACTCGGTGCTCAAGGCTGCCTACAAGGGAGCCGCACCGGACAAGAAGACCTTCGTCTGGACCCTCGACCATTTCCTCGAGAACGCAGACAAGGTCTCTGCGAGTGACACCCGCTACTTCCTGATCACGAAGAACCCCCTCGACATGAAGAAGATTCTCGTCGACGACGGGTTCAAGCCCAATGACGTGAAGCGCGTCATCGTCGGCCCCTGCAACGACCGTCCCGGCACCGTGAAGCTCGGCAACAACCAGTCGATTACCGCCGAGGAGGCCCAGGCCTTCGAGGATATGACCAAGGCTGGCTACACGGTCGAGTTCGCCCTCATCAAGGAAGCCGCGATCGGCGAGTGGCCGAAGTTCCGCGACAGGTTCGACGTCAAGTAAGTACATCCCAACAGTAATTGAGGTGATATCGAGCTATGGCAATTAATGCGTTCCAAGCCGTACTGCTTGGTCTCTTCGCGTGCCTCGCATCCCTTCCCGGCATGGGCGGCACCACGATCGGTAACTACACGCTCGGTCGTCCCCTGGTCGGTGGCCTCGTCGTTTNNGTCGTAGGCATCATCCTCGGCGACGTCGCGACCGGCATCGTCGTCGGTGCGGCCATCCAGGTCGTCTACATCGCGCTCGTCACGCCTGGCGGAACCGTCTCCGCCGACGTCCGTGCCGTCACCTACATCGGCATTCCTCTGGCCATCCTCGCCATCAGGGCACAGGGTCTCGACCCCTCCTCCGCTGAGGCGCAGAGCCTCGCCGCCGCCCTCGGCGCTGCAGTCGGCACCCTCGGTACGGTCCTCTTCTATGGCACCGCGACCATCAACCTGGTCTGGCAGGGCATCGGCTGGAAGGCCATGGAGACCAGCGACTGGAAGAAGATCAAGAAGACCATCCCTCTGGTCGACTTCGTCTATCCCTGGATCGGTCACATCCTGTTCTCCTTCATCCCCACGTTCATCATCTGCATGGCCGGCTCGAGCATGGTCCAGATCATGAAGGACTACCTCCCGATGGATGGCATCGCGATGAAGACGCTGTTCACCGTCGGCTCGCTGCTTCCTGCAGTCGGTATCGCAATCCTGTGCAAGCAGGTCGTCACGAAGCCGCTTGACTGGCTCACCTTCGCCTTCGGCTTCACGCTCGCTGCCGTCCTGCACTGCAACCTGATCGCTTCCGCAATCATCGCCTGCTTCTTCGCGCTCATCAACTATGAGATTCAGCAGGCCAAGACCGCCCGTCCCGCAATTGCCGCCGGCGCTGGCGACGATGAGGAAGAGGAGGAGGACATCTAACCATGGCCGAACTCAAGAAGACATCCGATGCCGCGCGCAAGAAGTCGTTCATCAACTGGACGTACGGCAACCTCACCTGCTTCTCTCAGGAGCACATGCAGACGTTTGGCTACCTCGCCGCAATGCTGCCCATCGTTGACGAGCTCTATGAGGACGAGGACGAGAAGGTAGAGAAGCTCCGCACCTACACGACCTTCTTCAACACCGAGCCCCAGATCGGCACCATGGTCGTCGGCCTCACGGTCGGCCTCGAGGAGGCCCGCGCCAACGGCGAGCCCATCGACGACGAGACCATCAACGGCATCCGCGCCGGCCTCATGGGACCTCTCGCCGGCCTCGGCGACTCCATCATCGTCGGTACGTTCATCCCGATCCTCCTCGGCATCGCCCTCGGTCTCTCCGCGGGCGGCTCGGTCATCGGCCCGCTGTTCTACATCATCGCGTGGAACGTCCTCATGTACTTCGGCATGAAGTACGCCTATAACCAGGGCTACAAGCTCGGCGGCTCGGCGGTCGAGGCACTCGTCGGACCTCAGTCCAACGCGCTGCGCAGCTCCATCGTCATGGTCGGCACCATGGTCATCGGCGCCGTCGCCGCGACCTGGATCTCCATCAGCACGTCGCTCGTGCTCCCTGGCGTCGGTGCCCTTCAGAACGTCCTGTGGTCCAGCAGCTCGACTGTCAGCGCCGACGCGCTCGCTTCGAGTGGCTCCGTGTCGCTGAACGTGTTCGGTTCCGGCATCTATCCCAAGCTCCTCAACTTCGTCTTCGTATACCTCTGCTGGTGGCTCATGACGAAGAAGAAGATCTCCCCGACCATGGTCATGCTGATCCTCGTCGGCGTCGCCTTCGTCGGCGTCCTCATCGGCTTCTTCAACCCCGGCCTGTCCTACTAGACGGGGAAGAGGGGTTTCCAGGCCATGGCAAAGACCACCGAGAAGAGCGGCGACCAGCCTTCCAGCAGGCGCGAGGCGCTTGTGAGGGAAGCTGACATGCAGACGCGAGCCATCATGCGGCTCGAGGTCTGGAAGCGGCTCTCCTACTCGATGATCGCCGTCGGGGTCCTGCTCGGATACTGGAACCTCGAGGCGGGTGGTCCCGATTGGGCGTTTCCTCTCGCCATCGTCCTCCTCGTGGTCTTCGGCCTGACGTCCGTCGTTCTCTACCTTGGCGTCTCGCGCGCCAAGGAGAACGTCAAGCACATCCTTGATGCCGCCGATGTCGACCTTGACGCTCGGCACGGAGATGCGCGCGACGATGATAGCGGACCGTCGGCGGCGAGTCCAAAAACGGCGGATGCCAAGTCTGGGTCCTCTCGGTAGTGGTACGTGTCATCGATGTGGGGAGGGACCTCAAGTCTCTCCCCACATCACTCGTTGCCGTTTTCGGGGCGGGTGCCCGAGGTTCTCTGAAGGGAGCGAATCATGGCGGACGTCGCAGTACGGAGGGTGAGCATCGTCTTCACCGACGTCGACGGTACGCTCGTGGATGGCGAACACCATGCGATCCCCGAGAGCGCTTCCACCATCCAACGTGTCACCAGTGCGGGTATCCCCTTCTGCATGGTCTCCGCGAGAAGCCCCGAAGGGCTCTATCCCATCCAGAAGACCCTTAGCTTCACCGGGCCTCTCGTCTGCTTCAGCGGGGCCTACGTGCTCGACGAGGATGACCATGAGCTCCTGAGCGAGACCATCCCCCTCGACGAGGCGGTGGCGATCAAGGACTACCTCTCGCACGACCTTCCCGCCATCACCGTCGGTACCTATGGCTTCCACACCTGGCTCGTCGACGACGACCAGGATCCCCGCATCAAGCGGGAGGAGTACTTCGTCTGCGCAAAGAGCCAGACAGGACATGACCTCAGGAGTGCCTTCGACGAGCGGGGCATTCACAAGTTCCTCCTCATGGGCGAGCCGCCCGCGATAGCCGCCGCCGAGAAGACCGTGCACGAGCGCTTCCCCCACCTCAACGTCGTCCGGTCGAACGACACCCTCTGCGAGGTCATGAACGGGGCTGCCAGCAAGTCTCGCGGTGTCCGCATCATCTGTGAGCACTACGGCATCGACCGCTCGGGCGCCGTCGCGTTCGGAGACGGATTCAACGACCTCGACATGCTCGAGGCGGTTGAGGAGAGCTACGCCATGCTCAATGGCGAGGAGGACGTCAAGCGAGCCGCGCGCCATGTCACCACGAGGACGAACGTCGACAACGGCGTCGCCCACACGCTCGAGGAGCTTCTCGGACTCTGATCGCGAGCTTCCTTCGCGGCGCATCATCTACGATGTGACCTGAACGCGCTTCGTCCCTCGTGGGGGCGAAGCTGGGTGTTCCAGCTCGAGGAGGACGGCTTGGTCTATACGACAACGTACGATTCCCAGCTCGTCGGCTCCATGACGCTCGCGAGCGATGGGCTGCCCTCACCGGTCTGTGGCTCGAGGGCCAGAAGTACTTCCGCGCCACAATCGGCGGACCGTGCAAGCCTGACGATGGTCTCGCCATCTTTCGGCAGGCTCGGGCATGGCTTGACAGGTACTTCGCGGGGGAGCGTCCCCAGGCGTCGGAGCTCCCGCTCGCCCCGTCCGGAACGGAGTACCGTCAGCGGGTGTGGCGGGTTCTTCTCGGGATACCCTATGGCCAGACGAGGACGTACGGCGAGGTCGCGCGGCTGCTCGAGTCCGCGACCGGGACGGGGACGTCGGCGAGGGCCGTCGGCACCGCGGTGGGGAGAAACCCCATCTCCATCATCATCCCGTGCCACCGCGTCGTCGGAGCGGATGGTAGCCTCACCGGGTATGCTGGAGGCGTCGACAAGAAGGCCCTGCTGCTCGCCCACGAGGAGGCCTTGGGCTAGGGACCACCGAGACGGCCAGCGTGGCGCCCCAGCGAAACCTCCATTTCTCTCGTCTCTCTCGAACAGGCGAGATTGAATCGAAGATGCCTGCGCTATCCTCTTCGGATGGTCGTCCGTCTCGCACCCCGCCCGAAAGGAATGCCATGTCCGCGCCTTGGCTTGATGATGCCGTGTTCTACCAGATCTACTCCCAGTCGTTCCGTGACACCGACGGTGATGGCATCGGTGACTTCCAGGGCATCGTCGAGAAGCTCGACTACGTGTATGACCTCGGCTTCAACGCCATCTGGATCAATCCGTGCTTCGAGTCTCCCTTTCGAGACGCGGGCTACGACGTCTCCGACTACCTTCGCTGCGCCTCGCGCTACGGGACCAACGACGACCTCAAGCGCCTCATGGCCGAGGTCCACGCCCGCGGGATGCACGTCCTTCTCGACCTCGTTCCCGGACACACGTCAATCGATCACCCCTGGTTCAAAGCCTCGATGCGAGCCGATGCCAACGAGTTCACCGACCGCTACATCTGGACGGACAGCGTCTGGAAGCCGCCTGCGGGCATGGCCAGCCTCACGGGCATCTCGCAGAGGGACGGTTCGTGCGCGGTGAACTTCTTCTCGCACCAGCCAGCCCTCAACTACGGGTTCTACCAGGTCAGCGAGTCGTGGCAGCAGCCGACGGACGCACCGGGACCGCAGTCGACCATCGCCGCGATCGAGGACGTCATGCGCTTCTGGCTCACGGCTGGCTGCGATGGCTTCCGCGTCGACATGGCGGGCTCGCTCGTGAAGGCGGATTCCGACTCGCTCGGAACGATTGCCGTCTGGCAGCAGGTACGCGCCTTTCTTAACGAGGAGTTCCCTCAGGCGGCGATGGTCTCCGAGTGGGGCGAGCCCGCTAAGTCCCTCGAGGCGGGCTTCGACATGGACTTCGTGCTGCAGTTCGGCCCGTCTCACTATCTCGATCTCTTCAGGGTCGATGAGCCGTTCTTCTCGTCGCGCGGCAGGGGAGACGCGTCCGCCTTTGTAAAGACGTACCTCGAGTCGCGGCGGTCCGTGGACGGTCGCGGCCTCATCTGCGTCCCGTCGGGCAACCATGACATGGACCGTCTCGCGAGGCGTCTCCAGGGGGACGAGCTCAAGATCGCCTTCGCGTTCCTGCTCACCATGCCCGGCGCGCCCTTCGTCTACTACGGCGACGAGATCGGCATGCGCTACGTCGGCGGCATCTTCTCGGTCGAGGGCGGCTACGACCGCTGCTGCTCCCGCACCCCGATGCAGTGGAATGGCGAGAAGAACGCAGGATTCTCGACGGCGGACGCGGGTGACCTCTACCTCCCCATTGACCCCGAAGGTGACCGTCCCACCGTCGAGGGCCAGCTCGTCGACAGCGACTCGCTCCTGAACACGGTCCGGGCGCTTACCGAGGTTCGCCATGCCCATCCCGCGCTTCAGGCGCGAGGTGACATCGAGTTCCTTTCGGAAGGATATCCGCTCGTCTACGTCAGAGCTGAGGTTGGCGCCAATCGTGCAGAGCGTCTCCTCGTGGCGATCAACCCCGCCGACGCGGAGCGTTCGTTTCCCTGCGACCTCGTGCCAGGTGCGTGCGTCTATGCGTTGAACGGGACCATGAGACGAGACGGTTCGTCAATCGTCGTGCCGGCACAGTCCGCGAGTGTCTGCCTGCTCTAGCGAGAAGGACGGAGACGGGGGGCGGTTCGATGTACTTTCCCTACGGAGGGACCGAGACGGACTACCTGCGCGAGCGCGACCCGCGCCTGGGATCCGTCATCGACCGGCTCGGACATATCGACCGAGAGCTCGACCCCGACCTCTTCACGGCGGTGGTGAGCTCGATCGTCGCCCAACAGATCTCCAACGCGGCGCTCGCGACGGTGTGGGGGAGGGTGAACGACCTTCTCGGCGGCGAGGTCAATCCCGAGCGCGTGCTCGCTGCGGGGACAGACGCCATCCAGGCGTGCGGCATGACGTTTCGCAAGGCAGGCTACATCACCGACTTCGCATCACGCGTGGCAGACGGCTCGTTTGACCTCGAGGCGGTCTCTCACATGACCGATGCGGAGGCCGTCGCCGCGCTCTCGTCGCTGCGGGGCGTCGGCACCTGGACCGCAGAGATGATTCTGCTCTTCTCGCTTGCCCGTCCGGACATCCTCGCCTTCGACGACCTGGGCATCCAGAGGGGCATGTGCCTGGTCTATCACCACCGGAAGATCACACGTGACATCTTCGCGCGACATCGCCGGCGGCTTTCGCCCTATGGCAGCATCGCGAGCCTCTACTTCTGGGAGGTCGCCGCGAACGGCATGCCTGGCGAGTGACGGCGTGCCGCAACGGGGTCGGCGGGACCTCTGGTGCGATAGCAGCTTGAAAACCGCCGTGTCAGAGGTTCGATCTCCTTCATTCATAAGAGGAGAAGAACACCTTGGTCTGAAGCTCATGTCAGCCCTCGCCGCCCCGCTACCTCCTCAGGTCGTCCGTGTCCCACCCGTCGAAGAATCGGAGCACGAGACCCTTGGCCCGCCAGTCGATCCTGTGGCCGTGCTCGTCGTAGGTGGCCATGCACAGGCCCCCGTGCCAGCCGCACCTCGGACACTCACCCACCACTCCCGCGCTGCATGCGCCCCCCGTGTAAGGGGCGGGGACGAGCGAGATGCCGGACTCGCCGCACTCGGGACAGCTCGGCCACTCCTTTGGGTGGGCGCAGAGCCAGTCGTACCACGTGCCGTACATGCTGCGATCCCCGTCCCCTCCGTCAAGAAGCCTCAGCATCCCGCTCGCCTCCCTTGGGGTCGCGCCCGTCGGTGAGGAGGATGCATCCGCCGAGCAGCCGTGTCTCCCTGGGAACGAAGGCGAAGTCATATTCGAGGGCATCCAGGGAGCGGATGATGACGTCATGCTTGATGGTAACGTTGTGCATCGTCGCCCCGACGGCCTGAAACGTGACCCCTGTCTTGGCCGCGAGGGACTTCATGGCCTTCCTCAAAGCCTTCCCGGTGCTCATGGACCTCCCCATCCGCGCCTGTCCTCCTATGGGGTGAGCAGTATCGCATACGGGCAGGACACAAATGTGCCCGGCTCGGCGTCAGGCAGTGCATCTCAAAGATACTGGTGAGCAGAACGTTTGGTCTCGACGCTGCCTATATGCCCTTCGGATGCGTGCGCTGCGATTCTTGTCCACCCCACATGAGATACTGGCCGCCCATAGGAAGTCCGGGGGGGATGGAGGCTCGTATGAACGCGGGAGAGGGCACGGGCGGGCTGAGGCTCCTTGGCGGCGGGGATGAGGACCGCGGCATGTACGGCACGTGGTACGACTGGCTGTGCGCCCACCCCGAGGAGTGGCCGAGCTGCCCCGAGTGCGGGGAGCCTGACGTCTCGCTCGTGCCCATGCCCCACATCACGCCCCTGTCCAACGCGGGAGTGGTGGGGGAGTGCCCGCGCTGCGGCTGGCACGGGGGCTTGTGCATGGCCACCTACGACGAGCGAGGGCACAGGATCGACTGGAGGGCCAAGGGCCTCGTGCTCAATGGATTCGACGGGTGCGATACGGACAAGCTACGGCGATAGCGATTCATGAAGTGCGGGGATTTGCCCTTGGTGCTCAGTCTATCGCTGTGTATGCCTGCGAGGCGAGAGCCGTGCGAGCCATGATTGCACCAGTAAAGAATGAGTTGTAGAGGAGTTCCGCAAGGTTCTTAGCAATGCTAATACTCCCACCATCATAGATACTTAGCAATGCTAATATATCGTTATCGGGAGGAGGAGTAGATGACCAAGCGCGCCGACCTCGTACGCGAACTTGAACAGGCGGGATTTAGGAGGTCGAAGGCTGGGCAGACCCAGAGCCACGACAAGTTCAGAAAAGACGGTTACAAACCGATAGCGGTGCCAAGGCACAGGGAGATAAACGAAATCACGGCGGAGGCGATAAGGAGGCAGGCAGGGCTGAGGTAGCCCCGACTGTCCTCCGCCGACTTGGAGGAGAGATGGTGTACTGCGGAGAGTTCGAGTTCGTGGAAAGTGACGGCCAGGTTGCCGCTCTCCCGTGCTGGACGGAGGGGGCAACGGAGGGCGCGACGCTCGACGACGCCGTTACCATGGCGGCAGACTGGCTGCGGATGGCGGCGCTCGACGCACTCGCGGTCGGGGAGCGGCTGGACTGTGGGGGGTTCGGACACGCGCCCAGGATGGGGGGTAGGATAATTGCCGTGGCCATCGAGGCCGATAAGAGGGATATCCCATCTATGAGTGCAGCCGATGCGGCTCGTGCCCTCGGGGTGAGCACTGCTCGTGTTGCCCAGCTTTGCCGGAGCGGAAAGCTCGACTCATGGCGCGAGGGGTCGTGTCGCATGGTGTCATGTGAGAGCGTAGAGGACAGGCTCTCTGAAACGGTGTCCGCATAGAGCGAGGGTGTCTTGAACCCTGTTGGCGGCTTTGCAATCGGGTAGGCCTTGGGAGCGCATCCGTGTTAGCGAATTGTTAGCGAGACGTGCTAGCGAACGCCCGAAACAAGAAAGCAGGCCAGACGCTTTTACCCGTCTGACCTGCTCTTCTCTTATGGTGGCGGGGAAGGGAGTCGAACCCCTGACACGGGGATTTTCAGTCCCCTGCTCTACCAACTGAGCTACCCAGCCAAAGGCCTGCTTTCGCAAGCTCGATTACTATACCAGACTCTTTCCAAAGGTCAAAGGGTTTTTCCCCTTGCGGGGAACGTCTCGCAAAAATCAACAGCTAGGTTCGACGCTCGTCCGCAGGAAGGCAGCGAGCGGCTATGCGCCGCGCTCGTGACGACCGGCCCCCTCGCGGTACCAGGCGAACACGTACTGCTGCTGGATGCCGCCATACTGCTCGTCCCAGCTCATTCCCGTCTCGCGCTCGGCTCGCTTGATCCAAGTGTCGCGCGGGACCGCGTTGAGGTATCCAAGCCCGAAGAGACAGATGCAGCTCGCTACCTTCGGCCCGATGCCCGGGGTCTCCTCGAGCTCCGCCATCGTCTCGTCGAGCGACATGCCCGGGCGGTCGAGACAGGTGGGGTGCCATCCCAGCGCGCGTTCGGCGAGCGCCTCGAGGTAGGGCCGGCGATATCCGAGCCTGAGCCCCTCCGCAAAACCCTCTCGCCCAAAGAGCTCGAGCAGTCCCTCGGGGGAGGGGATGCAGCCGTCGCCAGCGTCCATGAGCGTCCAGACCGTTCGCTGAATGCGCGGGATGTTGGAGTTCTGGGAGACCACGAACGAGACCGCCGCGTCCCACCAGTCCTGGGCGAGGACGCGCAGGCCGGAGTTCGTCTCCCGCGCCCCGTCAGGCAGCTCGAGCTTATCGAGAATTCCGTCGTAGTCCTCGTCGAGCGCGAGGTAGCGCCTCCAGTAGGAGAGCTCGCTCTCGTCTGGATCACCGCCGGAGACCCGACTCACCTCGAGTGTGCTGCTCTCTTGCGAGAGCACGCACCTTCTCGCCCCGCTCGCGACGAGCCAGCGTCCTTCGTCGAGCTGACGCCACGTGAACACCTGGCCCGACCGCGCCACCGCGTCGAGCGAGAACCCCCCTGCCTCCAGCTGAGCCATGCCATGTCCTTAGTAGAACTTGACGGAGAACTCGGTCTCGTAGGGGTCGAGGGCGATGTCTTCCTTCTCGTCGATGTGATAGACGATGTGGTAGCGGCGGAAGCTTCCGACGAGTCCCGTGAAGAAGCGGCCGATGGCGTCGTCGGAGCCCTGGAGCTCGAGCGTGACCGAACCGTCGTCCTCGTTCTTGACCCAGCCCGTGAGCTTGAGGTCCATTGCGATGGTGCGGCAGGTCCAGCGAAAGCCGACGCCCTGCACCTCGCCAACGAAGCGCACGTGGACGCGTCTCGTTCCCTCGGGGAGGACGGGGACCTCCTTCTTACGTCCGAACATGACAACCTCCTCGCGACTGATGATTTCTCGTGGTAGCACGGTGGGGGTTTGGCCATCTTCCGTGTCTACGCTTACAATAGCAGCAACCATTCGTTTTGTCTGAGAGGCGGCACATGGCTCCCAAATGCAATATCATGAGCGATTCCTGCTGCGATTTTACGCAGAAGCAGGCGGATGCGCTTGGCGTCAAGATCATTCCCTTCCACTACGTCGAGGCGGGCAAGCCAGACGGTGGTCTCCACGGCGATGACGACCTCTTCCAGTCCATCAGCGTCCATGACTTCTACAATGCGATTCGCCGCGGTGCCACGCCCATGACTTCGCAGCCTTCCCAGCTCGAGTACGACCAGGCGTTCCGCGAGGCCTACGACTCCGGTGTCCCCACCGTGCTCTTCTGCATATCGAGTGGCATCTCGGGTGGCTACAACGGCGCGGTCACCGCCCTCGACCGTTTCAAGGAGGAGCACCCCGACGAGGAGATCCGCATCTACGTCGTGGACAGCCTTCTCGCATCCACCGCGCAGACCCTCCTCGTGGAGGAGGCCTGCCACCAGCGTGATGCCGGCCTCAACGCGGAGGCGCTCGTGCTCTGGGCAAACGAGGCGCGCTACCATGTGCGCACGGTCTTCCTCGTCGACAACCTCGACGCGCTTCACCGCGGCGGCCGTCTTCCCAAGGCGGTCTCCGTCGTGGGTGACGCCCTCGACGTAAAGGCCATCCTCCACTTCAACCTCGACGGCACGCTCGGTATCCGCATGGTGGCACGCGGTCGCAAGAAGGGCATGCACAGGTTCATGGAGTACTTCGAGAAGAACCGCGTCCTCGAGCCGTATGGCCACGTCGTCGCCGTCGGTGATGCCGACTGCCCCGATGACGGGTACCAGATCTCGTCCACGCTTCGCGAGTTTGACCCGGAGCTTCGCGTGCTGCGGCCGGCCATCGGTCCGACCATCGGCGCTCACGTCGGACCCGGCATGTGCTCCTGCTGCTTCTGGGGAGAGGATCGTCGCAAGGACAAGCTCATCACCCATGTGAAGGGTATTCGCACCAAGTAGCCCCACCTTCGGCATTCCTCACTAGGGAGGAAAGATGGACTGCACGAGAAGAGACTTTCTCGCACTGGCGTCCGCAGGCACCGTTATCGGACTTTCCGCATGCGCCAACAGCGCCGTGAAGGACGATTCGACCTCGTCGTCATCATCCGCGTCGGACTCCTCGAGCTCGACTGCGTCGACCGTCGACCTCAAGGAGTTCGAGAAGCTTGCGATCAACACCTCGTCATGGAAGTACGACGAGGACAACGACGTCTACTACCAGCTTGGGCTGACCTACTGCCTCAAGCCCGCGACCGAGACCTACGAGTCCCTCGCGATCTTCGTGCCCGGTAACTTCTTCACGGCCGAGAAGAAGGGCGACAGCTACTCCTGTACGGTCAACGAGAAGGCCGTGGTCGGGAGCTTCACTCCCTCCACCGCGCCTGTCCTCATGCCGATCAACACGGGTTCGGTCGCGGCCCAGCTGAGTCCTACGAAGTATGGCTATGACGGTCTCAAACCCTACATGGAGGCCGGTTGCATCTACGTCTACCCAGGTTTCCGTGGGAGGAGCGCGGGTTACGACACCTCCTCGGGTTCGAACGACCTCTACCCTGGCGGCTCTCCTTGGCCCGTCGTCGACTTCAAGGCGGCCATTCGCTTCGTGAGATATAACGCGACCGCCCTGCCGTGCGACGCCTCACGCGTCTTTGCCTACGGCTTCGCAGGTGGTGGCGGCATGAGCGAGGTTCTCGGCGCGTCGGGCGGCTCTCCGCTCTACGAGCCCTACCTCGATAGCATCGGTGCGATCACGCACGACGTCGAGGGCAATGACATCTCCGACGTCATCTTTGGGAGCGCCTCATGGTGTCCCCTGACCTCGCTTGACACCATCGATGCCTCCTACGAGTGGGTCGCCGGCCAGTATGCCTCCACGGGAACCCGCGCGGACGGCACTTGGACCAAGCAGCTCTCCAACGGTCTCGCGAACGCCTATGGCGAGTACGTCAATGCCATGGACCTGCGTGACAGCTCCGACGCGCAGCTCGCGCTCGATGAGTCCGAGGGCGGCTACTACACGCTCGGCAGCTATTCCTCGCAGCTCATCTCGATTCTCAACGGGGCAGCGGTCAGCTTCCTCGAGGGCACGACCTTCCCCTATACCTATACGCCCCAGCGCCTCGAGGACCCATCATTCCCGGGCGACCCCAACCTCGCCTCCACGCGCGCCGACGAGGCCGCGATAGCTGCGGCCACCGCGCAGACCCAGGCGGATGCCGCTGCCGACTCGTCCACCTCCGCCGACTCCGCGTCTGCTGAGGCGACCACGCCGTCGACCACCACCGCCACGGGTGCGACGATCGTGGCGTCCACGATCTTTGGCACGGTCCAGGATTACTTCTCCACGCTCAACGCCGACGACTGGTGGATCGACTACAACCTCAGCCGCGACACGGTGAGCATCTCGAGCCTGCGCGAGTTCTCGACGCATGTGCGTCCCGCGACCCTGAGCGTCTCGGCATTCGACGCCACCGACCGAAGCTCCAAGGTCAACCAGCTCTTCGGCATCGGCGAGGAGAGCACGCTCCACTTCGACCAGATGGACGCCGACCTCGTGAAGGCCAACGCGAACACCTACGCGACGTGCTCTGACTGGGACGAGGCATATGCGACCGCCTGGGATGACGACCTCGAGAAGACCGACTCCCTCGACGTGTCGATCGCCGATCGGCTGAACATGTTCAACCCGCTCTACTACACGAGCGGCCACTACGAGGGGTACGGCTCGGCGAAGGTTGCAGCCCACTGGCGCATCAACGAGGGCGTCTTCGATTCGGAGAACTCCCTGTGCTCGTCCGTCAACCTCTCTCTCGCGCTCGGGCACTGCGAGGGCGTCACCGACGTGGCGTTCACGCCCGTTTGGGGGCAGGGTCACGTGCTCGCAGAGAGGACGGGCACGGCGACGACCAACCTCATCTCCTGGGTCACGGCCTGCTGCAGCGCGTAGGGTCTTTCTCATCCGAGACACATGACGCCCCGGGTCAAATTGACGGCCCGGGGCGTCTTCCCATCTGAGGCGTGCCTATGCGACAGGTGTCGACTCACCCTTCTTGAGCTGGGAGAAGCCCACGAAGGAGAGGATCATCTCCACGATCACGAACATGAAGTACGGGATGAACAGGACGAGCGCGACAGCATAGAGGATGGCTCCCACGAGCGCGAACGCCGCCTTCCTCATGAAGAGTCCGAGCGCGTTGAAGACGATGCCAACCGCGAGACATATCAGGTGTGGCATGACCAGGGCGGACGCAATCGCCGCACCGGCCGCTGCCGTTCCCGTCGTGGTGCCTCCGACGGCACCGCTCCAGTAGACGACGCTGTAGATCAGGTATGCGACGCCGATGACCAGGGAAATCAAGAGTGGGATGTTGAGCTTACGCTTCATGCTGCTTCTCCTTCGGGTCTTGGACTTCTCGACGATGCCTTGGATGGCGCTCGACCATGAGGGCATTCGAGACGAGTTAGATGCTAGGCACAGCCTTGGGTCAACTCATTAGCCGTCAGCTAAATCATGGCGAGAAGCGCCTCCCGGCAGCACGGTCTGCTCGCGGAGACCCCAGAGATAGTCGTCGCACGTCGAGATGTCATAGCTCCTGTGCAGGCAATATGCTATGACCACGTCCCGTCGGCAGGTGGGGGAGAGCGGATTCACGCCCCCGCGCTCGAGAAGCTCGCAGGCCTCGTGGACGTCGAGCCGCATCCCGAAGGCGAGCTGGACGAGCTTGTCCCTCGAGGCATGGCGCGACCCCGAGATGATCTGATAGGCGAAGGTCTGATTGAGGCGCGAGTCTCGCACGGCATGATTCTTCGCGACCTCGTGTAGATCGAGCTTCTCGCTGATCCAGGCCGGGAGGGGCGTGGCGTCCTCGCTCACCTGCTCGACGACATCACGCAGCCGTGCGCCGTCCTCTGTCACGAAATCCCACGCGTCCTGCATCTGACCTCCTCTGGACAGAAGTAGATGGTGGGGCTTCGCCAGAGGGGATTCATTAGCTCCGAGCATACCTGCCGACACGAAGAAAGGCGCTCCGGCTGCTTTCGCGACTCGGGGCGCCTCAAGGGAAGGGGGTTAGCGTGGGCGCTATGAGAAGAGGCCGAAGAACCAATCGAGAAACGCCTGGAAGGGGTTCTCGCTCGAGGTCGTCTCGGTCGTCGAGGTCGCTGCGGCGGAGGAGGACTCCGACGTGGTGGTGTCGGTGGTCGAGGTGCTGGCTGTCGTGTCGGAGGCCTGCCCCATCTCGAAGGATGTGTCGGTGCCAAACGCCTCGTCAAAGGCCGAGCGGTCGATGAGGTCGGTCGAGAGCGAGCCAGCGCCAGATGCGTCATAGCTGGTGGAATAGGAACCCGTCACGGTCACGGTGTAAGACGAGGTCCCCTCTACCACCGTCGAGCCGTCAGCGACGATCGCGACGGTGTTGCCGCTGGCGTCCACCACCTTGCCTCCGTCAGCCACCGTGAGGTCGGTGACCGTCGAGTCGCCGTCGACAACCCAGCTCGAGGTGCCATCGACGCTCACGCTGAGAGGCGCCTCGGAGGTCGAACCGTTGGCGTTCTCCTCGATCGATGCGGCGCCGGTCCAGGTCGTCCCCGCGGTGAGATAAAGGTCGACGCTCGAGATGGTGTCTGCCACGACGTCACCCGACATGTCCTCGCCGATGCCCGTGAAGGACACCGTCGCACCGTTCGACCCCGCGGTGCCCCAGCTGTTGGAGTCGTTGCCGGCAGCATAGATGAGGTTGGCGTCCGTCGAGTCGTAGTCGAGCGTGGTGTCAGAGAGGACGACGTTTGCCGAGGTGTTCGTGAAGTAGAACATCGCGCCCGAGGTGATGGCGCTCTTGAGCGTGGATCCCGACGCCTGGAACGTCGCTGCCTCGCCCGTGGTGCTCTCGGCGTCGCCCGAGGTGGACTGGTAGATGATGACGCCGTTTTCGATCGGGTCGGAGCCCGAGATCGCGTCGTTGGTACTCTCGAGCGTGGAGTCGTTGATGAGGATGGTGTTGAGGCCCTCCATGCCTGCGATATGGGAGCCCGATGCGGTTCCGGTGACACCCGAGACCTCGATGTCTCCGGTCGAGTAGAGGAGGGGAGAGCCGGACCCCGCCGTGCTGAGCGTCGAGTCGGTCACCGAGATGTTGCCGCCGCCTCGGTCGGTCGCGATGCCGGCACAGTGGTTGCCCTGCGTGGAGATGGTCATTCCGTTGGCGACGATCGTCCCGTCATAGGTGGCATCGAGGCCACGGGAGTTGTCGGCGGTCGTGGTGATCGTGTCATCGTTGGCATAGACGGTGCCCGAGTCGGTGGCGAAGATGCCGTTGGAACCCTCGGATGTGGCGGAGAGGCTCGTGCCGGACACGGTTGCCTGAGATTCCTCTCCCACGGAGAGGAGGATGGAGTTGAGTCCGTAGAAGTTGCAGTTGTCGCCGTTGGAGTCATCGCCCGACTTGGTGAGCGTGCCGCCCGTCATCGTGAGCGTGCCTCCGTTCTCGACGAGAACCGCGTTCTCATCGGCGGTGCTCGCATCATAGGACTCGCTGCTCGAGGTCGCCGACGTACCGTCGGTCGTGAGGGCGCCGGAGTAGGTTCCCGTGTAGTCGAAGGTCTGCGTGTCGGCTCCTCCGCCGCCCATGCCGCCCGACGGCGGCTCTCCTGGGGTTCCGCCGTCGCCTGGCGCTGCCTGCGTCGTCGACGTCGGTGCGGTGTTCGAGGTCGTCGTGCTCGTCTCGGCGAGGGCCGAGAGAGGGCAGAGCGCCATCGTGAGCGCACCCGTGACCACCGCCACGCCCGCCTTGCGGAGGATGTCGCCCATGCGATCCTCTGTCATCCTACCTGGCTCGTGCTTCTTCATGGGACGCTCCTTCTCCCGCTGCGCATTGACCTTACAAGCAGTGTCGGGCAGGAAGCTGAAAACTGGCTTACACGCATCTGCCCATCGCAGGCTTGACATGATGCTGAAGTGATTCCAAACAATCGAGAAGTTGCCTTGATGACGAAGCCTGGGTATCGTAATGGTGTTACCCGTCGATTGGACAAGACCATGACCTTCTCGCATGCCACACTCACCCGCAGGGAGTTCGTCTCCGCCTCGGTCGTTCTAGCGACGACGACCGCCCTTTCCGCTTGCTCTTCGGGGAAGGAGGACGCCTCTGCCTCGGAGACCTCAGCGTCGGCCGACGACGTCTCGTCATCAGCGTCCGAATCCTCGTCTTCAGCGTCTGACGCCTCGTCCTCCGACGTCTACTCATCGGGCGTGCACCATGCCACGATGGTCGTCGCAGATTACGGCACGATCTCGCTTGCTCTCAACGCAGGCGCGGCGCCCATCACGGTCTCGAACTTCGCGAGCCTCGTCAACGAGGGCTTCTATGACGGACTCACCTTCCATCGGGTCATCTCGGGCTTCATGATCCAAGGAGGAGACCCCAACGGGGATGGCACGGGCGGCTCCAGCACGACCATCAAGGGCGAGTTCTCCGAGAATGGCGTCAAGAACCCCATCAGCCACGTTCGCGGCGTGATTTCGATGGCGCGTTCGAGCGGCTATGACTCGGCGAGCTCGCAGTTCTTCATCATGCAGAAGACCACGACCTCGCTCGACGGCCAGTACGCGGCCTTCGGCAACGTGACCGACGGCATGGATGTGGTGGATGCCATCTGCGCGAACGTCCCCGTCGAGGACTCGAACGGCACGGTGGCGCCAGCGAACCAGCCTGTGATCTCCTCGATTGTGATGAACGACTAACCTCGCCGTTCGTATCGACGGCAATCTTCCACTACGAAGAAACCTGTAAAGATAGAATCAGTACGCCTACGGTTCAATAGCGTTTCCATAGAAGGTATAAAAAAACCCATAATCGTGCTATAATGAGCGGAAATCGAAAGGAGCTCATATATGTACGAAATTGGGGAGTACATCGTCCACCCCGGCCAAGGCGTCTGTCTCGTTGAAGATGTGGTCGACAATCCCAGCGCCACGTATCAGCTTCTGCCAGTGGGCCAGCGTCATCCCATGCGCATCAGCTTCCCCGTTGCGTCTGAGTCGCGCCTTCGTCCCGTCCTCTCGCACGATGAGGCCGAGGACATCATCGCCCAGTACCCGACCATGCAGGTCGACGAATTCACCAACAAGAGCAACGCCCTTGAGGAGGAGCACTTCAGGGATGAGATTCGCCTGGGCAGCTGCCGCGACTCCGTTCGCGTCGTGAAGACCTTCCGCACGCGCATCGCCGAGGTCAAGGCTCGCAACAAGAAGCCGCCCGTCGCCTACGAGCGAATCCTCAAACAGGCGAGCGAGCGTTCGCTCTCTGAGCTCGCCGTCGCTCTCGACTCGACTCCCGATGACGTCCGTGTGCTCTTCGAGGACATCCCCGACGAGGACGAGATTCGTCAGAATTAGCGCCACCTCAAGAACTTGCTGGTGGGCGCTCGTCTCCGTGGAGATGGGCGCCCATTTTCTGTGGCCGGTGGTGACGGGAATCCCTTGAAGTGCTGCTCGTGGGCGACAAGGACGCCGTGCTGACGGGGGACTGCAGACAAAACTTGGACCATCTCGGTGGTCCGGGAGTGGAGAGGTCGCTCGAGCAGTCCTTTCGGGTACCGGAGGCCGGCATGACGAGGTTGTACACGAATGGTGCCGGCGGCCGCCCGAACGTGCCGGGCGGCCGCCGAAAGAAGCGAGGTTTCGCAGACGCTACGCGAAGGGGTTCTCCGTGGGATAGGGGAGGCTCGCGGGCTGGTTGTAGGCGATGTCGGCGATGCCGAGGTAGCGGAAGACGTCGAAGAGCGCCTTGCCGCAGTGGTTGAAGGCGACGGCGCCGTGGTGCGGGTAGCGCTTCTCGACGAGCACGTGACGATAGAAGCGGCCCATCTCCGGGATGGCGAAGATGCCGATGCCGCCGAAGGAGCCTGTCGGCACGTCGAGGATCTCGCCCTCGGCGATGTAGCTCCTGAGCGTGCCCTCGGAGTCGCACTGGAGGCGGAAGAAGGTGATCTGCGAGGCGGCGATGTCACCCTCGAGCGTGCCGCGGGTGAAGTCGGGGTCGGAGCCGGCCGGCTCGAGCAGACGGTGCTGGATGAGCTGGTACCTCACGGCGCGGTCGCCGCACATCTTGCAGCTCGGCGTGTTGCCGCAGTGGAAGCCCATGAACGTGTCGGTGAGCTTGTAGTCCTTGGTGCCCGCGATCCTCTCGTCGAAGAGCGAGGCGGGCACGGAGTTGTTGATGTCGAGCAGCGTGACCGTGTCGTCCGACGCGCACATGCCGATGTACTCGGACAGGGCGCCGTAGATGTCGACCTCGCAGGCCACGGGGATGCCGCGGGTCACCAGGCGGGAGTTGACGAAGCAGGGCTCGAAGCCGAACTCCGTCGGGAAGGCCGGCCAGCACTTGTCGGCGAAGGCGACGTACTTCTTGGCGCCCTTGTGGGCCTCCGCCCAGTCGAGCAGCGTGAGCTCGAACTGCGCCATGCGGGGCAGGAGGTCGGCGTAGTACCTGCCCTCGCCCATCTCGGCGGCCATGTCGGCCGCGACGCCGGCGATCCGCTCGTCGCCCTCGTGCTCGCGATACGAGACGAGGAGGTCGAGCTCGGAGTTCTCCTCGACCTCGACGCCGAGCTCGTAGAGGCCCCTGATCGGTGCGTTGCAGGCGAAGAAGTCCTGCGGGCGCGGCCCGAAGGTGATGATCTTGAGGCCGGCGAGGCCGATGACGGTGCGCGCCACGGGCACGAAGTCGGCCATCATCCGCGCGATGTCTGCCGCGGTGCCCACGGGGTAGGCCGGGATGTGGCCCCTGAGGTGGCGCATCCCGAGGTTGTACGAGCAGTTGAGCATGCCGCAGTAGGCGTCGCCGCGGCCGTTGACGAGGTCGCCGTCGCCCTCGGCTGCCGAGACGAACATGACGGGCCCGTCGAAGTTCTTGGCGATGAGCGTCTCGGGGGTCTCGGGGCCGAAGTTGCCGAGGAACACGGTGAGGGCGTTGCAGCCGGCCTTCTCGGCCTCGTCGACGGCGGCGAGCATGTCCTGCTCGTTCTCGACCGCCTTGGAGACCTCAACCACGTCGAGGCCCCTCTCGTGGCAGGCCGCCACGATCGCGGCGCGGCGGCGCTCGGAGAGCGCGATCGGGAAGCAGTCGCGGCTCACCGCGACGATGCCGAGCTTGACGTCGGGGACGTTCTTGGATGCGAGCATGTGGTTTCCTCTCTCTCGAAGACCTGGAAGAGGTGCCCGTGACCTCTCCCGGGCGTTACTCCTGGTTTTCGATGCGGACGTTCTCGCCGACGAGGCCGACGTGCGCCCCGGCGGCGGCCTCGCTGCTCTCGGGATGTGCGAGCAGCCACTTGTTGCTCGCCCAGAGGAGCGCCGAGTCGCCTCCCGCGGCGGGCAGGTCGGGCGCGGGTCCGTTCGTGCCCGCCGGCAGCGCGACGAGCACCTGGAAGCCGGCGTCGCCCGCCTGGCACGGCGCGTAGTGGAGCGTGGTGGCAAAGACCTCGACGAGCGTGCCCGCGGGCACGCGGAACGCCCTGACGGTGTTCGTGTCGAGAAGCCCGTCGCGGACGTCGGCCTGGCGGGCGAGGAGGAGCACGAAGTCGCCGACGCCGAGGTTGAACTCGCTCGAGCGGTGGTACTCGAGGCAGTTGAGCGTGAGGTTGTGGCCGTTGCACCAGCCGAACTGAACGGGCGAGCCGCCGAAGAGCAGGGGCGCGAGCGCGGACGCGGCGGGAAGGCCCTGGAGCGCCGGCTCCTCCGCCACGTAGTCGGTCGCCTCGGGGACGGGCGTCCCGTGCGCGAGCGCCTCGACGATGGCGCCCGTGAGCGCCGGGTCGACGTCGTCGAACACGCGGCCGTACTCCGCGAACTCGGGGTCTCGAACGGAAAGGACCTTCATCGCCGGCCTCCCATGGCCTGGAACGGCTCCCTGAGTGCCGGATAGAGCGAGCGCCAGATGCGATAGCGCCCGTCGTACGCCTCGACGGCGGACGGGTCGGGCGAGACGCGCCTGCTCACGTGGACGAGCTTCTCGCAGGCGTCTGCGACGGACGGATATTCGCCGCAGGCCACGGCCGCGAGGATCGCGCCTCCGTAACCCGGCCCCTGCTCGGTTTCGGGCAGCTCGAGCGTCGCGTCGAGGATGTTCGCCATCATCTGCAGCCAGAGCGCGCTCTTGGCGCCGCCGCCGCACACCTTGCTCGCCTCGACGGTGGTGCCGAGCGAGCGGGCGATCTCGACCGAGTCGCGGATGGCGAAGGCCACGCCCTCGAGCACGGCGCGGGTCATGTCCCGGCGGGTGCTGTCCATGCGGAGGCCGACGAAGGCGCCGCGTGCCAGGGGGTCGTTGTGGGGGCTGCGCTCTCCCATGAGGTAGGGGAGGAAGTACGGCTGGTCGGGCGAGACGAGCGACGGGTCGATGCCGACCTGCTCGCCCGCGAGGTCCTCGGTGCCGAGGACGTCCTTCGCCCACCAGGAGTTGCAGCTCGCCGCCGAGAGGACGCAGCCCATCACGTGCCAGCCGCCGTCCGCGTGGCAGAACGAGTGGATCCTGTCGCCGACTCCCGCGGAGAAGGAGCGCGTGGGGATGAAGACGGTGCCCGACGTGCCGAGGCTGATGTTGCAGGAGCCCTCGCCCACGACGCCGCAGCCCACGGCCGCCGCCGCGTTGTCGCCCGCGCCGGCGCAGACCACGACGTCCGCGGGGAGGCCGAGCCTCTCGGCGACCTCGGGAAGGAGCGTGCCGACGGGCTCGTAGCTCTCGTGGATGGCGGGGAGCATGTCCTCGGTGAGCCCGCAGACGTCGAGCATCTCCCTGCTCCAGGTGCGGCCGGCGACGTCGAGGAGCAGCATGCCCGACGCGTCGGAGGGGTCGGTCGTGAGGTTGCCCGTGAGACGGTAGTTCACGAAGTCCTTGGGGAGCATGACGTGGGCGACCCGCGAGAAGAGCTCGGGCTCGTTCTCGCGCATCCAGAGGATCTTGGGAGCGGTGAACCCTGCGAAGGCGACGTTTCCCGTCATCTCGAGCATGCGGGGGACGCCGATCGTCTCGTTGAGGTACGCGACCTCCCTGGTGGACCGGCCGTCGTTCCAGAGGATGGCGGGGCGGATCACCCCGTCGCTCCCGTCGAGCGTGACGAGCCCGTGCATCTGCCCGCCGCAGCCGATGCCGCGCACCTGGCTCGCGTCGCGGCCGTCGAGGAGCTCGGGGATGCCCTCGAGCACGGCCCGCCACCAGTCCTCGGGGTCCTGCTGGCTCCAGCCCGGGCGGGGGAACTCGACGGGGTAGGGCCTGCTCGTGATGTTGGCGATCCCGCCCGCCCCGTCCATGAGGAGGAACTTCGTTGCTGACGTGCCAAGGTCAACGCCGATGAAGTACATTTCCTCTCCCTTCTTGTCATGAGCCCACGTTCATCTACTGCGTGAGCATGCGTCTGTGAAGCATCATGAGAGCGGGGATGGACTCTGGTTTGGATTCGGCACGACTGGCATGGTTTGCGGCATGCCCTGCGCCGTCCGCGAATGGGTGCGAGATTGCGTGCCAAACCTTGGCGTCAGCACTCTGGATGAGGGGTGCGGCCACTGCCTCGAATCGTAAGCCGCCGGACAAGCCGCAGGACAGACGCGGCGTAGGACTATGCGGCCAGCGGTTCAGGCGTGGCCTGACACCAACAATCAACATTCAACCTGCTGCGAGCCATCCGTGCCGTCAAAGCGACCAATTGCGGCGCATGAAAGACGGTGCGATCTTTTTAATGGACGATGAAGGACATGGCAAACGAGAACGTCGATGAAGCGGGAGGGCCCAATGAGGAGCCAAGCCATGAATCCCTATCTCCCCGAGTGGGAGTATCTGCCTGACGGCGAACCACACGTCTTTGGTGACCGCGTGTACGTGTACGGTAGCCATGATGCCTATGACGCGCGGATGTTCTGCATTAAGGACTACACGTGTTGGTCGGCGCCCGTGGACGACCTGTCCGACTGGCGTTGTGAGTCCACCATCTATAAGAAGAACCAGGATCCGGCTAATCGCATGGGACTCCGCCTTCTATTCGCTCCCGACGTGGCGCAGGGTGCCGACGGGCGCTTCTTCTTGTACTACGCGTACGATTTTCTTGGACAGATTGGCGTGGCTGTGGCGGATGAGCCTGCAGGTCCCTATGAGTTCTACGGCCACGTGAGCTGGCCTGACGGCACGGCATACGGTCGCAAACAGGGCGATGGCTTCCCCTTCGACCCAGCGGTGCTCGTTGATACCGATGGGTCCGTCTATCTGTACTCGGGCTTCTACACGCCCGTGCCGGCCATTGCGTCCGGTTTCCATCGCGGTGAGTTCGGCGGTGGCTACATGGTGCGTCTCGAACATGACATGCTTACAATAACTGGGAATCAGAAGCTGTTGTTCCCCAAGGAGGGGCCGGGGTCGTTTGCGGGCCACGAATTCTTTGAGGCGAGCTCGATTCGGCGTTTCGGCGACACATACGTCTTTGTGTACAGCTCCCGTCTAAACCATGAACTATGCTATGCGACCTCCGACCGACCTGACGGTGGCTTTTCCTACGGTGGCACGCTGATCTCTATCGGTGACGTGGGACTGCCGGGCCATCCCGATGAGACACATGCGGCCAACTACACCGGTAACACGCACGGCGGCATACTGCACTTACCCGATCCGGGTGATTCCGACCCCTTCGGCGGGCACTGGTACATCTCGTATCACCGTCAGACGAATCGCACCTCTTACTCGCGCCAGGCCTGCATGGAACCGCTGAGGCGCGACACGAGCCGTCCGGGCTTGCATTTCCTGCAAGCGGAGCTCACGAGCTGCGGACTCAACGATGGGTCCCTTGCGGGAACGGGTGTCTATCCTGCGCGTATCGCATGCAACCTGTGGTCGGCCGAAGGCGCGGCACGTGTCGACGTGAGCGGATCGCGTCACAAGCTCGCCAACCACCCGTCCTTTCGTCAGACAAGGAAGGACGGCGACGCCTCTGCTCGCCAGTACATCGACGGTATGCGCGATGGTGCGGTAGCCGGCTTCAAGTACTTTGACCTGTCGGGCACAACGGGCATCTCCCTTACGACGCGTGGCGACGCGGGGAACTTTGTGGTTGCGACGGACGAGGAGTTCACCAATGTGCTCGGCGTGGTACCTCTCGAGGCTTCCTGTGAGTGGAGGACCTTCTCGGCCACGTTGGCCCCCGACGATGACAACGTGGCGCTCTTCCTGCGCTACTTCGGCAGCGGTCGCGTAGACCTGCTTGAGCTCGAGTTACGGTAGGGGTATCAGGACGTTAAGAGAGGCCGTGCCAGCGTCGGCGCCCGTCACGGCCGTGCCGGCGTGACGCTCGGCGATGGCGCGAATGGTGGCAAGCCAATGACCTGACCAAACCTCGGCCGGTGCATCGCTGTAGCACTCCACGTGCAGTGTCATCATGCCTGCACGCTTGCTTGCAACCAGCGAGATCGAGCGGCGTCGCGCATCTGCCACGCCTTTCGCGGTGACGATGGCTGCATCCAGTGCGCTGCCTACAAGTGCGTAGAGCTCCGCCGCGGTGAGGAAAGCCAGTGCCCGCCCATCTGCGATGCATGTGAGCGTTACACTATATCGTTCGCACACGAGGCTCTTCTCGCGCAGTACGACGTCGAGGGCATCGCTGCCCGTCTTGACTTGCGTGTCAAAGACGCGAAATTCGTGTGAGATGTCGCGCAGAAGTTCTCGATCGGCGTCGGTTTCGTCATTGACCAGACGTACGACTTGGTGGCGGATATCGTGGACACGTCGGTTGACGGCCTCCATGCTTTCGCGCGTGAGCTCATACTGACGTCCCTGTTCTTCCACAATGCGCGACATTGCCTTGACCTCAGCCTCCATGTGGTAGCTGAGGAAGATGCCAAACTCGACGGCGAGCAGGAAGACGACGAGCGTCACCTTGGTCAGGCTGAACACAAGGTGCTGGTAGAACGTCATATCGAGATACATGACGTTCTTCAGCGTAAGGTCGAAGACGATTTCAAAGAACAGCATGGCAAAGAAGAGAAAGACGACCTTCCAGTCGCGCCTGCGTATATGGAAGGTGCCTTTGAGCTGTCGGGCAAAGAACCACCAGCACGCCAGGTAGACTATCGCGGTTGAGACGAGCGTAATCAGGCGGTTGTCCGTGAGCGCTGCCGGAATCGACGTCGTCCAGCCAGTGCCGCTTCCGACTGGCGTACCGCCCGTTACGGCGCTGAGGATTACCAGGTAGAGTCCGCCGATTGAGTCGGAGAGGTTCTGGGCGGAGTAACTGGCTACGGCAAGCAGGGCGGCGTTTTGCATCGGCAGGTCGTAGCAGAACATGATCAGTGCGATAAGTGCCACTGCCACGACAGCGAAGGCCACGAACTGAACGAAGACGCCGCCCCCCGAGGCGCTTGTGAGTGTCAATGCGCTGCTTGCCCAGGAGGCAAGCACGGCAACGGCAATGGCGACTGCGCAGACAGACGACGCACGCAGATAGAAGCGATCGCGTCGAGGCTGCCGCCAGGTGAAGATGCTCATTGCCGCTAAAAGTTGTATGCCGACGATAATCAGACTGTCAAGTTGGGAGAGATTGCTCATCCGTTGCCCCCGTAGTACCGGGCGATGGCGTCGAGAGCGTCCTTGCGCTTGGCCCGACTGATAAAGAAGACATCGCCAGATGACATGTGCACTTCGGAACCGCTAATGAGATTCACATGGTTCATGTTCACGAGGCAGTTGTTGGAGATGCGGACAAAGGGGGTGCCTGCGAGGTCAGCCTCAACTTTGGAAAGGCTGCCACGGCAGATGAAAGGCTCGGTGCTGCTGGTGATGTGGTAGACGACGTCATGTTTGTTTACCTCAATGCTCACGACGTCCGAGACGGAGATCACAACGAGTCCGTCTTTCGTTTTGATAAAGATGCGCGCCTTATTGGAGCGCTTTATTATGCGTAGCGCCTTGGCCATGCGCAGCGCAAAGTCCTCATAGGAGACTGGCTTGACCATAAAATCAATCGCACCGACTTC
>DCZG01000125.1:0-770 GCA_002331575.1 Atopobium sp. UBA2090 | reverse complement strand
CATCTGGATGTCCATGAGGATAAAATCCGCCGTTTGCTGCGAGTCGTCAAGATCGAAGGCGTTTTTATGCCAGGCGACTTGAAAGCGCTCGTGGTTCTCATGCCCAAAGCGGTTGAGGTGAGACTGCAGGAGGCATCCGGCCCCTTCGTCGTCCTCAAACATCAGCACCTTGATCATGGCCTTCCCTTCTTTGCCTGTGCCCCCATTGAACCACAAGCGGGTTTGTGACGTGCTCTTCTTGGCCCGCGCGTGCCGCCTTCTAGACCAGTGGTGCCAAAAGTTTCAGGTTTCCTCCTTTCACATCGGAAGATGCGGCCAAGTGGTTCAAAGGCCTGTGGCCAATGACAAGGACAGCACTCAATAAGGAGGACGCAATGGCAGACATTACGCGTAGGGGATTCGTCGGCAGTGCGGTGACTGCGGGACTTATGACCGCGCTCACAGGTTGTGCGGGCGGCTCTGGCACGTCCGCCGGCAGCGCTGACACACTGCTGGCGCCGGACGCATCCGAGTACCCGATTGACCCGGACGGCTCGGACGTCGCAGCCCTGTATTCCGCTGAGGACACGGGTGAGGGATGGACGCGCTACACGCAGGACAACGGTGCGGAGATCGGTCTTGCCGACACCAGCAAGCTTATCCAGGTCGACGGTCTGGCTTTCCGTGACCTTAACGGCAACGGCAAGCTCGACCTTTGGGAGGACTGGCGCCAGGACAGCAAGACCCGTGCCGAAGCGCTTGCGGCAGAGATGGATGTCAATTATGCCCTG
>DCZG01000106.1 GCA_002331575.1 Atopobium sp. UBA2090 | reverse complement strand
GCACAGCACATCCACACCGGCCTCTACCAGTGCGGGCACGCGCTGGGCGTAGTCGCGGGTGTTGATGCCCGCGCCGACGAGGTAGCGCTTGTGCTCGTCGAGAAGCTCGTCGGGCCGGGACTTGTGGGAGTCATAGTCCTTGCGGAAGACGAGGGAGACGAGGTTCTGGTCCTTGTCGACGATGGGCAGGGTGTTGAGCTTGTGCGCCCAGATGATGTCGTTCGCGGTCTTGAGGGAGGTGCCGTCGGGCGCGGTGACGAGCTGGACGAACGGGGTCATGAACTCCTTGACCTTGCGGGACAGGTCGTCGCGGGAGAGTCGGTAGTCGCGGGACGTGACGATGCCGCAGAGCCTGCCGTGGGCGGTGCCGTCCTCGGTGACGGGCATCGTGGAGTGGCCGGTGCGCTCGAGGAGCTCGACGACGTCAGAGAGGGTGCTCTCGGGCGTGAGCGTCGAGTCGGAGACGACGAAGCCCGCCTTGTACGACTTGACCTCGCGGACCATCCCCGCCTCGTCCTCGACGGACTGGGAGCCGTAGATGAAGGAGAGACCGCCCTCCTGCGAGAGCGCGACGGCCATGCGCGGCCCGGAGACCGACTGCATGATGGCTGACACCATCGGAATGTTGAGGGTGATCGGAGACACCTCGCCGCGATGGAAGCGGACGAGCGGCGTCTTCAGCGAGACGTTGGCGGGAATGTTCTCCGCCGAGGAGTACCCGGGAACGAGAAGGTACTCGGAAAAGGTGTGAGACTCCTCTTCGAAGAACGTTGCCATACCTCGAGCTCCTCTCCAGCCCGCGTCAGCGGACACTGTCTGCCTGAAAGATTTCGTGGGATTGTACCATCTACGACACTATAGGCTCACTCCGTCGGCGGACTCACCGAGGAACGACAGAATCGCCGAGAAGACCCCCGCGTCCTCCCCTATCTGCCGAGCACGAACTTCTCGATGGCCTCGCCCACGCCGCCGGCGTTGTTGTCCGCCTCGCAGACGTAGTCGCAGTAGGCTCGCACGTCGTCCGCCACGTTGGCGACGCCCACGCCGAGACCGGCAGCCTCGATCATGGAGCGGTCGTTCGCGTTGTCACCGATAGCCATGACCTCTTCCGGCGAGACGTCGAGACGCGCCGCGAGGGCCATGAGGCCCGCTCCCTTGGTCACGCCCCTCGGGTTGAACTCCATGTAGCGCGAACCCGAGAAGCTCACGTCGAGAAGGTCGACGACCTCGCCGAGCTCATCTCGAATGCGCTCCAGGTAGGAACGGTCGAAACTCATGTAGAGGACCTTCACGATCGTGTCGTCGCGAAGGAAGTCGAGCGTGGGCGCGTCCGTCTCGACGACGTTCATGCGCCGACCCACGTACTCCCTCTCGGCCTGGTTGTAGTTGTAGACCCACACCGTGTCGAGGGTGTAGACGTGGATGCAGACGTCCGCGTACGCCCGTCCCCTGTCGTAGAGCTTCGAGGCGACCTCGAAGGGAAGCGCGTGCATGCTCAGGATCTGGCACCCGCGGTTCTCGACGACGACGCCCCCGTTGAACGAGACGACGTACTCATCGGCAGCGTCGCGGAGGCCGAGCTCGTCGAGCGTGCCCTGGACGCTCGTGTAGCCGCGGCCGGTCGTGGGGACGAACTTCACGCCCAGCTCGCGAGCCGCGCGGATGGCCTCGACGTTGCGTCGGGAGACGACGTGCTCATCGTTCAGGAGCGTCTCGTCGAGGTCGCTTGCGATGATCCGGTACATGGATGCGCCGCCCTTCCGTTGGTGGGGACATCACGGTAGCACGGAACGTCGCAGGTACGACGAATCACACCTGGCGCGCACAGGCAACGATGCCGAAGGACCCCGGACCAGCGTGCGACGCGATGACGCAGCCCGTCTTGACCCAGTCGATCTGCTCGAAGCCATGCCTTCTGGCGATCTTCTCGACGACCTTCTGGAGGATGGGGTCGGGGCCGTCGCCCACGGAGTAGATGAAGTTCACCCTCGAGCCGTCCATGGGCTCGGCGGCGAGAAAGTCCTCGGTGAGGGCGACGGCGCACTTGAGCATCGTGCCGCGGCGCTTCTTCGTGGCGATGAGCCTGCCATCGATGATCTCGACGGTGGGCTTGATCCGCAGGAGCGTCGCGCCGAGGAAGGCGACGTTCGAGAGACGTCCGCCCGCGCGCAGGTAGTCGAGGTCGCCGGGGATGAAGGCCATGCGAATGCGGCGGACCTGGTCCTCGGCGAAGGCCCTGACCTCGTCGGCGGTGGCGTCGGGATGAGCCTCGAGGAAGAGGGCGGTGTTGGTGACAACCATCTGGAGCCCCGACGAGACGCTCTTGGTGTCGACGCTCGTCACGTAGCCGCGGTTCTCGGCCGCGCACTGCGCCGAGGCGAAGGAGACCGTAGTGACGGCGGAATACGCGAGGTAGAAGATATGCGCCTCGGGCCTCTCCGCGTGGATGCGGTCGAAGACGTCGGAGAAGTCCTGCGGCGAGCAGCCGCTCGTGTGGGGAAGCTTTCCCGTCCGCCGGTAGCTCGCGTAGAGCTCCTCCGTCGTGAACGTCCCGTCGTCATGCTCGGCGCCCTCGAAGTTCACGTGCATGGGGACGACGACGATGCCGTATCGCTCGGCGACTTCCCTCGAGACGTCCGAACCCGATTCGGTGACGAGAACGTAGTCCGCCATGTCTGCCTCCTTGGAGAAGCCCTGCCTTGTGACGCGCTGAATGCCCACTCACGGTAGCAAAGGGAGAGGGTCAAATTCAGTGCGCGTCATAACTGCACTAACACTGCTCACTTGACCATCGTTCAAAAAACGCTGTCGTGTTTGGACGCGTAGCGCGGGGCGATAGGGGCCCATTTTTTTCAGGTAACCTAAGGTATGTTTCGATGCTATGGGAACGGTCTCTTTCAGTTTCGGGGCCGCGAGGAGGACGGTAGACTGGCGCCAATCGCAGGCAGACAGTCACAAGAACGTGCCATTGCCGGATCACACTTGGCGCGACGCGATTCCCACGAAGGGAGCCATCATGACTCTGTCCAGCCGTCACAACCACACGAACCTCAACCTCACACGTAGGTCCTTCCTCATGACGGGAGGCCTCGCGGCACTCGGCCTCGCCGGATGCTCAAGCTCGACCGGAAGCACCTCCGAGTCGACGTCGTCCACGCAGACGAGCTCCTCCACGACCGCCGGGACCAACAACGGCGACCTGTCGACCATCGTCATCGACGATGCTGCCTGGAGCTACGACTCGGAGAACGACGTCTACTACCAGATCGGCATCCAGTACTGCACGACCCCCGCCGCGACCGACTACGAGTCCATGGGCATCTACGTGCCCGGCAGCTACTTCACCGGCACGGCCAACGGAGACGGGACCTATACCTGCAAGGTCAACGAGTCCGGCACCGCGGGCAGCTTCACCGCCTCGAGCGCGCCCGTGGTCATCCCTGTGAACACCGCCGGCTACGCCGCCCAGCCCGCACCGACCTCGTACAGCGCCGATGGTCTCACGAGCTACCTCTCGGCGGGTCTCGTCTACGTCTATCCCGGCTGCCGCGGCCGCAACAACGGCGAGAACTCCGACGGCACCAGCTTCGCCGGCGGCGCCCCCTGGGGCGTGACGGACCTCAAGGCCGCCGTCCGCTGCCTGCGCTACAGCTCCCCCGCGATTCCGGGCGGCGCGAAGAAGGTCTTCACGTTCGGCCACTCCGGCGGCGGCGCCCAGAGCTCCCTCATGGGTGCCACGGGCGACTCCGAGCTCTACTACCCCTACCTCGAGTCAATCGGCGCTGCCATGACCGACGATAGCGGCAGCGCAATCTCCGACGCCGTCACGGGATCGATGTGCTGGTGCCCGATCACCGCCCTCGACGAGGCCGACGAGGCGTACGAGTGGATGATGGGCCAGTTCGCGACGAGCGGCACACGCGCCGACGGCACCTGGACCAAGGTCTTCTCAGGCGATCTCGCCGAGTCCTTCGCGACCTGGATCAACGAGGTCGGGCTCGTCGACGCCCAGGGCAACGTGCTCGGGCTCAACGAGGGCGGCGAGGGGACCTACTCCTCGGGCAGCTACTACGACCAGGTGGTGTCCGTCATCGAGGGCTCGCTCAACAACTTCCTCACCGACACGACCTTCCCCTACACGCCCTCCTCGACGACCATGGCCGACGGCGGCTTCGGCGGCGGCAGCTCGAGCGGCATGACCGGCGGCAGGATGTCCGGAGGCACCATGCCGACCGACGCCTCGGAATCGAGCGCACCGTCCGGCTCTGCTCCGACCGACGCGTCAAGCTCCGGCGCCCCGTCTGGTGGGATGCCCTCCGGCGGGATGACGGGCTCCAGCTCGAGCACGGACTCCACGACCTACGAGACGGTCGAGGACTACGTCGCCTCGCTCAACTCCGACACCGAGTGGGTGAGCTACGACTCCTCGACCAACACCGCCACGATCACGAGCATGGGCGCCTTCGTGACGCACTGCAAGTCCGCCTCCAAGGACGTGGGCGCCTTCGACTCCCTCGAAAGAAGCCAGGCCGAGAACTACCTCTTCGGCAACTCCGAGTCCGACGCCCTCCACTTTGACGCGACCATGTCGAAGCTGCTCACCGACAACCAGAGCAGCTACGCGGCGTGCTCGGACTTCGACTCGAGCTACGTCGACGCCTACAAGGGCGACATGAGCAACACGGACGACCTCGGCACGCTCACGGCCGACCGCCAGAAGATGTACAACCCCATGTACTTCGTCTGCGAGGGCTACGAGGGCTTCGGGAGCGCCACCCCGGCAGCCCACTGGCGCATTCGCACCGGCATCGACCAGGGCGACACCTCGCTCACCACCGAGATGAACCTCGCCCTCGCGCTCGAGGCGAACTCGAACGTGCAGGACGTGGACTTCGAGACGGTCTGGGGACTCGGCCACACCACCGCCGAGCGGACGGGTGACGCCGCGACCAACTTCATCAGCTGGGTCGAGGGCTGCTGCGCGTAGCAGTTCTCGCCCGAAGTACGCCGAGAATGCAGACGCCCCGGTGCGAGCCAATCGCGCCGGGGCGTCATTCTTCTCTCTGCTCTCCCCTACTGGGCGGTGTCCGCGCTCAGCACGTCCTCGACGTTGACGGCGATGTCGTGCTTGGTGGGCACCCACTCGACCTTCTTGAACAGGGCGACCACGGCCATGGGCACGTAGGTCATCATGAAGATCGGGAACGTGAACAGGTTCGTGAAGATGCGGACCTTGGACTTGGAGTGGATGTGCGAGCGCTCCGAGATCGTCGTGATGACGGCGAGAATGAAGAACACGACGTACATCGACCCGAAGGTCATCACGAGCGAGCCCACGCACATGGAGAGCTCGGCCTCCGTGACGAGGAAGCCGTGGCTGAGCGAGCCGATGATGAGGTAGGTCGAGTTGATGAAGGCCGAGAGCAGCGTGAGGAGCATCCCCGGCGCGATGGTCATCATCATGTCGTACGAGGCGAACTGGCGGTGCCTGATGCCCTTGCCGAGGTCTCCCTTGTACGAGAAGAACACCTGGTAGAAGCCCTTCGTCCACCTCAGGCGCTGCACCCAGGACGCCTTGAACGTGACGGGCTGCTCGTCGTAGAACTCCGCCGGCGCGAAGCCGATCTGGATGTTGTTGGCGGCGCAGAAGGTCGAGAACTGGATGTCCTCGGTGAGGGTGTGGAAGTCCCAGCCGTGCATGCCGCGGACGATCTTCTCGGAGACCATCCATCCCGACCCGGAGATGGCGCAGCTCGTACCGACCATCATGCGGGCGTTGTTGAGGAACTTCGCCTCGCGCATGAACCAGAGCGCGTTGCCGGCGCTGATCCAGCTGGAGTCGAAGTTCTTGGAGTTGCGGTAGCTCGTGGCTACGAGATAGCCCGCGTCAAAGGCCTGGTTCATGATCGTGGTGTAGTTGGGAGAGACGAGGTTGTCCGCGTCGAAGACGAAGAACGCGTCGTACTTGTCGCCATACTCGTTGAGGATGCGGTCGAAGCCGTAGTCCATGGCCCAGCTCTTTCCGCGGCGCGCGAGGTCGTTTCGGTCCCAGACGATGGCGCCAGCCTGCTCGGCCATCTCGTGGGTGTTGTCCGTGCAGGCGTCGCACACGACGAAGCAGTCGATGAGCTCGCGCGGATAGTCCTGCGAGAGGATCGACCTCACGAGGTTGCCGATGACGGGCTCCTCGTTGTGCGCCGAGATGAAGAACGCGAAGGTGTGCTGCTTCTTGGCGGGGGGAAGGACGACCGTGCCCCTGGCCCACACGCGAATCATGTAGACGAACTGGTAGAAGTACGCGAGGGTGAAGAAGAGCCAGATGATCAGGTTGAAGATCACGATCGGCGTGATGCCTAGCTTGTTGAACTCCATGCGCCCTATCCCTCCGCGATGGTGCCGTCGGTCAGTCCGGTGGCCAGGATCTGCGGGCAGATGACACTCCCCGCCTCCGTGCGTCCCATGGACCTTTCCTGAATAGATTCTAGTACACCCGAGAGGTCCGGGGGGAGGCGGTCGGCAAGCTCTATGGTCTTGCCCGAGGCCGGATGGTCAAAGCGGATGTGCCACGAGTGCAGGAACTGACGATCCAGGCCGAGGTTCAGGCGGTCGTCCCCCCGCCCGTAGAGCTGGTCACCGACCACCTGATGGGAGATGTGACGCATGTGCACGCGGATCTGGTGCGTGCGGCCGGTGTAGAGGTGGCACTCCAGAAGCGAGTAGCCCTCGTCGCGCCGCCCCGCCTCGAAGCGCTCGAGCGTCGTGAAGGTGGTGATCGCCTCGCGCGAGCCGGGGTCGTCCGACACGGCCATGCGCAGCCGGTCCCGGGTCGACCGGGCGATGCCCGTGGTGATCGTGCCCGTCTCGGGAGCCACGTAGCCGTGAACGAGCACCAGGTAGCGACGGTCGAGCACGCGAAGGCGAATGAGGTCCTGGAGGGCCCGCTGCATCTCGTCGTCCTTGGCGCAGACCATGAGGCCGGAGGTGTCCATGTCGAGGCGGTGCACGATGCCGGGACGGTCCTCGCCCTGGAGGAGCCCCAGGTGGTCGTAGCCGCAGTGCGCGACGAGCGCATTGGCGAGACTGTCCTGCACATGCCCCGGGCTGGGATGGCACACGAGGCCCGCCTGCTTGGAGAGGACGATGAGACGGTCGTCCTCATAGCGGATGTCAAGGGGGATGTCGGGGTTCGGCACGAGGGGGCCGCCCTCGTCCTCGGGCTCGGGGAGCTCGACCGCGACGCGGTCGCCCAGGGCGACGCGCTCGCTCTTGGAGAGGGCCGAGGTGGAGTTGATGGTCACGCGGCCCTCCTCGATGAGGCGAGCGCAGGCGCTTCGCGAGGGGCTGTACGGCATCGACGCGACGAAGGCGTCGAGCCTCTCGCCGTCGTCGTCCGGCCCCACGAGGGCCTCCGTCACACGACCGAGCATGTCGCAACCCCTCCCCCCACGGTCCTTCTCGCCAGCTACAACCCTACTCTATGCGAACGGCGCCGCCCCCGGGCCGGGGACGGCGCCGCACATGACAATGACCTCGATAACCCTACGCCTCGTGGGAGCTGACGTCGGTCTTGCCCGCCGCGTGCTCGCGTCGGGACTCCCACGCCGTGTAGATCACGAACGAGATGACGACGCCGCAGGTCACGAACATGTCCGCGACGTTGAACACCGGGAAGCTCACGAAGGTGGTCGCCAGGAAGTCGGTGACGTAGCCCATGACCATCCGGTCGATCATGTTGCCCACGCCACCGCCGGCCACGCAGGCGATGGAGATCGCGAGCGAGAGCGGCGCGTCGGTGCGCTTCCAGACGAAGACCCAGCCGGCGGCGAGGATGGCGATCGCCACCGCGATGAAGAGCGGCCCGGCACCCCTGCCGAGCGAGAAGGCCGCGCCCGTGTTCTCCACGAGCTTGAGGTCGAGCACGCCGGGGATGAAGCCCGCGGACTCGCCGACGTCGAGGAGATGCCTCACGGCTGCCTTCGTGGCCTGGTCGAGCACGACCACGACCACGACAATGATGCCGTAGAGCATGGCTCGGAACCCTCGCCAGCAGGTCATCTTCGTCTGATCCAAGAGTCCTACTCCCCGATGTTCTCGATGACGTCGTGACAGCGCGCGCAGAGCCCGTCCTCGCCCAGCTCACGCCAGTTCCAGCACCTCGGGCACTTCTCGCCGCGTGCGGGCAGCACGGTGCAGGCGTAACCCTCGCCGCGCTCGACGCACACCTCGGAGCACACGAAGGGCTCGGCGAGGTCGCAGGCGCCGTCGCCCGCGAGGAGCGCGTAGGCGTCCTCGGGAACCGTGAGCTCGGCGCGAGCGGCCTGCGAGGTCTTCTCGGTGACGGTGCCGGATGCCTGGGCGTCCTCGTAGGCCTTCGTGAAGGCCGCGCGGGCCTCGACCAGCGCCTCGTACGCGGGCAGGAGCGCGCGGTACTCGTCGGCGGTCATGGGTGCCTGGTACCAGTCGAGAAGGGCCGCGTAGTCCTGGCCGTCGCGCATGGAGGCGGGCAGGTACTGCATGACCTCGTCGGTCGTGTAGACCAGGATCGGCTGGAAGTCGTGAACGAGCATGGAGAGGATCTGCGCCCACGTGGTCAGGGCGCTCCTGCGCTCGAAGCTCGTGGCGCCGTCGCAGTAGACGCGGTCCTTCGTAGCGTTGAGGTAGCCGTTGGAGAGCTCGGTCACGTAGTCGTAGAGCAGACGGAAGACCACGTTGAAGCGGTAGCCGCGGTAGGCCTCGCTCGCCTGGTCGTGGACCTCGCACAGGTGCGCGAGGACGAGGCGGTCGTACGGGAGCAGGTCGGCCGTCGCGACGGCGTCGGTCGCGGGGTCGAACTGGCCCTCGATCTCGCCGAGGAGGAAGCGGAAGGTGTTGCGGATCTTGCGGTACGCCTCGCCCACGTGGTCGAGGATCATCGAGTCGCAGGGGACGTCGGTCGAGGTGTCGACCGAGGCGACCCAGAGGCGCAGAACGTCGGCGCCGCGGGTGTCGCACTCCCCGTTGGGGTCGATGACGTTGCCGAGCGACTTGGACATCTTGCGACCCTGGCCATCGAGGGTGAAGCCCTGCGAGACGACCGACTTGTAGGGCGCGACGCCATAGGCGCCGACACTCGTCATGAGCGAGCTCATGAACCAGCCGCGGTGCTGGTCGGAGCCCTCGAGGTACATGTCGGCCGGGAACTTGAGGTAGCCGCGGTGCCTGCAGACGGCGGTGTGGCTCACGCCCGAGTCCCACCACACGTCGAGGATGTCGGGGTTGGCCTTGAGGTCGTGGCTGCCGCAGGCGGGGCAGGTGCAGGCGTCGCCGAGGTAGCTCGCGGGGTCGTCGGTGAACCAGGCGTCTGAGCCCTTCTCGCGGAAGAGCGTGATGACCTTGTCGAGGGTCGCGTCGTTCATGACCGTCTCGCCGCAGTCCTGACAGGTGAAGGCCGGGATGGGCACGCCCCAGTTGCGCTGGCGGGAGATGCACCAGTCGGGCCTGCCCTCCACCATCGAGCCGATGCGCTTGATGGCGTGCGAGGGGTAGAACGCGACCTTCGAGAGCTCCTCGAGGGCCTTCTTCCGGAGCCCGGTCTTGTCCATCGAGACGAACCACTGGCTCGTGGCGCGGAAGATGACGGGCTGCTTGCAGCGCCAGCAGTGCGGGTAGCTGTGGGTGATGTCCTCGTGGAGGATGAGCGTGCCGCGCTCGCCGAGCCACTTGATGATCTTGGGGTTGGCCTCGTTGACCTCCATGCCGGACCAGGGGCCGCCGGTTCCGAGGCCCTCGCCCTTGTAGAAGCGGCCGTCGTCGTCGACGGGCATGACGACGGGGATGCCGAAGCGCATGCCGGCGTTGTAGTCGTCGACGCCGTGTCCGGGGGCGGTGTGGACCACGCCGGTGCCGTCGTCGAGCGTGACGTAGTCGGCGTAGATGAACTCGCCCTCGACGCCCTGGTCGCCGAAGATCGGCTGGAGGTACTTGTTGTGGCAGAGCTCGACGCCGTTCATGTGCCAGGTCGAGCCGTCGGCGCCCTTGGCGAGCTCGTACGACTCGTAGCCGAACTTCGCGCAGCACCGCTCGACGAGCGCCTCGGCCATGATCTCGGCGCGACCGTCGACCAGGACGGCGACGTACTCCGCCTCGGGGTGGAGGATCACGGCGTCGTCGGCGGGAAGGGTCCACGGCGTGGTCGTCCAGATGTCGACCCAGAGGCTGTCCTTCCAGGCCTCGAGGCCGGCGGGGACCGTGGTCATCTCGAAGCGCACGAAGATGGCGGGGCTCACCTCGTCGCCGTACTCGATCTCGGCCTCGGCGAGGGCGGTGTGGCAGTGGCTGCACCAGTGCACGGGCTTGCGGCCGCGGTAGATGGCGCCGCTGTCGAAGATGGCCTTGAAGATCTCGATGTCGGTGGCGTCATAGTCGTTGACGTAGGTGAGGTAGGGGTTGTCCCACTCGGCGAGGACGCCGAGGCGCCTGAAGCCCTGGCGCTGGGTGTCGACCTGCTCGACGGCCATCTTGCGGCAGAGCTCGCGGACCTTCTCGGTGGGAAGCTGGTTGAACTTCTCGGTGCCGAGCATCTCCTCGACCTTGTGCTCGATGGGCTGGCCGTGGCAGTCCCAGCCGGGGACGTACGGCGTCTGGTAGCCCTGCATGGCCCAGTAGCGGTTGATGATGTCCTTGGAGATCTTGTTCTGGGCGTGACCCAGGTGGATGGGGCCGTTGGCGTACGGGGGGCCGTCATGGAGGACGAACTTCTCGTGCCCCTCGTTCTTCTTGAGCATGAGCTCGTAGACGCCCGCGTCCTCCCACGCCGCGAGCCGCTTGGGCTCGTTCTGCGCCAGGCTCGCTCGCATCGGGAACTCGGTCTTGGGCAGGTTCGTGGTCTTCTTGTACTGGTTTGCCACCTTGCGATCCCTTCGCCTCAAACGGACGCCCACAAAAAAACGCCCGTCCCTCCTGCTGGGACGAAGCGTTCGAATGCACACTTCGCTTGCGACCACCCAGCGAGCGGTACTCCGCCATACTCGGTTGACCGATGTCGGTGGTCTGCCGGCGACGCCTACTCGCGCCCTCGCGCTTTGGGGCCGCAGCTCCGGGGTGATTTTCGCCGGGACGTGGACACGGGCTCTCAGCACCCCCGCTCTCTGTCGACCACGCTGTCCCGGGTACTCTCCCCATCACAGCCGTAGGCGGTATGATAGCACTCACGAACGGTGCGAACACCGTCAGCCGGGAATCGCGCGAGGTTATGTTCGCACGTCCCACAAATGCCACGACCTGCGCGTACGCCGTGGCTCTCCCCCAGGAGGAACCATGCCCGAGAAGAGCTACCAGGACGTCAACGCCGAGGCGATCACGCGGTGGATCGCGGAGGGCTGGGAGTGGGGACGGCCGATCTCCCACGAGGAGTACGCACGCGCGGTCGAGGGTGACTGGCAGATCCTGCTGACGCCCACGAGGCCCGTGCCGCGCGCGTGGTTCCCGCCCCTCGCCGGGACCCGCGTGCTCGGGCTCGCCTCGGGCGGCGGGCAGCAGATGCCCCTCCTCACGGCCGCGGGCGCGCGCTGCACCGTGCTCGACTACACGCCCGCCCAGCTCGATGCCGAGCGGCTCGTCGCCGAGCGCGAGGGCTACGACATCGAGATCGTGCGCGCCGACATGACGCTGGGGCTGCCCTTCGCGGACGAGAGCTTCGGGCTCGTGGTCAACCCGGTCTCGTTCTGCTACGTGCGCGAGGTCGAGCCCATCTGGCGCGAGGTCGCCCGCGTCATGGAGCCGGGCGCGGTGCTTCTCACTGGCCTTGACCTGGGCATTAACTACATCGTGGACGATGACGAGACGAGCATCGTGCGGGGGCTGCCCTTCGACCCCGTCGCCGACCCCTCGCTCGTGGAGTCGCTCGAGAGCTCCGACGCGGGCATGCAGTTCTCCCACTCCCTCGAGGAGCTTCTCGGCGGGATGCTGCGCGCGGGACTCGTGATACGCGACCTCTACGAGGACACCAACGGCGAAGGCCGCCTCCACGAGCTGGGCATACCCTCCATGATCGCGGTGCGCGCCGAGAAGCCCGCGCGGGGGTAGCGGGCGGGGCGACGGGCAGAGGGCCGACGTCCGCGCTTCTGTGTCGCACNNTCGCACGATAGGTTTACGTACAAAATCGTATCGCACGACACAAATCTGGCGCCCGGGTGTGTCGTGCGATAGGTTTACGTATAAAAAGCTATCGTGCGACACAAACCTGGTGCTACGCCGCCCGGCTCCCGATGCTCGCACACCCCTATCGTAGGCTTGGCCTTTTTCTTCGCCATGACTTGGACCTCCAATGGGCACCGCGGCATGAGGTGATGCAGATTCCGTGGAGCGAAGAAACAACTTTTGATGCCGTACGAGCGCGACAATCATTAATTGGCGCCCGCTGAGCTTGGTATCTCGAATTTTGCCCTCCCGGACTTGTCAGAAAGCCGGAAGCCACCCGCAAGATTGCCGTAAGTTCGCCCTGCTAGGCTTGGTCGTATGGAAACCAGACTCACATATCCCGCTGCGCTCAGGCTCATCCGCGCTGCGCGGAGGGATTCCTCGTTCGTAATCACGCGACTGGACGAGAACCCTCCATGGCGCACGAACGTGACTTCGCGCAGGACGGTCAACGACGCCCTGCTCGCCAAGCATGGCGAGCAGCACGGGTTGAGGCCGGATACCAAGCTGACCGTTCTTGTCCCTCGTGACTGCGATCGCTCCCGAGACGAGCTTCGCTGCCATCGAATCTGCGAGAAGAATCTACCCAGCTGCTCCTTCGTACGAATTTCTCGCCCTGGTTTTGAACCGATCGTCACGGAGTCGCCCGAACTATGCGTCGTCCGCGCGGCTGCAGACCTCTCACTCAAAGTGAGACAAGGATCTATCGACAAGGACGTCGCGCTCATTCGCCTCGTCGAGCTCATTGACGAGCTCTGCGGGAGATACGCCCGCCACCCCTCGAATCCCCGGAGCGGTCAGCCAGTCTACGAGCTCGAGCCAATCACCTCTGTCGAACGGCTTTCTCGCTACCTCAAAGATGCGAGGCGCATCCATGGGCTCACCTTGTTCAGGATGGCGCTGCCCTATGCGCTGGACAATCTTGGCTCCCCCATGGAGACCTTGCTGGAGATGGCTTGCTGTCTGTCTCCCCACCTTGGGGGTCTCGGTCTGCCAAAGCCCGTCTCCAACCAACCGCTTAAGTTCAGTGAGCGAGAGCGCGGTCTTGTCTCGCACGTCTCGCTTCGACCGGACCTCTTTTGGGTGTTGTTCCACATCGCTGGCGAGTACAACGGACACGATCACGACGGAGGAGACGCCAGCGCAGAAGACGACCGTCGGGTTTCTGACTACCAGGCTTGCGGAATCAAGGTGTTCCCCGCGAGATTCGAGACCGTCTCCACGGGGAAGGGGCTTGACGGATACCTTCGCAAAATCGTTGATGCCATGGCCGAGACCAATGGCCGCACATGGGCTCATCATGCGTTGACCGTACTTGACTCCAGCTCATACCAGCTGGCCCGGCAAGAGCTCATCGATACCATGCTCCCGCCCCGCCCTGCCGACGCTATCATGACGACAGATACTCTGTAGTGTCAGGGCGACTTTCACCAAGTGCCGCACCATTGCCGTGTCGCACGATACGTAAGTTTGCAAAAAGCTATCGCACGATACAAATCCGGCGCTCAGGTGTGTCGTGCGATAGGTATACGTACAAAAAGCTATCGTGCGACACGGGACGTCATGAGGGGACGTGCAGGCAGCCCTCACTCTATTACACTGCCTTTCTCGCCGCCTGTCGCAGGGAGAGCAGCAGCAGGACCAGGCCGACGCCGACCAGGATGTGGCCGATCCCGGCGATGCCAGAGATTGCGGAATCCACCCCGGGAGAAAGCGGCGTCGCGAGCACCTGCGTGACCCCGCGGACAATCAGCATGCATGCGGTGAGGGGCACGCCAACGTTATAGATGCGCATGAAGGCATGGAAGCGCCCGTTCCCAGAGAGGTCGAGCCTGTCCGCGAACAGGGCGACGAGCAAGAACATAACCATGCCGAGAAGGAACAGGTGCACGTGAACCTTGCCCAGGGCGGTGACGCCCGTGAAGCCGTTCCACTTGGTGAACTCGCGGTAGAAGACGCCACCGACCATTGCGGCGACGGCATACGCGAGCGAGATGTTCAGATACCTCTTCATGCGCATGGCTCCTCTCGGTAAGCGCCCTCTTTATGGCGTCTCGTTCGGCTCGACCCCTTGCCCGCACTCGTTGGTCTTTCGCCAGTCGGTAGCGTAACACGGCGACGCGGGCGTGTCGCGCCCACGGGCTTCTCGGTCGTCGTCTCTTGTCCGCCGCTGGCCGAATCGTCGGAATAGAGGACCTGGAAAAGCAACCTGTCCCCTTTTCCAGCAAGGGTTTGTGTGGGCGATGCCGATTCCATGTTCCAAGTCATGCCCCCGAACTCGATAATGGAGACACGGGGAGAGCGACAGGGGGAGCAGCGATGACGGACCCAGCAATCAGAAGCGACGAGCACCTCAAGTACCTCGAGCTTCTTTCGGAGAAGTTCCCGACGACCAAGGCCGTCTACACCGAGATCATCAACCTCGAGGCCATCCTCAACCTGCCGAAGGGCACCGAGCACTTCGTCTCGGACGTCCACGGCGAGTACGAGGCCTTCGAGCACATCCTCAACAACTGCTCGGGCGTCATCCGCGAGCGCGTCGAGTCGACCTTCAAGTTCGAGCTCACCATGGACGAGCAGGCCGAGCTCTGCACGCTCATCTACTACCCCAAGGCCAAACTCCGCCGCATCCACGACGAGGGACGCGCCACCGAGGAGTGGTACGCCATCACGCTCATGCGGCTCGTGCGACTGGCGCGACGCCTCTCGAGCTCGTACACCCGCTCAAAGGTGCGCAAGGCCATGCCCGTCGAGTACGCCTACATCATCGACGAGCTGCTCCACATCTCCCCCGACGAGCGCGAGGCCCGTCTCTCCTACCACCAGCGCATCATCGACACGATCATCGACACCGGCTCGGCAGACGACTTCGTCCGCTCGCTCTCCGAGCTCATCAAGCGTCTCGCCGTGGACCACATGCACTTCGTCGGCGACATCTTCGACCGCGGTCCGCACGCCGACCTCATCCTCGACCGCCTCATGAGCTATCACTCGCTCGACCTGCAGTGGGGCAACCACGACATCGTGTGGATGGGTGCCGCGGCGGGGTCCGCGGCCTGCCTCGCCGCCGTGATCCGCAACAACATCCGCTACGACAGCCTGCGCATCCTCGAGAGCACCTATGGCGTGTCGCTGCGCGAGCTCTATCTCTTCGCCGACCGCACCTACACGGCGGACGACGGCATGGACGCCTCCGAGAAGGCCATCTCGGTGATCCTGTTCAAGCTCGAGGGCCAGACCATCCTCCGCCATCCCAACTGGCAGATGGACGACCGTCTGCTCCTCGAGCACATCGACCCGAAGCTCGGCGTCTGCCACGTCGACGGGCAGGACCGCGCGATGCGCACCCGCGACTTCCCCACCGTCGACCCCGCCGACCCCTACGCGCTCTCCCCCGAGGAGCAGGAGGTCATGGACGGCCTCGTCGACGCCGTGACCTCGTCCGAGAAGCTCCGCCGCCATGTGAACTTCCTCTACGAGCGCGGATCGGCCTACCTCGTCCACAACGACATCGTCCTCTTCCACGCCTGCGTGCCCATGAACCCCGACGGCACCTTCTGCGCCGTGAACCACCAGGGCAAGATGCTCGCGGGCAGGGAGTACTACGACTACGCCGACCGTCTCGCCCGCCGCGCCTGGCACGAGCACGACCAGGTCTCGCTCGACTGGATGTGGTACCTGTGGTGCGGACGCCTCTCGCCACTCTCGGGCCGCGTCATCAAGACCTTCGAGCGCACCTACTTCACCGACGAGTCCACGTGGAAGGAGCCGAGGGACCCCTACTTCGCCCTCGTCAACGACCCCGAGGTCTGCCGCTCCATCCTCCGGGAGTTCGGCGTCAACCCAGCCCACGGCCACATCGTGAACGGTCACACGCCCGTGCACGCCGCCTCGGGCGAGAGCCCCATCAAGGGTGGCGGGCTGCTCGTGGTCATCGACGGAGGCTTCTGCCAGGCCTACCACGCGACGACGGGCATCGCGGGATACACGCTCATCGCCGACCCCGTCGGCATGCGCATCAAGGCCCACCGTCCCTTCGGGAGCATCGATGACGTGCTCGACCTCAACAAGGACATCATGAGCGACGACGACCGCTTCTGGGTCGAGACGAGGCCCCTCACCATCGGGGACACCGACACGGGCGCCGACATCCGAGGACAAATCGCGGACCTCCGCGACCTTCTCGACGCGTACCGGACAGGGATCCTTGCCGAGAAGGCCGTGTAGACGGCGATTCCACGCAAGTTGCCGTCCGCGCGAGGAACGCGGTGAATTTGGGTACATAGGCTCTATTGGACCCGTACGGGTCCAGAACAGCCACACCAGGGAAAGGCCCCAGGAATATGGACATGGACGACAACAAGCGACGGCGTTCGATGCTGCTCTACGTCCTCATCGCCATCGTTCTCTACCTCGTGGTGAGCGGCATGCTCTACCCGAGCCTCCTGAACTCCCAGACCACGAAGGTCTCGTACTCAGAGTTCAAGACGATGGTCTCTGACGACGAGGTCACCAACGTCAGCCTCAACACGAGCGACAGCTCGATCAGCTTCACCACTGGGTCAGGCGACTCCACCAAGTACTACACGACCACGCTCTTCCCCGACGACACCACCCTCACGACGCTCCTCGACGACCACAACGTCACCTACGGCGCCACCGTCCCCGACAACTCGTCGAACATCTGGCTCTACATGCTCATCTCCTACGGGCTTCCGCTCATACTCATCCTGTGGTTTGGCTGGTGGCTCAATCGCCAGATGAAGAAGCAGATGGGTGACGACGGCCCGTCCATGAACTTCGGGAGCGGCGGCTTCGGCGGCATGGGCGGCGGAGGCCTTGGCAAGTCCAACGCCAAGGAGGTCAAGGGCGAGGAGACGGGCGTCACCTTCAAAGACGTCGCCGGCCAGGACGAGGCCAAGGAGTCCCTGGAGGAGATCGTCTCCTTCCTCAAGCACCCCGACAAGTACACCGCCATCGGCGCCCGCTGCCCACGCGGCGCACTGCTCGTCGGCCCTCCGGGC
>DCZG01000103.1 GCA_002331575.1 Atopobium sp. UBA2090 | reverse complement strand
GTCCCTTTTGGCTGCCAAAGGTGCCAACGCCCTTTGGCAGCCAAAAGGGACACCCGACGTCCAGGGCAGGCGATACCGGACTTCGAGGTGGGAGGCGTCTCGATGAGCGCATATCTGATGGCGATTGACGCGGGGACGGGCAGCGTCCGAGCGGTGCTCTTTGACACCGAAGGCAACCAGGTCGGCGTCGCGCAGAGGGAGTGGACGCACCGAGAGGACCCGCGATGGCCGGGCTCCATGGACTTCGACTGGGTCCATAACTGGGAGCTCGCGAGCGGCTGCGTGCGCGAGCTCCTCGGCCGGACCGGCATCGACCCCGCGGACGTCGCCGCCGTCTCGACCACCTGCATGCGCGAGGGCATCCTGCTCTACGACGCCGACGGCAACGAGATCTGGGCCTGCGCGAACGTGGACGCGCGCTCGAACGACGAGGTCGGCGAGCTCATCCGGTCGAACCCCGGGCTCGAGCGCGAGCTCTATCGGGAGAGCGGCCAGACCTTCGCCCTCGGTGCCCTCCCCCGCCTGCTCTGGGTCAAGAACAAGATGCCCGAGGTCTATGACAGGGCAGCGACGATCGGCATGTTCAACGACTGGCTCATCTACAGGCTCACGGGCGTGCTTGCCGTCGAGCCGTCCAACGGCTCGACCACCGGCATCATGGACCTTCAGAGTCGCACCTGGGACCCCTCGATCGCCGAGCGCTGCGGCATCCGCACCGACATCTTCCACGAGGTCAGAGAGTGCGGCACGCTCGCGGGAACGGTGAATGGGCACGGGGCGGCCGACACGGGCCTCGCCGTGGGGACGCCCGTCGTGGTCGGCGGCGGCGACTGCCAGCTGGGCATGATCGGCGTCGACGCCTGCCTGCCCGGCGAGGCCGGCGTCTTTGGTGGCAGCTTCTGGCAGTACGAGTTCAACACCGACTCGGGCGCGACCGACGCCGACTGCCGCGTGCGCGTGAACTGCCACGCCGTCCCGCAGGTCTGGCAGTACGAGGCCCTCGCCTTCAAGCCGGGACTCGTGATGCGCTGGTACCGCGACGGGTTCTGCCAGGCCGAGAAGGAGCAGGCCGCACGCGAGGGACGGGACGTCTACGACGTGATGAACGAGCACGCCGCAAAGGTCCCCGCGGGATCCTACGGCATGCTGTGCTGCTTCTCCGACGTGATGGACTTCATCCACTGGACGCACGCGAGCCCCACGTTCACGAACTTCCAGCTCGAGCCCGACCGGTACGACAAATACACGTTCTACCGGGCGATTCTCGAGAACACCGCCCTTCTCGTCCGGGGTCACATCGACCTCGTCCGCGAGGCGACCGGCAACGAGCCCGACGAGCTCGTGTTCGCGGGCGGTGCCTCGAAGAGCGAGCTCTGGGCGCAGATCCTGGCCGACGTCACCGGCAAGAGAGTCAAGGTGCCCGTGGTCAAGGAGGCGACCGCGCTCGGCGCGGCGATTCTCGCCGGCGTGGGCGTGGGCATCTACGCGAGCCCGGCCGAGGGAGCGCACGCGGTCGTGCGGTGGGAGCGGGCCTTCGAGCCCGACGCCGCGGCGCACGAGGTCTATGCGAGGATGTATCCCGAATGGCGCGAGGTCTACGCCGCGCAGCTCGCGCTTGCCGAAAAGGGCGCGACCAAGGCCATGTGGCGAGCACCGGGCCTCTAGGTTTGGCATGGAAGACGCGCGGGCTTCTCGCCCACGACGCACGCGCACATCAGAAGAACGCCCCGACGGAAGGAAGGCAGCCATGTTCGTCATCAACGAGAACGACCGCGAGTACCGCTTTGGGGACTCCGGCCCCAAGTACCTCATGAAGGGGCCGCGCATGAACTTCGCCCTCGTGGCGTTCCAGCCCGGGCAGGACTTCCAGGCCCACTACCACAACGTCATGGAGGAGAACTTCTTCGTCCTCGAGGGCAAGGTCGACATCGTCGTCGACGGCACGGTCAACACGCTGACGCAGGGCGACTTCATCCACATCGAGCCCGGCGAGGTCCACTACGTGAGGAACGCCTACGACGAGCCGGTCAAGATGGTCTCGTGCCTGGCGCCGTTCCAGGAGGTCGACAAGGTCACGGTCGACAATCCCGCGTGCTAGGAGCCAGCGGGTGCCGCTGGTGCGACTGGTACCAACAACGTCGAAGGATCCTTTTCGGCTCTTGGCACCCTGCCAACTGGGCAAACGTCGCCGAGACAAAAGGGCGTTATCGGTACCCCCAGGTAGAGGGCTCGCGGCCGGTGCCAATAAGCCAGAAGGATCCTAAGGCGTTATTGGTGCGCGGTCGGTCGACCCCCGGAGCCCGCATAGTCCTGGTCGGGTCGGGTTGACGGGGTTCGAACCAGGCCCCTTGGTCCCGAACGAAGCGCGTTGGACTGTGACCTCGTTCGCTCGTCTTGTCACTATATTACATATTGTGTAATATAGTGACATGGCCTACTACGATGAAATATGGGACATGGCTGCCGACAACCACGGCGTGGTTACCGCGGCAGACGCGCGTCGCGCCGGCGTGAGCGGCCGCATGCTCACGCACCTCGTCGGGCAGGGCAGGCTCCGCCGCGTGGCAAGGGGCGTCTACCGAGTGACCGCTTGGGTGCCGACGCCGCTCGATCAGTTCGCGGAAGCCGTTGCCGCGGCCGGGGAGGGGGCGTACCTCTGGGGCGAGTCGGTGCTAGCCATGCACGACCTGGCGCTCGTAAACCCGAGCCGCATCACCGTCGCGACGCCCCGCAGGGTCAGACGCAGACTGCCCGCATGGGTGGTGCTCGTGCCCGACGACGGCACCGGGACGTCGGAGTGGGAGGGCATCCCCGCGCAGTCTGTCGCCGACGCCATAATAACCTGCAAGCGGAGCGTCGAGCCCGACCGGCTCGCCGACGCGACGCTCGACGCACGAGAACAGGGCCTTATCACCGAGGCGGAGAAGGACAAGCTGCTGAGAGAGCTGGAGGGGTGACCGCAATGTCCGATATGCCGCGCAACCTCCGATACCTCACGGGCGAGGTGGAGAGGCTCGCCAACGAGCGTGGAATCGCCATGCTGCGCCTCCGCTCGCTCGTCGCCAACGAGGTCGTCGCGCAGATGCTGCCCGAGGGCGTTGTTAAGGGCGGCACGTCGCTCAAGTTCCGCTACGGCGACGCGGCAACCCGCTTCACACGAGACCTCGACGCTGCTCGCGTCTCGGACGAGACGACCTTTGTCGCAAAGCTCGAGCGGTCGCTCGCAGACGGCTGGGGGCCGTTTACGGCGACGGTAGCACCGGGCGAGCCACGCGAGATCGACGGCCTCGACCCCGCATACGTCATGCACCCCTACGACATCAAGCTCTCCTACCGCGGAAGGCAGTGGTGCACCGTCCCCCTCGAGGTCGGCCACGACGAAATCGGGGATGCCGACGAGCCGGAGTGGCGAGCACCGACCGAGGAGGCCCTGGAAATCTTTTCACGGCTCGGTCTGCCCGAGCCTGGCCCCGTGCCCGTCATGCCCGTGCGGTTCCAGGTGGCACAAAAGCTGCACGCAGCCAGCACGCCCGGCGGGCACCGCGCACACGACCTCGTAGACCTCCAGCTCATCGCCGCGAACGAGAGACTCGACCTGGCCGAGCTGCGCGCCACGTGCGAGAGGCTCTTCTCCTACAGGCAGCAGCAGGCGTGGCCGCCCACCATCACGGCTGGCCCCGACTGGGCGGACGTCTACGACAGCCAGTCGGACGGCCTCGACGTCATCGACGGCGTTGTCGCCGCCACCGACTGGGCAAACGCCCTGATACGGGACATCGCAAGCGCGCAGTGATCCGACGGCTGCCGGGGATGTGGCTGGTACCACTAACGTCGAAGGATCCTTTTCGGCTATTGGCACGGTACCAACTGGGCAAACGCCGCCGAGACAAAAGGGCGTTATCGGCACCCGCAGGTAGCGGGCTCGCGGGCTGTGCCAATAAGCCAGAAGGATCCTTTGACGTTATTGGTACGCGGTCGGTCGACCCCGATATCCGCACAAAAAAGGTCGGAGGCGCTAAGCCTCCGACCTGCTCATTTCTGGTCGGGTTGACTGGATTCGAACCAGCGACCTCTCGGTCCCGAACCGAGCGCTCTACCAAGCTGAGCCACAACCCGTAGCAGACGTACTTTAGCAGAAAATCGAATCCAAACCAACCGTCAACACGGCCTTTGACCACCAACCACGCTCAATATCCGCGGACCGCGCGATGCGCCTCGCCGCGTCCTCGCTCTCGCAGATGGCAAACGAGCACGCGCCCGACCCCGTGACCTGCCCGGCAATGACGCCGTCCCTCGAAAGGAGCCAGGTCTCCGCCTCCCCCACCACGGGCGCGAGGCGCTTCGCCGCAGGGGCGAGGTTGTTCGAGAGGTGCGCGGCCACCCCGTCAGCGTCGCCGACGCGCAGCGCGGCGCAGAGCGGCCCGTAGTCCGCAGCCTCCTCGGGCTCGCGGTCGAACTCCGCGTAGCACTCGCTCGTCACGCCACCCTCGGTGCGAGGCATCACGAGCACGACAGGTACGCCCACGAGCTCGGGAAAGGTCTCGGCGAGCACGTCGCCGGCACCGACCATGAGACTCGGCACGGGATTGAGGAAGAACGCCACGTCGGCACCCACGCGCCTGGCCGTCTCGACGACGCGGGGGTCGAGGGGGTCAACGTCCCAGCGCTGCACGAGCGCGCGCAGCACGGCGGCGGCATCGGCGGACGACCCGCCCAGTCCTGCTCGTTCGGGTATGCGGTCGACGATGCTGATGCTCACGTCGGGTCGAGCGCCAAGGGCCTCTCCCAGGAGGCGCGCCGCCCGATATGCCGTCGTCTTCTCGGCAGGAACCGCGAGTGCAGGCTCGTGTCGCACGATCAGCTCGTCAGCGTCCTCGACGACGAGGCCGTCCGTCGGCTCGACGGGCAGCATGACGGAGTCGACGCGGTGATAGCCGCGCGCGTCCTTCTCGACATGCACGCCGAGATGCAGGTTGAGCTTGCAGGGGGTGGTGACGACCTGACGGCCTGGCATGGGGCGCCGGCGGTGCTACTCGTCGATGCTGGAGAAGTCGAGCAGACGCTCGCCCGTGTTGGTGTCGTAGAGCTCGATGGTGCCCGTGAGGATGTCCACGTACTGGTAGGACTGGCGCGCGGTGCGGCCTCGACGCTCCTCGACCTCGATCACGAACAGCGAGGGGTGCGCGTTGACGAGGGTGCCCGTACGCTCGACGATGCGAGACCTGCCCATGTTTGCACGAACCTTCAGCCGCTGACCCTGAAGCGTCGTAAGCTCCTCGCGAATCTGGTCAACGCGGTTGACGGGCGGTATCTCGTTTTCCATCAGTGTCCTCCGACGCCCTCTGCGGGCGAAAATGGCCTATTTCACCGAAGAGCTATCCTACGCTCTGAAAATAACGCGAACAAGTCGCACAGGCATACCGACACGACAAGACCACGAGTCTGCATGCGACAGGATCACATATGAAGCCACCTCGAGGCTCCGTGCTACACTGCCACCAGTCATCCGTCGGCAGGAGCCAAGCATGAACGAAGCGCGCGTCGAGAAGGTCCTCAAGAACCTCGGCGAGATGGGCCTCAATCAGGTCATCGTCTCGGATCCCCTGTCCATCTTCTGGCTCACCGGCTACTACACCGAGCCGTACGAGCGCTTCTTCGCCCTGCACCTCGCCTCGGGACGAGCTCCGGTGCTCTTCTGCAACCGCCTCTTCCCCGACGCCCACGCCAGCTGCGAGAACGTGGTCGTCTTCTCGGACACCGACGACCCCGTGCCGCTCGTCACGGCCGTCACCCGTCACGACGCACCGCTCGGCGTGGACAAGGACCTCGCCGCCCGCTGGCTCGTGCCGCTCATGTCCGCCGGTGCGGCGAGCTCGTTCGTGCTCGGGTCCCGAGCCGTCGACGACGCCCGCTCGGTGAAGGACGCCCGCGAGCAGGACCTCATGCGCGCCGCGTCCGCCACGAACGACCGGGCCATGGCCTGGCTCGTGGAACAGGTCGTCCCGGGAGTGACCGAGGCGAGCATCGCCGAGCGGCTCCTCGCGGAGTACCGCTCGCTCGGCGCCGAGGGCCATTCCTTCTCGCCGATCGTGAGCTTTGGCGCCAACGCCGCCGACCCGCACCACTCGCCCGACGGCACGGTGCTGCGTCCGGGAGACCCCGTCCTCTTTGACGTGGGCTGCAAGCAGGGCTCCTACTGCTCCGACATGACGCGCACGTTCTTCACCGCCGAGCCCACCGAGCACCAGCGCCGCGTGTACGAGACCGTGCGCGCCGCCAACGAGGCCGCGGAGGCGCTCGTCCGCCCAGGCGTCACGTTTGCCGAGATAGACCGAGCCGCGCGGTCGATCATCGAGGACGCGGGCTGGGGCGAGTACTTCACGCACCGGCTGGGGCACCAGATCGGCCTCGTGGACCACGAGCCGGGCGACGTCTCGAGCGTCCACGACGAGCCCGTCCGCCCCGGTCAGATCTTTTCCATCGAGCCCGGCATCTACCTCCCGGGCGACGTCGGCGTCCGCATCGAGGACCTCGTCATCGTGACCGACGACGGCTGCGAGGTGCTCAACTCCTTCCCCAAGGAGCTCACGGTCCTGTCCGTGTAGCCGCCGCGTGACAAAGAGGGCCGCACCGGAGACGATCCGATGCGGCCCTTGTCATGTCGTGGGACGATGCCCGTCGGCTGGCGAGAAGGACTACGCCACGGGGCACTTGGAGAGCGCGGCCTCGTCGGCGGCGACGACGCAGTTGCGGTGGAGCTGCAGGATCGACGCGGGGCAGCGCGGGTCGATGTTGCCGTAGACCATGTCGTACACGGCCTGCGCCTTGTTGGCGCCGCTCGCCAGGATGAGGATCATGCGCGCGTCCATGATGGTCTGGATGCCCATCGAGAAGGCCTGGCGCGGAACGTCCTCCTCGTGCTCGAAGAGGCGCGAGTTGGCCTGGATGGTGCTCTCGGTGAGGTCGACGCAGTGCGTGCCCTTGGCAAAGTGGTCGTCGGGCTCGTTGAAGCCGATGTGGCCGTTGACGCCGATGCCGAGGAGCTGCAGGTCGGGATAGCCAGCAGCCGCGACCATGGCGTCGTAGGCGGCGCACATCGCGGCCGCGTCCGTGGCGGTGCCGTCGGGCACATGGGTGTTCTCGAGCTTGATGTTGATGTGGTCGAAGAAGTTGTCGCGCATGAAGTAGTGGTAGCTCTGCGGGTTGTCGTCGGAGAGGCCGCGGTACTCGTCGAGGTTGAACGACGAGACGCTGGAGAAGTCGAGGTCGCCCTTCTCGTACCACTTGATGAGCTGCCTGTACGTGCCTTGGGGCGTCGAACCCGTAGCGAGCCCGAGCACGGTGTCGGGCTTGAGGATGACCTGCGCTGATACGATGTTCGCTGCCTTGCGGCTCATGTCGTTGTAGTCTGCGGTCCGAACGATTCTCATGTGTTCCTCCCTTGTCCGTCGGGCTTCTCGCCCGATCCTTCCCTTGTCTCGGCACGTCCCTCTGACATGCCGCTTACGCCAACTTCTTGGCCAGGTCCTCCAGCGCATGGAAGCGGTGCGAGATGGCGTTCTTCTCCTCCAGCGTGAGCTCGGCCATGGTCTTGCCCGGCGTGTCGTCGGGCAGGAAAAGCGGGTCGTAGCCAAAGCCGTTGCTGCCGC
>DCZG01000166.1 GCA_002331575.1 Atopobium sp. UBA2090 | reverse complement strand
AGTCATAGAAGCAGCCTTCGAGGTCCTCTGCGGAAGCGTACTCCTCGTCGCCGCCCACGATGTTCGCCCAGCCGTCGGCACCCAGGAAGACGCCCTTGTAGCCGAGCTGACGGGCCTGGGTCACGATCTTGCCGTCGTCCTGGTAGTAGTTGGGCGACATGATGGCGTCGGGGTTGCCCGCGATGATGGTCGTGAGCTGGGCGTTGAAGTCGACGGCACCAGCGGCGTAGCCCTGCGGGTCGAGAATAGTAAGACCCTTGGAGGTCGCCTCCTTGACGAAGGCGTCCTTGACGCCGACCTCGTAGTCGCCGCCGGAGTTGAAGATGCAGCCGACGGTCTTGTAGCCCTGCGTGGCCGCGAAGTCGGCCATGAGCTTGCCCTGCTCGGGGTCGGTGTAGCAGGCGCGGAAGATGTTGTTGCCGTACTTGACGACATCCGCGGCGGTCGCGGACGGGGTCACCATCGGCATGTTGTCTGCGACGGACGCCTGCGCGACGGCGATGGTCGGGGTGGAGGTGACGTCTCCGACGATGGCGGTCACGCCGTCCTCGACGAGCTTGTTGTAGACGTTGACCGCCTCGGTGGCGTCGCCCTTCTCGTCCTGCTCGTCAAGCTCGATCTGCTTGCCGTTGATGCCGCCGGCCTCGTTGACCTGCTTGACGTAGAGCTCGGCACCGTAGCGGCAGGCGAGGCCGTACTGCGCGACGTCTCCCGAGTAGGGGCCCATGAGACCGACCTTGATGGTCGAGCTCGAAGAACTGGAATCCGAGCTGGAGCTCGAGCTGGAGCCGCAGCCGGCAAGGCCGAGACCCGCGGCGACCACTCCGGACGCCTCCAGGAACTCACGCCTGGACATGTTGCTGATGACTGACATGTGATGTCTCCTCTCATCCCTGACTTCACAAGAAAGGCTGAAGTTGAACGTGACTTTAGCGGCGGCATGCATGGTTTCCCTCAGCACTATCGGAAGGTTTCCCTTTCTGTAACATGCAGCACGTTCGGAAACAAAGTCGTAAGCTGCACAAACGGTCGGCCGACACGCTCAGCGGGCGGCCGCGTCGCTGCCATGCGAGCGATGGCGGCGCGTCACCGCTCGAGCGAGGAGCAGCCCCAGGGCGATGCCGAGAAGGTCGATGCACACGTCTCTCATCTGACCCTCGCGCCCGGGCACGAAGAGCTGGATCGTCTCGTCCACCATGGGTACGATCGCGACGACGACGAGGGCGAGCATCCCGTGAAGGCGGCCGCTCCCCCATCCCCGGCGCATGAGACCCCCCGCGATGACTCCGAGCACGGTGTATTCCAGGAGATGCGCGGTCTTCCGCACGATGAAGGTCATCGTCAGCGTCTCGGTCACGCCGATAAGCTCGAAGAACCCTCGTGTGGCGTTCACGAATGAGAGGCTCTCCGCGGAGGAGGCGCCACCGGACATGAGCGAGTGACCCCAGCTGAAGGCCACCCATACGACGAGGGCGAGCGCCCAACGATGGGTGCCCGCCCTCGTGAGGTCCGGTGTTTCGCGAGGCGTCATCAAGCCTCCGCGGCGGAGACGAAGGTCTCCTCCTTTGCGAAGTGCTTCCCGTGGCGGACGGGGGCGTCGCCATGGGAGAGGTGCTTCGAGGTCGCCGAGGTGCCGCCCTCGAGCATGCGGAGGAAGTCGCGGGAGGGCCTGCGGACCGCGGTGGACGAGCTGTGGGAGAACTCCTCGTCGATGAGGTAGTTCACGTAGCTGTCGGTGTCCACGACCTCGGGGTGTCCCGCAGGCGTCCTGAACGGAATGAACTGGGTGTCCGCCGCCATGCCGTCGGGCTCGTCGATGGTGTCCGAGTCGCCCACGGCATCGAGGAAGGAGTCAGCCTGGTTCGTGGCGGACTGCGCCTCGATCTTCTCGTCAAGCGCCTTCAGGGCGGACGTCCAGACATCGTCCGCCTCGACCTCGTCGATGGTGCGCTTCTCGGGGTAGACCCCCTCGTCCACGAAGGCGACCCGCCCGGCTATCGCTCCGGAACGGGCTGAGCGAAGCTCGCTCTCCTCGTCGCTGGACGTCGAGCGTGACTGCGCGGCCGAGAGGTCATCGTACGACGGCATCGCGATCATGGGACGGATGCCGGGATCGGTGAAGTCCGAGGGGATGACGTCGTCCTCGACGAAGGCAACCCTGCTCTCGATGGCGCTGGGACCCACCGCGCGCTCCCACCAACCGGTGCCCACGTCTCCCACCGAGCCGTCAGGACGCGTGATCACGGGAATCCCGTCCATCATGTTCGAGCCCATCCTGCTCTTGAGGACCGCGGCCACGCCCTCCGCACGAGAGACCATGCGGTTGCGGAGCGTCTCGCGATGAACGTAGTTCTCTGCGACGTCGCCGTAGTCGCGGGCGACATGACCCGTCTTGCGATGGGAGTGCTCCCTCTTGACCTCGGGCTCGACGGGAGCCTTGGTACCTTCCACGACAGCGGGAGACATCTCGGGGTTGGGCACCGCGTCGATCTTCCTCGTACGCGGACGGGCCTCCACGACAGGACGCTGTTTCGAGCTCGTAGGTTGGCGCCTCTCCTCGTCGTTCGACGCGGAGCTGACGTTGCGCACGCGGATGACGCCCGAACGATCCCAGTCTGCGGCGCTCATGTGGCGAGCGGCGTGGGTCGAGGGAACGTCACGCGTCTCCGCCTTTGCCGAAGACGCGTGCGACGCGCGGGAGTGACGGGCGCGCCCGGCGGCGACCGGGGCGTCGGATGTGATGACGCGGCTGGAGGGACGAGCACGCCGCTCGTTCTTGTTCGTGGCGTCGGCGTCGAGTTCGGATTCCTCCGAGAAGCTGGGCTCGGATTCTGGGGTGTCGACGGAATCGGCAGCCTTGTCGTCCGAG
>DCZG01000020.1:9955-13935 GCA_002331575.1 Atopobium sp. UBA2090 | reverse complement strand
CGACACGTACGTACGAGCGGTGCCGGGGACGGTACGTTCGGACGGACGGCAGCCCGCCGAGCCGCGGGCGGCGCGTCGTCGGCGAGCACGCGCCACTTGTCCCCGCCGAGTGCCCGAACGTTCCCCCGCCTCTCCCCCTTGTACCCCACCCGCCCCGCTCGTTCCCGGCGCATTGAGGCAAAACACCAGGTCAGAGACACTGTTATCAGCAACTGAGCCCGCACGCGGAAGGCATGCGGACGATGACGGCAGACTCCGACGGGGAAGGAGGGGGGCGGCGCCCCAGGGCGTCGAGATCGCGTTCGGATAGTGCGCTCGNNTCGGAACAGAAACCAGCAAGGCAAGGGAGATTCGAATGGCAAACATCACACGTCGAGAGCTCATCAAGGCTTCCGGCATCTCCGCCGCGGCGGGGCTCGCCGCAAGTGCCGCGCAACTCGCGGCACCGACCACGGCCCTCGCCGCCGACTCCGGCAGCTCGACCGCCGACACCACCACGTACGATTCTGACTACTGCTTCAACGAGGGCTACGAGTCCTGCGTCAACATCGAGTCCGAGGGCGCCGTCCTCCTCAAGAACTCCGGCATCCTGCCCCTGGCGTCGGGCACCAAGGTCACCATCCTCGGCGGCATGTCCTACAACTACGTCGAGGGCGGCACCGGATCTGCCGGCGGCGCGGACGACGAGAACACCGTCATGATGAGCGACGCCTTCAACGAGGCGGGCCTCGACGTCAACGCCGACGCCTGGTCCTGGCTCGAGAAGCAGTGCGGCGGCAAGCGCGCGGTCGCCGAGAGCGACCCCGGCGTCGTCGGCGGGCTCACGGGCAACGCGGCGCAGGGCGTCTCCGGCACGCAGAGCAAGGGCGACTGGACGAGCTACACGTCGATTCACGAGTTCGGCTCCGACGTCTACGAGTCCGGCAAGTCCGCGATTCTCGCCAGCGGCTACACTGACTACGCGATCGTCACCTTCGCTCGCTCCGGCTCCGAGGGCGCCTCACCCTCGATGGACTACGACGGCGACGGGTCGACGCTCACGGGAGCCACCTACCTCGAGCTCTCCGACAACGAGAAGGCCCTTCTCGCCTTCTGCAAGACGAACTTCTCGCACACCATCGTCCTGATCAACTCGGCCACGCCCATGGAGCTCGGCTTCATCGACTCCAGCGAGTACAACGTCGACGGCGCGCTCTGGATCGGCCACCCCGGCGAGGCGGGCATCTCGGGCGTCGCCGCACTTCTCGCCGGCACGGCCAACCCCTCCGGTCGCCTCGTCGACACCTACGTCTACGACATGACCACCAACCCCACCTACTACAACACCGATGACAACCGCTACACCAACGCGACGCAGGCCACGGGCCAGGTGGGCATGGGAGCCCAGGAGGGCGCGCAGACCTTCTACCAGTACGAGGAGGGCATCTACGTCGGCTATCGCTTCTACGAGACCGCCGATGCCATGGGCTACTTCGACTCGTCCGACTTCACGAGCCACACGTGGAAGAACGGCACCGCCTCCGGATACGACGAGGTCGTGCAGTTCCCCTTCGGCTTCGGCCTCTCGTACACGACCTTCACCGAGGAGATCACCAGCTCCGACGTCAAGCTCGAGGCGCACGGGACCAACACCGTGACGGTCAAGGTCTCCAACACCGGCGACGTGGCCGGCAAGGACGTCGTCGAGCTCTACGTCGAGGCCCCCTGGCAGACCGACACCGAGAACTTCGGCATCAAGGGCGTCGGCCTCGAGAAGGCCAAGGTCACCCTCATCGCCTTCGGCAAGACCGACTCCATCGAGCCGGGCAAGAGCGGCGAGGTCACCCTCTCCTTCGACACCGACGAGATCGCGACCTTCGACAACTTCGGCCAGGGCTGCTACGTGCTCGAGAACGGCACCTACAAGTTCAACGTGCAGAAGAACGCCCACCAGTGGGGCGAGAAGGGCTCGACCAACGCCCCCTCCGCCACCCTTTCGGTCGACCTCGCCACGCCGATCATCTACGACGAGGACGGCGACTTCTCCGGTGCCGACTACGCGGGAGCCCGCTCGTCCGACAAGGTGCCCGCCAAGAACTCCATGGACGACGTCACCGCAGGCGACGGCAACATGCTCGAGGGCTACCTCTCTCGCGCCGACTTCGCCGCCGGCATGAAGCAGATCATGACCCACAGCTCCGACGAGACGCCCAACGAGAAGGTCAGCGACGCGCTGAAGGCGGCCCTCGAGGGGACGGGCATGGCGGAGACCCAGTACACCTTCGAGACCTATCGCAAGGGCGTCAAGACCTCCATCACCGAGACCATCTACGCTCACGGCAACGACGTCATGCCGTTCTCCAAGACCCTGCCTGACGGCACCGACGTGTCCTCGCTCGAGTTCCCCCAGTGGGAGCAGGTCTACTATGTCGTGGAGGGCGAGACCGACGGCGAACTGCCGATCAAGATCGTCGACGCCAAGCCCTCAAGCGGCTCCTTCCACCAGCTGACCGTCGCCGACATGAGCGGCGTGCCCATCGACACCGACGAGGGCAAGGCCGCCTGGGACAAGCTTGCGAGCATGACGACCATCGACGAGGCCATCGAGGTCCAGGGCAACTCCGGTTGGAAGGTCCCCGAGGTCGCCTCGGTGGGCAAGCCCTACCAGAAGTGCCAGGACGGACCTGGCGAGCCTGCCAACGGCACGCGCGCCGGCAACACCTGGTTCCCCTGCGCCGTCACCATCGCCGCCACGTGGAACCGCGACCTCGCCTACGCCGAGGGCGTCGCCTACGGCCACCAGGCCATCCTCTCCGGCGTCCAGGGCGCCTACGCACCGGCCATGAACCTTCACCGCAGCCCCTTCGGCGGACGCAACTTCGAGTACTACTCCGAGGACGGCTTCATCTCCGGAAAGATGGGCGGCTCCGCCGCAAACGGCATCATGTCCACGGGCACCAACATCTTCATCAAGCACTGCTGCATGAACGACGGTGACACCAACCGCTCCGGCAACACGTGCTGGGCGAACGAGCAGGCCATCCGCGAGCTCTACCTGCGCCCGTACGAGATCTCCATCAAGGAGTTCGGTGCCAACGGCGTCATGGGCTCCCTCAACCGCATCGGCATGACCTGGTTCCACTACGGCATGTACGTCACCGCCATGCGTGACGAGTGGGGCTGGGAGGGCTACCTCATCACCGACGGAGACGGCAACGACGGCGACGTCTACAACTCGCCGCAGGCCATGCTCTCCATCCAGGGCGCCATCCTCAACAACGGCGGCTACATCAACAACGCATCCACGCTCGCGGCATTCGGCGACGCCACCGAGTACGCCTATGGCCAGCAGTGCCTGCACGACGTCATGCGCCACATGCTCTACCAGTACGCTGGCCCTCACGGCGTGGACTCCGAGGGCAAGGCGGTCACCACGTCCGTGACCGCGTCCAGCTCGAAGGGCGGCGTCAGCACGGGCGTCTACGTCATCGGCGGTGTCGCCGCCGCGGCGATCGTCGCCGGCGTCCTTCTCGGCGTCAAGCGTCATCGTGACAAGGCCGACGAGGACGACGAGTCCGACGACACCGACGGCGAAGCGTCCGAATCCGAGAAGTAGACCCCTACCTTGAGCATCCAGAGAGGATGACCAACATGACTAACAAGAGCAGCAGGCCCGGCGTGCTCATCGCGCGCGGCGCCCTGACGGCGGCACTCGCCGCCACCCTCGGCCTCGGACTCGTCGGCTGTGGTGCCACGAGCACCGACACGAGCGCCACGTCCACCTCGTCCACGACCACGAGCGCAGCGGCAGACACCCTCGCGGCACCGACGGACTTCACGATGGACTGGTCGACCGGCAAGTTCACCTTCACGTCCAACGACGACGGCATCGGCTACTACTTCGTCCGCGTCTACACGAACGACGACGGCGTCGAGGGGACCGAGTACGTGGCGACCTCCTCGCGCGTCTCGGCGAGCAAGACCGGCGAGATGACCGGGAG